>NZ_RHJO01000016.1:0-102141 GCF_004211985.1 Escherichia sp. E10V10 | reverse complement strand
TATTATCCGCTTGCAACCGTTGCATTTTTCTTACGAAAAAGGCCGCAGAGTTTCCCCCTGCGGCCTGGTCCGGGCGCAAATTGCCATTACGGCAGCCTGACGCCCGCATGACATATTACTTCCGCTTATTCAGCCAGCTCACGATCAAGCTGGCGAGAATGCCAGCAATGACCGGAGCCGCTAAATCATGCCAGAAGGCCATGCCCAACTCTGCGAGCGTCATATAGCCGCCTCTGTTGTAATGACAACGTTTCGCGGCTATTCTTGAATGGTCTAGATGCAAGAATGTCCCCCGTGATGTTGTCAGGTGCATACCTGCAACGTGCGGGGGTTTTCTCTCTCCAGCAACCAATGCCGCCGGGGATAAAGCCCCCGCAACATTGCGCCTCACCGGAATCCTTCCGGCTTGCCGCTGATTTTACGATTGCTTTTTATCGTCAGCATTCGGCAATTTTCCTCATTGCGTGATGCCTTCCAACTTAATTTCTTTGTTTACAATAGTTGCAGTTCATATCCGAGCTGACTCCAGACTGGTAGTGAAATGCGCAATTTTGTAGAATTGCGCCTCCTCGCAATCTCCCCAGTGAATCTGTTGTCTCATTCGTTACACACTGCGTATTCAACTTCTCTACCAGTTGCGCAAGAGAAGCTGGGGTTATTCATTTTTACGAGGCTGACTTCTTTCTGGACAGGACTTTATGCAGCACAACACACAACCATTACACGATCACAAATTGCCGTTTACGCGCTACGACTTCGGCTGGGTTTTATTATGTATAGGAATGGCGATTGGTGCCGGAACCGTGCTGATGCCGGTACAAATTGGCCTGAAGGGGATTTGGGTATTTATTACCGCTGCAATCATTGCTTATCCGGCAACCTGGATAGTGCAGGACATTTATTTAAAGACACTTTCAGAAAGTGATTCCTGTAATGACTATACAGATATTATCAGTCATTACCTGGGCAAAAACTGGGGAATTTTCCTCGGGGTTATCTACTTTTTGATGATTATCCACGGGATTTTTATCTACTCTCTCTCCGTGGTTTTCGACAGTGCCTCATACCTGAAAACCTTCGGTTTAACCGATGCCGATCTTTCACAATCTCTACTTTATAAAGTCGCTATTTTCGCCGTACTGGTGGCGATTGCGTCTGGTGGTGAAAGGTTGCTGTTTAAGATCTCCGGGCCAATGGTGGTGGTCAAAGTCGGCATTATTGTCGTGTTCGGTTTTGCGATGATCCCGCACTGGAATTTCGCCAATATAACCGCCTTCCCACAAGCCTCCGTATTTTTCCGCGACGTCCTGCTCACCATTCCATTTTGTTTCTTCTCTGCGGTATTTATTCAGGTGCTTAACCCGATGAATATTGCCTATCGTAAACGGGAAACAGATAAAATACTGGCAACTCGGCTCGCGCTGCGTACCCACCGGATTAGCTATATCACGCTCATCGCGGTGATCCTGTTTTTTGCCTTTTCGTTTACCTTCTCAATAAGCCACGAAGAAGCCGTTTCTGCCTTTGAACAAAATATCTCGGCACTGGCACTAGCCGCGCAGGTGATCCCCGGGCATATCATTCATATCACCTCTACGGTGCTGAATATCTTTGCCGTACTGACCGCATTCTTTGGCATTTACCTCGGTTTCCACGAGGCCATTAAAGGCATTATTCTCAATCTGTTAAGCCGAATTATTGATACCCAGAAAATTAACTCGCGTATGCTGACTCTGGCAATTTGCGCTTTTATCGTCATTACGTTGACGATTTGGGTTTCGTTTCGTGTATCGGTGCTGGTGTTCTTTCAGTTAGGAAGCCCGTTATATGGCATTGTGTCGTGCCTGATTCCGTTTTTCCTGATCTCTAAAGTTTCACAACTGAAAAAACTACGCGGGCTAAAAACATGGCTTATCCTGTTTTATGGCATTTTGCTGTGCTTTTCGCCGCTGTTGAAGCTGATTGAGTAAAAGTAACGGGGGCTGCTCACAGCAGCCCCAGACGATGTCGATAGCATTTCAGTACAGCCTGGATATGCTCCTGAGTCATAAAGGACTGTTCATACGTTTCCATAACAATGGTATTTTCTTTACGTATATCCTGAAAGATTTTTTCCAGCAATCTGGGCGCTAATCCCATCGATTCACCCAACAGCAAAAAGTCCTGCCCGATATACTCGCCATAACCACTGTCAAATCCAGGAGCCAGTTCCCGACCGCCTTCTTCTCGCATCAATAACGGCAGCGCCAGATAGTTTGAGTGAAAATATTCCGGATAGGGAGCGACAGAAACAAAGTCATACACCGGCGCTAACGCTGGCATCAAACCATCGGAGTACACTAAGCCAAAGTTTCGTAAATGCATGTCGTTATTACCCAGCAACCAGGCGTAAACAATGCGACGAAAGAGATCGATTTTAAATGCGATGTTGTCGTTAACATGGGCAATTAAAAATCGGGCCAGCGTTTCATAGCTGACGTATTGCTCGTTATCATTTCCCGTCTTGCCATATTTATCTGTAATCTGCATCGCGCCATCAAGTTGCTCCTGATGCACTGGCTGCCCCTTGTCATCCCGGTCATAGCGCCGGATAACAAACGCGTATTCAAGCTTCTCCTCTGATTGTGGTGCAAAACTCAGCAGGCCATGCACAGGTACGTCAAATCCCAAACGAGACATCAATGTCATTGTTGCGTGTTCATTTTCGGCCAAGCCGGGAAAGTCGGCTGGAGAGGGCTTAAGGATAAAATTTCCCTGATGATCTACGACGCGGAACTCTCCTTCATCCAGCACTAATTGCAATTTGGGCTGGTAACCGGAAATACTCATCCCTTTTTGTTGACGCGGAAGTTCCTGCACAAACTGAGTTCGCGTAAACCCCAGCCGAGGATTCAATTTTGCAGTGCCGCTCAGGCGCTTCAACCCCTGTGTCGAATATCCGCGCTGTTCGTCACGTTCATTCAGTGGCGTTAACAGAATGCGACAATTCGCCATTATTCCTCCCAAGGTAAAATCTGGATTGCCCCCAGCAGATTCTTGCCGTTATCAATAAGCATTCCCAGTGGATCGTTTTCGTCACGATGCTGTATCTGGCTGTAGCGTTGACGCAGCCATCCTTCTGGCGCCAGTGAGGCAAAATAAGGATGCAACGTCTCACTGGGAAACTGACGCTGTGCGACGGGCAGGCTGATTGAGATTGCCGGTCCGTGGTAATCCGGGGCGTACTGGAACAAAAAACCACTGTCGTTCTGAGAGAGTTCACCCACTACCTGACCATAGAGCAACACTTTCACTCGCCGATGCATAGTTTCACTCCAAGAACATTCGCCACAGCGAACACACTGCCGAATTTAACCTGTTCAGGATCCTTAAAAAGTCGCTTTAACGTGGACGTTGAGATCCCTGTTTGTAGTTCAAGTGTGTATAAATCAATGCCCAATTCTTTGCGACGTGCGTTCAGTTGTTCCCCCAAATGACGGGGAGTCTCAATGGTCAGGAGGGGGCGTGGTTGACTAATATTCGGCCCCTGAATAAGTTTCTTCTGCAACTCCTGGAGCTGGTCGCCGATCGCTTTCAACTCTTGAGCCAGATTCTGTGACCCTGTGTAGATCATTAAAGAACCTTTCAATTGATAAAAGACAAAAAAAAGATCATTTATGGTTAAATGAATTCGTTAAGCATCATAAATGAACCATTTTTTATTAATGGTTATAATTTAGCTCATATATAATCCATAGGCAACAAAGATGGTCAAAAAAGATCTATAAGTGATAGTTAAAGCACAAGAGGGTCATATTTGACATGAGACCAGCATGACAACCGGTCTCATCGGGTGGGTTATACAGCTGGCTTCTGCGGATTTTCATCCTGATCAACAGCAAAGCAGGCAACCAGTTGACCGCCGTAGTCTTTTAGCTGTGGCTGCAACTGGGTGCAGGGGCCGAAGCGTCGACGACAGCGGGCGTTGAAGGCGCAGCCCGGCGGTGGATTCAGCGGGCTTGGCAGTTCACCGGTGAGTTTGATGCGCTCGCGGCGATCGTCCGGGTTCAGGCGTGGTGTAGCGGAGAGCAGCGCCTGAGTGTACGGGTGGCGCGGGTTATTGAAGATTTGGTCCTTCGTCCCCTTCTCCACGCAGCGGCCCAGGTACATCACCATCACTTCATCAGCAATGTGCTCCACCACCGACAGGTCATGCGAGATGAAGACATAAGACAGCCCCAACTCCTGCTGCAAATCCATCATCAGGTTGAGCACCTGCGCACGCACCGAGACGTCCAGCGCGGAAACCGGTTCGTCGGCAATCACCACGTCCGGGTCAAGCATCAGACCTCGGGCAATGGCGATACGCTGACGCTGACCGCCGGAAAACATATGCGGATAGCGGTCATAGTGCTCGGTTTTCAGGCCAACTTTTGCCATCATCGACAAGGCTTTTTCCCGACGCTGTTCTTTGCTTAAGCTGGTATTAATCAGCAGCGGCTCTTCAAGAATTTGCCCGACTTTTTTACGCGGATTCAGCGAACCATAGGGATTCTGGAAGACGATCTGGATTTTCTGCCGACGTAGCTTCTGCGCCTGCGGATCGTGCTTGAGCAGATCCTGCCCCTGGTAATACAGTTCACCGCCGGTAGGTGTTTCAATCATTGTCAGCAACCGACCGAGGGTCGATTTACCGCAGCCAGATTCACCTACTACCGCCAGCGTTTTACCACGTTCAAGGTTAAACGAAACGCCGTCCAGCGCTTTAACCAGACGTTCCGGCGCGAACATGCCTTTCTTCACCGGGTAATGTTTTTTCAGGTCGATAGCCTGCAACAGCGGTTGTTGCAGGGTGGCCTCTTGCGTACTCATAGTGTCGGCCTCCCGGCATCATCAAGTGGGTAATGGCATTTGGACTGACGCCCGTCAGCGAGCATATTCAGCGCCGGTTCTTCAGCGCGACATCTGTCAGTGGCATAGGGGCAGCGCGGGTTAAGCAGGCAGCCGTTCGGGCGGTCGTACTTGCCGGGAACGACGCCAGGCAACGATGCCAGACGTTCTTTGTCCTGAGCAAATTCCGGCAGCGCACGCAGCAATGCCTGAGTATACGGATGACGCGGCGCACGGAAGATGGCGTGGGCATCACCCGTTTCCACCACCTGGCCGGCATACATCACAATGATTTTATGCGCCGCTTCCGCCACCAGCGCCAGGTCATGGGTAATCAATACCAGCGCCATGTTCTCTTTCTGCTGTAGCTCCAGCAGCAGTTCGATAATTTGCGCCTGAATGGTCACGTCCAGCGCGGTAGTCGGTTCATCGGCAATCAGCAGTTTTGGCCGACAGGCAATCGCCATAGCGATCATTACACGCTGGCTCATGCCGCCGGAAAGCTGATGCGGGTAAACATCCAGACGCGATGCCGGATCGGGAATGCCGACCAGATTCAGCAGGTCAATCGCCCGCTGACGGCGGGTACTTTTGTTGCCGCCCTGATGCACTTTAATCGCTTCCATAATCTGGAAACCCACGGTGTAGCACGGGTTAAGGCTGGTCATCGGGTCCTGGAAGATCATTGCCACTTCGGCACCCACCAGATTGCGGCGCTCTTTTTCTGAGATACGCTGCAAATCCTGGCCGTTAAACTCCAGTTTTTCTGCCATCACGCGGCCCGGATAATCAATCAGCCCCATAATCGCCAGTGAACTGACCGACTTACCAGAGCCAGACTCACCCACAATCCCGACCACTTCGCCCTGTTTTACGCTGTAGCTGATGCGGTCTACGGCGCGGAACGGTGCACTTTCGTCGCCGAAATGCACCGATAATTTATCTATATTTAATAACGCCATCTCGAACCTCTTACTGCTTCAGTTTGGGATCGAGCGCGTCACGCAGACCGTCACCCATCAGGTTAAATGCCAGCACCGTCAGCAGGATCGCCAGACCAGGGAAGGTCACGACCCACCAGGCGCTTTGCGCGAACTGCAACACATCGGAGAGCATGGTGCCCCATTCCGGTGTTGGCGGCTGCGCCCCCATGCCGAGGAAACCAAGAGCAGCCATATCGAGAATGGCGTTAGAGAAGCCGAGCGACGCCTGAACAATCAGCGGTGCAAGGCAGTTGGGAAGAATATTGATAAACATCTGGCGCAGCGCCCCGGCACCTGCCACGCGAGACGCGGTGACGTAATCGCGATTCACCTCCACCAGCACGGCGGCGCGAGTTAAGCGCACATAGTGTGGCAAGGCAACGAAGGTTAGCGCCAGCGCGGCGTTACCAATCGACGGGCCGAAAATCGCCACCAGCACCAACGCCAGCAGCAGACTTGGCAGCGCCAGCATGATATCGACCACGCGCATGATGATGTTATCAACCAGGCCGCCGAAGTAACCGGCGATCAGGCCGAGAATAACGCCCATAATCAGCGATAACACAACCACCAGACAGCCAACCAGCAGCGACAAGCGCGCGCCGTACATCAGGCGCGACATAACGTCACGACCGACGTCATCTGTACCGAGCAAGTGCGCCATGCTGCCGCCTTCCTGCCAGGCTGGCGGGGCGAGTAGCGCATCGCGGAACTGTTCTGCCGGGTTATACGGCGCAATCCAGTTGGCAAAGATCGCGATAAACAGCACGATGACGACGTAAACCAGCCCGACAACCGCGCCTTTGTTGCGTTTAAAATAGTGCCAGAACTCCTGTAACGGGGTCATCGGCACCGGTGCGCTAATCACTTTATTTTCAGTAACCTGTGACATGATGTCCCCTTACTTCTTATGACGAATACGCGGGTTCACCACGCCGTACAGCAGATCGACCAGCAGGTTGACGAGGATAATCATCGTCGCCACCAGCAATACGCCGCCCTGCACTACCGGATAGTCGCGGCGTTGCAGTGCGTCAATCAACCAGCGCCCCAGACCGGGCCACGAGAAGATGGTTTCGGTCAGAATCGCTCCCGCCAGCAATGTTCCCACCTGAAGGCCGATAACGGTCACCACCGGCAGCATCGCGTTACGCAGCGCATGGACGATAATCACCCGCATCCGGGTTAGCCCTTTAGCGCGCGCGGTGCGGATGTAATCCTCGCCCAGCACTTCCAGCATTGAGGAGCGCGTCATACGAACGATAACCGCCAGCGGAATTGTGCCCAGCACCATCGCCGGTAAGATCATATGGGCGACGGCATCGATAAAGTTACCGTCTTCACCCCAGATAGCGGTGTCGATCAACATAAAACCGGTTAACGGATTGGAGTCGTCAAGGAACACCATGTCGCTCACGCGACCGGAGACAGGCGTCAGGTTCCAGTGCACCGAAACCAGCATGATCAGCATCATGCCCCACCAGAAGATAGGCATTGAGTAGCCGGTCAGCGCCAGGCCAACCGCAGTGTGATCGAAAATGGAACCACGTTTAACCGCTGCCAGTACACCGACCGGAATACCGACTGCCGTAGCAAAAATCATCGCGCAGACACCAAGTTCCAGCGTGGCCTGGAAGCGCGGCACGAACTCTTCCCAAACCGGGATGCGGCTTTTCATCGAAATGCCTAAATCGCCGTGCATTACGCCCCAAATGTAATGGAGATACTGCTGCCACATCGGTTTATCCAAGCCGAGTTCTGCCAGCAATTGCGCGTGACGCTCTGGGGAGATCCCACGTTCACCCGCCATGATCATCACCGGATCGCCCGGGATCATGTGGACAAAGGCAAATGTGAGAAGGGTAATACCGATAAACGTGGGGATGACGAGTCCCAAACGTCGGAGAATAAACTGCAACATAACCCGGATTCTCTGTAGTGACCCGCAGCCTGGAACTGCGTGTCTGTATTGCTCACAAATCAATTCCCGCCCGTGCCGGACAGAGAATGAAGTATTGCTGCCGGATGGCGCTGCGCGCAGAGGCACAGCACCACCGGGTATGCAGATTGTTGACAAAGTGCGCTTTGTTTATGCCGGATGCGGCGTTAACGCCTTATCCGGCCTACAAAATCTTGCAAACTCAATACATTGCAGAATTTTCGTAGGCCTGATAAGCGGAGCGCATCAGGCAGTTTTGCCTTTGCCATCAGTCTTGTATGGCTTTTAATTATTCGATAGAGACGTTTTCGAAGTGATGTTTGCCTAATGGATCAACCACATAGCCTTTAACTTCTTTGCGTACCGGTTCAAACACGGTGGAGTGAGCGATGATCAGTGCCGGAGCCTGATCGTGCATCACCACCTGTGCTTGTTTGTACAGTTCAACGCGCTTGTTGTGGTCGTCGGTGGCACGCGCCGGTTGAATCAGATCTTCAAACGGTTTGTAGCACCATTTTGAGTAGTTGGAGCCTTGTTCAGAGGCGGCGCAGCTGAACAGGGTGGCAAAGAAGTTATCCGGATCCCCGTTATCGCCAGTCCAGCCCATCATTACCGTCTGATGCTCGCCATCTTTCGCACGCTTGAGGTACTCACCCCATTCGTAGGTGACGATTTTGGCCTGCACGCCCACTTTCGCCCAGTCTGCCTGAATCATCTCCGCCATGCGGCGAGCGTTCGGGTTATACGGACGTTGTACGGGCATCGCCCACAGGTCGATGGAGAAACCTTTTTCCAGTCCCGCTTCTTTCAGCAAGGCTTTCGCTTTTTCAGGATCGTAGGTGTAGTCCTGAACGTCGTCGTTATAGCCCCACATGGTTGGCGGGATCAGGTTTTTCGCTGCCACGCCCGCGCCCTGATAAACCGCTTTGATGATCGCATCTTTGTTCACTGCGTAGGTCAGAGCCTGGCGAACTTTCACGTCATCCAGTGGTTTTTTCTGCACGTTATACGAGAGATAACCGACGTTCAGCCCCGGCATTTCCATCAGGTTGATGGATTTATCCTGCTTCATGCGAGCGATATCTGCCGGGTTCGGGTACGGCATCACTTGGCATTCATTTTTCTGCAATTTTGCGTAACGCACGGAAGCGTCAGGGGTAATAGAGAAGACCAGCGTATCGATCTGCGGTTTGGTACCCCAGTAGCCATCAAACGCTTTGTAGCGAATACGGGAATCTTTTTGATACTGCTGTAACTGGAACGGGCCGGTGCCGATCGGATTGAGGTCCAGTTTTTCCGGCGTACCGGCTTTCATCATCGCGTCTGCATATTCTTTTGACAGAATAGAAGCGAAGTCCATTGCCAAGTCAGCCAGGAACGGTGCTTCAGGGCGAGTCAGCACGAATTGAACGGTGTTGTCGTCCACCTTTTTCACTTCGCTGATCAGCTCCGGCAAGCCCATGCCTTCGAAGTATTCGTAGCTGCCGCCAGAAACTTTATGGTACGGGTTTTGCGCGTTTTTCTGACGATCGAACGAGAACACCACGTCATCGGCGTTCAGTTCGCGCGTCGGTTTGAATTCTTTGTTGTCGTGCCACTTCACACCTTTACGCAAGTGGAAGGTATAGGTTTTACCGTCATCGCTGACTTCCCACTTTTCAGCGAGGCCCGGGATCACTTCGGTGGTGCCGATTTTAAATTCAACCAGACGGTTATAAAGCGGTACGGAAGAGGCGTCATAGGTGGTACCGGAGGTAAACAACTGCGGGTTAAACCCTTCCGGAGATCCTTCTGAGCAATAAACCAGAGTTTTAGCCTGAACACTTGCTGCGACGGTCATAGCCACCAGGCTGAGACCAAGCTTCAGCATCCCTGACTTTTTCAAGGAAATACGCATTATTCTGCTCCAATTGTGATGTTTGTTGTTTTAACCCTTTGCAGTGGGTTGTCGCTGCCTGACCTTTTTTGTTTTTTGCCCGGTCGGGTCAACGTTATGAGGTGGGGATGCCGTACTAATTAACATCAGTGTTACAGTGCGGATCCTCCATAAAATGCCCCTCGTGACCTACAATCTGTCAACAGAATGTGAAAACGTCAATACAGCCCACCGGGATTTACACCAACGGTGAGAATCCACAAACAAAGATTAAAAAAACTTCAAACAACTATTTGCAGCAGAGAAATTTGTGCTACGCCAACATAACCAGAACAATCAGCTTAATATTTGGCAACAATTGGTGATTAAGTTTTATGCATTTAGTGAAAAAAATCTGAGGAAAAGGTGGATATCTGAGCGATTAATACCATGAACGCTAAACCGCACAGCGGAAAATGCCAGCGCCAGCCATAAGTAACGCAAAAAAAGATTTAAGCAAATATAGAAAAAGACAATGGATTCTGTCACAAATCCGTTAATGGATAGTGAGATATGGGGCGCAAATTTGGCAGGGAAATGTGTGGTGTGTAGGTCGATAAGGCGGTCGCGCCGCATCCGACAATAAGTGCGGTGCCGTTGCCTGATGCGACGCTGCCGCGTCTTATCAGGCCTACGTCGAGTCGAACCTCCCTGCCCCCGGAGGTTCTCATCCTCATGGGCTACAAATGCAAAAAAGCCTGCTCGCTGAGCAGGCTTTTCGAATTTGGTCGGTGATAGAGGATTCGAACCTCCGACCCCTTCGTCCCGAACGAAGTGCGCTACCAGGCTGCGCCAATCACCGAATGCGGGGCGCATCTTACTGCGCAGATACGCCCTCGTCAATCCCTTAATAGCAAAATGCCTTTTGATCGGCGAGAAACTCAGCAGTGCATTTAGTTAGCTTCTGCCTTCTTCGCCTGAGGGATTCGACACCAGTTGTTGTTTTCGTTGATACCACCGTCCGGTGAAGTATAACCAAGGCAACCTAAAATAGTGTCGTACAGTTCTACATGACGGCGTGGCACTTTGATATCCGCTTCTTTCTTCAATTGCGCGAATGCCTGCGCGTTGGCCGGATTCTCCAGATATTTATCCGACATCCAGACCATCATCGGTACGCGGAACTGCTCCGGTGGCGCATATTCGCGTGGTGTGCCATGCAAGTGCTCACGCTCGTTAATTGACTCACCGTGGTCCGCTGCATAGAAAATAATGGCCTTCTTATCGCGGAATTTGTCGATTACAGTGTCGATAAAATGATCAACATAGGTGATGGAGTTATCATATGAGTTAATCATCGGCGCTCGTGGGCATTTGCGGTCAATGGCATAGCACTCTGGCTTCCACTGGGCAAACTCACGGGGATAACGTTGAGTATAGTTGTAGTGTGACCCTTTGGTATGCAGCACAATCAGATGCTTACCTTCTGGTTTTTTCTCCAGAGAACGCTCGATCTCATTGACCAGCAACATATCGTCCACCGCTTTCCCACGGTTACGCGGCTCTGCTGCAATTTGCTCGCGATAGGCAATGTTGTCAGCCATGGTGTTGCTGTAGAACCACATCTCACTCTGCATGGCGTATAAATCAGAGCTAAAGCCCAGCTGTTTGAGAACCGCAAATACGTTCTGCTCTTTAAGCGTACGTTGTGGGTTATCTTCCGTTCCACCTTCACGCACAAACATACAGCGTAGTGATAATTTAGTCGCGGTATCACAAGAATAACCACGGTACATCACCAGGTTTTTCTCTTTGGCCAGCTTCGGCGTGGTATCGCGCTCGTAGCCCAGCATCCCCATATGATCCCAACGCGTAGTTTCTCCAATGATGAAAACCACATAGGTATCGTCGAGATTTTGCGTCGGGGTATAGGTGAATTTTTTTGCCGGATTCATCAGCGACCGATTGTCTGACGATTCATCCACTTGCGCCCAGGCGTAGAGACCCAACGCAGAAAGCCAGTTCGAAGGCAGATAAGAGTTCGCCAGCACGCCGCCGTAGCTCGGCATATCCACTCCGGCCATACGGTCTGCACGCTTTTGCACTACATCCATCAGACGGATTGGCCCCCATACCAACAAGCCCGCCAAAAGCACGGTAAGCGCACTACGCCAGCGAGTTTTCGGGGTACAAAGTTGACGCCAGAAAGTGTCTTGTGAGCGGTTCATCCAGATAAATAGCAACGGGATAATACTCACCAGTACAACCCATGCGATAAGCGTCCAGCCAACCACTTCTTTCGATAAGTCAATGTCGGTGGTCATCACCGAAGCAACAATCCCGTAGCCAATCATGACATTCATAAATGTCATGTAGTAGCTGGCCCCGGCAGAAATCAGCACCAGCAATGACGCCAGCACTTTCCAGGCCGTTCTGCCAAAGAGTGAAATTAAACGTAAAAAGAAGAAGGTTGCCAGAACCGTCCCTGCCAGTTCGATAACCGCCGAGACGCCATTAAGAAAAGTGAAGTTATGCGCGTAACCGTCAAACCGACGGAAATAGACTGCGCAATTCATAAACAGACCGATATAGACAGCGAGCAAAAAACTTAGCTTTTGCTGCGTTATCGTTTTGATATATCTCATGCAAACAAACCCTGGAAAAACAGGTGATAACACCCTGCATTATGGCCTTTCAAGCCAGGCAAGGGAAAAGTGCGAAGGTCGTCAGATAAGGAAAATCTGCACACGCTGATAAGTAGACCACAGCAAAGGGAAAAAGTGTGGGGAAAGAATGTACTTGAAGCACAAATTTACAAAAATACAAGTATGAAAGGAGACTTATGCGGTAACTGAACGCTTAAAAGGGCCAGCTTTATGGCCCTTTTAATCTCAGAACAAATCTAAAACCTGTCGCTAAACTTAACCATGTACTTCGCGCAACACTCTGATCTCAGGCTGGCGAATGGTCGTTGAAAGCGCCAATGACAGAATCAGCAGGGCAAAAATGACGTAGAAAGTCACATAGAAGCCGCCAAACAGTGAGGCGATAATCGAACCGCAGATACTACCGATACCGAAGCCGAGATAAATCACGCCGTAGTTTTTCGCCAGGTTATTGAGACCGAAGAACTCACTGACCAGTGACGGGAAAACGGTAATTGTGCCACCGAAGTTAAACGCCACGCAGGCAATTGCTGCAAAGAACGTCACTGCATTCAATGGTGCAAACAGCAGGGCCGCCATACCCACCAGCGAAATCACCTGTCCAATAGTGATGACGCGGATACGGGCGATTTTGTCAGACAGAATGCCCAATACCAGACGACCAGAAAGGTTAGCAATAGAAATAACCGTTACTGCGTTGGCCGCGGAAATTGCATCAAGATGCGCCAGGCTCTGAGCAATATCTTTCGCCACACCAATCACATACAGACCGCTCATGCAGGCCGTGAGGAACATGACCGCCAGCATCCAGTATTGCGGTTTACGCATAGACTCTGCCAGGGTGTAGTCCTTCTCTACTACGCCATTACTGGTTTTCACTTCCTGTTTCGGCGCATCTTTCATTAACGTCGCGCCAAAGACAATCATCACCAACGCAATCGCGCCCCAAATTACAAAGGTTTTTTCCAAACCGACCGTTTCCAGCAATTGTGTGTCGATAAATTTGAAACCCAGGCTTCCCAGGCCATAAGAACCAATGGCGAATGCGGAGATCAGACCTTTACGCTCCGGGAACCACTTCACGCAGTTAGAAAGGGTCAGCAGATAACCCGCACCATCTGCCAGACCAACCAGCACACCGGCGCTTAACCACAGCATCATTAGGCTGTTGGAATGCGCGGTAAGGAAGAAACCTACCCCCAGCAGAATACCGGAAGCCATTGTGACGCGCTTGACACCAAAACGTTCCTGTAACTTGCCAGCAACAGAAGAAGAAATTGCCAGTCCCAGACTCAACAGGCCGAAGGAGAAAGCAACCTGACTGACCGGCGCATCCAGTTTGGCAGAGAGCGCGCCATTAAACAGGCTCCAGGTATAAACTGACCCCAGCGCAAACTGGGTGATAATGGTACCGATAAGGGTAAGCCAGCGCGTACGCTGATAGTTTGAAGGTGTCATGGCAGTATTCCTGCGGTAGTAAAAAGGAAAATTCTCTGCCGACAAACATAACGAAGTGCATTTTATGCAGGGGAAAAAACGGCATGAAATGCCATCAAAACGGAATGAAATGCCTTAGTTCAGGAATGAATGACGTGACAAATATTCACCACAATAATTATTTGGTCAGTTAGCACCCACTATCATTGCAATGGTTGTTATTAGTAGTCCATAGTTGTAAAAAATACGTTAAAATCTGGCGCTAACGCCCATGGTATATAAATAATCACTATCATTGGCGCTATTCTCCGCCTGGGATAACGCGGCATAGGCAGCAATATGTTGGTTAAGCAACATATCGGCTCCTACGGTCACATCAAGCCAATTACCATTCTGATTTGTCGCCGTCATGCGACTTAGGCCTGATTGAGCCTTCCAGATATTTTCACCAAATTGCTGGTTGTAGCTGATTTGCGCCCAGGGACGGAAATCGCCAAGTCGGGAATCAACACGCCATCCTAACGTACTGACACTGGCATGCCATAACGGATCAGTCAGCGTTGCAGTACTGTCGCCAAACTCGTTATACATGGAGGTGGTTGTGCCATCGTAATGTAATGCGGCGACTGGACCCGTTGTAACCTGCTCATATAAAGGAAAATTCCAGCCCATACTCATACTGCTGGTCACATCCGCAGGGGTTTCTTCCGCCAGATTAACTTCCAGTCCCAGCGCTCTTTGGCTACTTTGAATACGTTGCGACAAAATATCGTTGTAGTCCGGTTGGTGATCGCTATCCCAGGTATAACGCTCAGTGGTATGTCCTGGTTGCGTATCAACGATATATTCTTGCTGCCAGGCGTAAGCTGTGTTGAGAAAAAAAGAACTGATTACCACGCTCGCCAGCAGACTTAAGTGCCAGCGACCACCGCATTTTTTTATGATCATTAACACGACTCCATGGAAGAGCCGAATTCGGCAATATTATTGTCATTGTATGTAGGATATCGGGCATCTTAGCCCTGTATTAAATATTGACTTTTTCACCGATGCGTCAAGACAAGAGGGTGAAATATTTACGATCTGGTACATAGCGAGGGAAAGTATGGAACGTTGCGGCTGGGTGAGTCAGGACCCGCTTTATATTGCCTACCACGATAATGAGTGGGGCGTGCCTGAAACCAATAGTAATAAACTATTCGAAATGATCTGCCTTGAAGGACAACAGGCAGGGTTATCCTGGATTACCGTTCTCAAAAAACGTGAAAACTATCGCGCCTGTTTTCATCAGTTCGATCCGGTAAAAGTCGCGGCTATGCAGGAAGAGGACGTTGAAAGACTGGTGCTTGATGCCGGGATTATCCGCCATCGTGGGAAAATTCAGGCGATAATTGGTAACGCACGGGCATACCTGCAAATGGAGCAGAACGGCGAACCGTTTGCCGACTTTGTCTGGTCGTTCGTAAACCATCAACCACAGGTGACACAAGCCAAAACGTTGAGCGAAATCCCCACCTCAACACCCGCCTCTGATGCGCTTTCCAAAGCACTGAAAAAACGCGGCTTCAAATTTGTTGGCACGACGATTTGTTACTCCTTTATGCAGGCATGCGGACTGGTGAACGATCATGTCGTTGGCTGCTGTTGCCATCCGGGGAGGAAATAATGATTCGAGAAGCGCAACGTTTGGAATTACCTGCGATCCTTGAATTATGGCTGGAAAGTACAACCTGGGGACATCCTTTCATAGAAGAAAGCTACTGGCGTGACTGCATTCCGCTGGTGCGTGATGCTTATCTTGCCAACGCGCAAAACTGGGTGTGGGAAGAAGATGGCAAGCTTCTCGGTTTTGTCAGCGTGATGGAAGGACGATTTTTAGCTGCGATGTTTATCACACCAAAGGCCGTCAGGCGCGGTATTGGTAAGGCGCTGATGCAACATGTGCAACAACGCCATCCCCATTTATTGTTGGAGGTTTACCAGAAAAACCAGCCCGCGATAAATTTCTACCATGCGCAAGGATTCCATATTGTCGACTGCGCCTGGCAGGAAGAAACCCAACTTCCCACCTGGATTATGGATTGGCAGGCGGATCAAACGCCGTAAGCGGCAGCTCCGGGCCAGTGTATTTCTCCAGCCACGCTAACGCCGTGTTACCCGCGCATCCATTCCCCAGCCGCGAGCTGGGGAGATCTTTCGTCAACACGTTCACAGCGCCGTTTTTACAAATGCCGCCAGCGGTTAAATCCAGATCGGGCCATGCCCCTTCGTGAATGCAAATCACGCCAGGTTTAATACCTTCGCTAATGGCCGCGCCGGCAAGAATTTGCCCGCGCGAGTTCCACACTCGTACCGTGTCGCCCTCTTTTATGCCTCGCGCTCGTGCATCATCAGGGTGAATGGTGACAGGTTCACGGTTTGCCACCGCATATAATTCACGCAGAGAACTGTAATTTAGCTGGCTGTGCAAACGATGTGCGGGGTGGGCAGAAAGTACCTGCAACTGTTCCGGTTCGGCATTGCCCTGCCACTCATCCGGCTCCAGCCACATGGGATGCCCCGGACAATCCGGGTAACCGTAATCCGCGATACGCTGCGAGAAGATTTCAATCTTACCACTGGCCGTTTTTAACGGATGCGTCTGTGGGTCGCGGCGAAAATCAGCAAACCGGATAAACTGTTCGCTGATTGGGTTTTCCGGCATCTCAATGAATTGGTTTGCTTCCCAAAACGCGTCAAACGATGGTAATTCAACCTGCTGACTTGCCCCTCGTTGTCGGGCGACGTTATAAAAAGTTTCCAGCCATTGCAGCTCAGTTTTCCCTTCCGTAAACCGCGCGTAGCCACCCTTCTCCCAACGTTCGCTTAATTCAGCAAAGACATCGAAATCATTACGCGCTTCGTCACGCGGCGGCACGACTTGTTTCATCGGAACAAGATGCTGATTGCTGTAATCTCCGGTCATGGTGAGATCGTTACGCTCAAAAGACGTGGTTGCAGGCAGGACGATATCGGCATGTTTCGCCGCCGCCGTCCAGAAGCATTCTGAAATGACCACCAGTTCCGGTTTTTGCCAGGCTCGAATCAGACGATTAGTGTCCTGATGATGTGTAAAATTGGCGCCGCCCGCCCACCAGATAAATCGTATATCCGGAAAGTGACGATTCATGCCGTTGTGTTGGTATGCGCCACCAGGATTTTCAAGAGCCTCGACAATACGGGCAACGGGGATTTTATCTACCGCATCCGTACCACCCGGCAAACTGCCCTGCATGGATGAAAGCACCGCAGCACGGCGCGTGGGATTACCACCGTTGGCAAAATGATAAGAAAGCCCAAAACCGCCACCTGGTGTACCGATTTGCCCCAACATTGCCGCCAGCGTGACGAGCATCCAGTGCTTTTGCTCGCCAAACTGCTGACGCTGCATTCCCCATCCTGCCATCAGCATGGTGGTATTTTGATGGAAAATAGCCGCCAGTTCGCGGATTTTATCTGCCGGAACACCACAAATCTCCGCCGCCCATTCGGCAGTTTTCGCTATGCCATCACTCTCGCCCTGTAAATAAGAAGCGAAGGCGTCATAGCCGATAGTACAACGTGCCAGAAACTCTTCGTCGTGCCAGCAGTTTTCCACCAGCGTATGGGCGATCCCTAGCATCAGCGCCACATCTGTTCCCATATGCGGTGCTACCCATTCCATTTTATCGCCAAAGAAATCAACGGTTTCCGATCGCATGGGATCAATGCAGATCAGCTTTTTCCCGCTATCACGCAGTGCGGAAAAGTAAGAAAGCCCCTGCTCATCGGATGCATTCCACGCAATTTTCAGTGTATTTAGAGGGTTAGCACTCCACAGCACCACCACATCGCTATGTTCAAGCACCAGCGGCCAACTGGTCTGCTGCTGATAAACTTCGCTGCCACCCACAACATACGGCATGATCGCCTGTGCTGCGCCAGTCGAATAATCCCCCAGATGGCCGGTATAGCCGCCTGCCAGCGCCATATAGCGTTGTAACAAGGTTGACGCTTTATGCAGCACGCCATTTGAACGCCAGCCGTAGGAACCGGCAAAAATCGACGCTGAACCATAAGCTCCGCGAATGCGTTTGTGTTGTTGGTGAATAAGATCCAGTGCATCATCCCAACTCACGCGAACAAATTCGTCCTGCCCGCGAATCCCTTGTGGATTTTCTGGTGACGCAAGAAAGCCTTTACGCACCATCGGAAATCGCACCCGCGTATTGCTATGAACCTGGTCGCGAACCGCACTCTGCAAGGAGTTTTCCATTCCTGTGGTTAACGCACCACGCGAGCTGAAAACTGTTTCACCGTCGGTTTCAACCAGCATGGGCCCCCAGTGGGCGGCAGTCAGAACAGAATAACGTGAGGATGAGTTGGCCAAACCGAAGGCTCCTGAAAAGTTAGATGTATTGAGCAGTTAAATATTACTTACAAATTTCCGAGTATTCCCAGGAATAATCTTCATGTTCACACGGCATAATCTTCCGCCACGAAACCCGTGGCAAAGAATAAAAAGGTTATTAAGGATTAACAATGAAGAAACGTGTTTATCTTATTGCCGCCGTTGTGAGTGGCGCTCTGGCGGTATCTGGCTGTACAACTAACCCTTACACCGGCGAACGCGAAGCGGGTAAATCTGCTATTGGCGCGGGTCTGGGCTCTCTCGTTGGCGCGGGCATTGGCGCACTCTCTTCTTCGAAGAAAGATCGTGGTAAAGGCGCACTGATTGGCGCAGCAGCAGGCGCGGCACTGGGCGGCGGCGTTGGCTATTACATGGATGTGCAGGAAGCGAAACTGCGCGACAAAATGCGCGGCACTGGCGTAAGCGTAACGCGCAGCGGGGACAACATTATCCTCAACATGCCGAACAATGTGACCTTCGACAGCAGCAGCGCCACTCTGAAACCAGCAGGTGCTAATACCCTGACCGGTGTTGCAATGGTACTGAAAGAGTACCCGAAAACGGCGGTTAACGTGATTGGCTACACCGACAGCACTGGCGGTCATGACCTGAACATGCGTCTGTCGCAGCAGCGTGCAGATTCCGTTGCCAGCGCGTTGATTACCCAGGGCGTTGACGCCAGCCGTATTCGTACCCAGGGTCTTGGCCCGGCTAACCCGATCGCCAGCAACAGCACCGCAGAAGGCAAAGCCCAAAACCGTCGCGTAGAAATTACCTTAAGCCCGCTGTAATCACTTTCATGCCAGGTGGTGATTCAATCACCTGGTATTCTTAGGTTTTCCTGCTTCTTTTTTCAGGCTAAGGTGATCGCCTTATCAGTGAATGGAGAGAAGCATGAAGCCGCCCGTTATCCTCTACAAAGCCTTACCTGATGATTTACTGCAACGCCTGCAAGCACATTTCACCGTTCACCAGGTGACAGATCTCACCCCACAGACCGTTGCACAAAACGCGGATATTTTTGCCGAAGCCGAGGGCTTGTTGGGTTCAAATGAAAATGTTGATGCCGTGTTGCTGGAAAAAATGCCGAAACTGCGTGCCACATCAACTATCTCTGTAGGCTACGACAATTTCGATGTCGATGCGCTTACCACCCGAAAAATCCTGCTAATGCATACGCCAACCGTATTAACGGAAACGGTGGCCGATACGCTGATGGCGTTGATGCTGTGTACCGCGCGTCGGGTTGTCGAGGTAGCAGAACGCGTAAAAGCAGGCGAATGGACCGCGAGCATTGGCCCGGACTGGTACGGCAGCGACGTGCATCATAAAACACTTGGCATTGTCGGGATGGGACGGATCGGCATGGCACTGGCACAACGGGCACACTTTGGCTTCAACATGCCTATCCTCTATAACGCTCGCCGCCACCATAAAGAAGCCGAAGAACGCTTTAACGCCCGTTATTGCGATCTGGATACGCTGTTACAAGAATCGGATTTCGTTTGCCTGATCCTGCCGCTAACTGAAGAAACGCATCACCTGTTTGGCGCTGAACAATTCGCCAAAATGAAATCCTCCGCCATCTTCATTAATGCAGGACGTGGACCGGTGGTTGACGAAAATGCACTGATTGCGGCATTGCAGAAAGGGGAAATTCACGCCGCCGGACTGGATGTCTTCGAACAAGAGCCACTGTCAGTAGATTCACCGCTGCTCTCAATGGCAAATGTCGTCGCAGTCCCACATATTGGTTCTGCTACTCATGAGACGCGTTATGGCATGGCCGCCTGTGCGGTGGATAATTTGATTAATGCGTTACAAGGGAATGTCGAGAAGAACTGTGTGAATCCGCAAGTCGCGGAATAACCGCGACTGCGTGGAGAAAAGCCCGAAAATCTCCCGGGCTTTTACTCTTTATTGGGTTGCAGTTACTGCTGCGGTCCAGGCCTGATTAAACGCCTGATGTTGTGCCGGTAATGGCGCAATCAGTTTGTTATATTCACTCGCCTGCTGCGAAGTCGGGAACTGAATGCCATTCGCCACAAAGCTTACCTGAGTACCCTGCTGGGAAATATAGTCCCCAACCATTACCAGTTGTTGTGTAAAGGTTTGTGCCGCCGGAATCAACGGTTGTAACGCATCAGCCGGTGTCGTCACCACTTTGGTGAATGCCTGATCAAAGACCGGCTTCAGATCATCAGTCTGTTTCAGCGCAGAGTGCGCAGCATCGGCCTGCAACTTCGCATTTTGTAGCTGTTGCGCCAGTACACCCAGCGAACCGTTCATTTCACGCAGCGGACCACTTTGCGTGACATAATCCTGTGGTGCACGAATTGCGTTAACGCTGTCTACAACCGGACGTAGACCGGAATCCATCGCCTGATTCACCTGTTGGGAATAGCCATACAGAATCGCGTAATCAGAGACAAAAGGACCAAATTGTTTTTTCTGATCGGCAGTCAGGGTTGGTAGACGTTCACCGCTACGCATCACTGTATTCTGCAGGAAGTCGATAAACGCTTTACGCTGATCGCCTTCTTTATCAAAACACCCACTCAGGCTAACTACCATTAATAACGCCGCAAGAGGCGCAAACCAGCGAGAGCAGGACTTTCCTGTCGCCATTTTCTTACTCCTTTCACCCAAAAAAAGCGCACAACGACACACGCGTGTCTGACGTGACAAGGATAGTCCAGGACAAGCTTGCAAGATACCCTTTATGCATAATCTTCCTGGGAAAATGATGTAGAAAATGAAGGAAGGTTAATTTGTTGTTTCATTGTTAAAAACAGGCATTGCTATTGCGTTTTTTAGCCAGAACCTTACTTCTCTTCGGTAAGTGAAATTTTCGGAATCTTTACAATTCGGGATTCTGCGAAATATATCGGCATTAATCATATCGTTAGGCAACTATAAGTCACAGTTATTGATAAGCTGAATCGAATCACACTCCGGCTGCTTCCCGCTGAGTCAGTTTTTCCCGACTATTCTTAATGAGCTTCAATGCAATTCACGATCCCGCAGTGTGATTTGAGGAGTTTTCAATGGAATATAAAGATCCAATGCTTGAGCTGTTGAGCAGCCTGGAACAAATTGTTTTTAAAGATGAAACACAGAAGATTACCCTGACGCACAGACCTACGCCCTGTACCGAGATTGAGCAATTACGCAAAGGAACGGGGTTAAAAATTGATGATTTCGCCCGTGTTTTGGGCGTATCCGTTGCGATGGTAAAGGAATGGGAATCCAGACGAGTGAAGCCTTCCAGTGCTGAACTAAAATTAATGCGTCTGATTCAGGCCAATCCGGCATTAAGTAAGCAGTTGATGGAATAGAGTTTTATTAACTTTTTTGATGTTTACGGTCCTGATGACAGGGCCGTTTTCCGACCGATTAATCATAAATTTGAAAAATAATTGTTGCATCCACCTCCAATGCGTGGCTTAATGCACATCAACGGTTTGACGTACAGACCATTAAAGCAGTGTAGTAAGGCAAGTCCCTTCAAGAGTTATCGTTGATACCCCTCGTAGTGCACATTTCCTTTAACGCTTCAAAATCTGTAAAGCACGCCATATCGCCGAAAGGCACACTTAATTATTAAAGGTAATACACTATGTCCGGTAAAATGACTGGTATCGTAAAATGGTTCAACGCTGACAAAGGCTTCGGCTTCATCACTCCTGACGATGGCTCTAAAGACGTGTTCGTACACTTCTCTGCTATCCAGAACGATGGTTACAAATCTCTGGACGAAGGTCAGAAAGTGTCCTTCACCATCGAAAGCGGCGCTAAAGGCCCAGCAGCTGGTAACGTAACCAGCCTGTAATCTCTGCTTAAAAGCACAGAATCTAAGATCCCTGCCATTTGGCGGGGATTTTTTTATTGGAAAAACCGCTTTATATGTAGAGAAGAACAGTCCCAGGAACAATCCAGATCCGGCATCGGGATGTGGCAATCACGACAGACCGTACCATCACACCCGGAACAATCACAATCATTACACTCATTATTCTTCTTTTTACGTATAACCTCGTTCAGGTGTTGCTTCTGCCTGATTGTCTGTGCCGCAAGTCGGCAATCTGCAAAACGCTGACGTATCTCGCCCCAGCCTGCAATAACACCTTTCTGTTGAATAATCTCTTTGACTGCCCCCGAACATCCCTGCGTTTGGTACAACACGCTGTAAGCACAGCGATATCCTTTGCGAGGAGAAAGATGTCGTTGATAAAGCATTATCAACAGTAAAAGCAGTTTATTCATGAAGGCTCCGAACCATTCCTGTTCTCAATTAAAAACCTATTTAATAGCCAAATCCGTTCGTATTTTTTAAATAATATTCATCAAAGAAATAAATTAGGGTGCATTGAGAATACCCAACACCGTAAGAAAGGCGGGAATAACTTCCCGCCGAAGACTCTTACTCTTTCAAATTGCAGGCTAAAAATGCCACCAGCTCATAACTCTCCTGTTTAATATGCAATTCACACAGTGAATCTCTTATCATCCAGGTGAAAAATAAAAGCGTAAAACAAATCACTATTAAAGAAAGCAATTTATATTTCTGCGGCATTCCCAGCCTCCTGTGTTGATTTCCAACGAGTAAGAGGCTAACCTTATGGTGTTCAGGCATAGGGTAGCCTCACTTTGATTTATAGTCAGGTGGGGCTTTTCTCTGTCTGCCTTTCGGTGATACCTGAGACAAACAGTCTCAAGCACCCGCAGCTATTCTAGCGTAATAAATTTCTTTCCTCTCTTTAATAAAATCCTAAAAAAATCTCATGAAATTAATATATGAGATAATTTTTATTCAGCAGAAAATTATTAAAGGTAGCTGTATTATTAGCGATAAAAAAAGCCTGCCAAGTGGCAGGCTATTTAATAACGCTGTTATTACTGCAACAGCGAAATATCCGCAACGCGCAGGAACAATTCGCGCAGTTTTTCCAGCATGGTCAGGCGGTTGATACGCAGATCTTTATCATCAACCATGACCATCACTTTATCGAAGAAAGCATCGACAGGTTCACGCAACTCGGCCAGTTCGACCAGCGCATCCTGGTAACGACCTTCAGCAAAGTACGGCTCCAGTTTGTCTCGCAGAACAACCACCTGCATCGCCAGTTTAATTTCTTCCGGCTCTTTCAGGGTAGAGGCATTCACGCGGTCGCTCAGCACTTCGTCAGATTTCGCCAGAATGTTGGATACACGTTTGTTCGCCGCCGCCAGTGCAGCAGCTGCATCCAGGGTACGGAAATGCGATACCGCCTTCATACGGGCATCAAAATCTGCCGGACGGGTCGGACGACGCGCCAGTACCGCCTGGATGGTGTCAACGGTGTAACCTTCGTCCTGATACCAGGCGCGGAAGCGACCGAGCATAAAGTCGATAACATCATCAACCACGTTGGCATTAGTCAGCTTATCGCCATACAAACGCACCGCTTCTTCGGTCAACGTTTGCAGATCAAGGTTGAGGTTCTTCTCAACGATAATACGCAGCACGCCAAGTGCGGCACGACGCAGCGCAAATGGGTCTTTGTCGCCTTTCGGATGCTGACCGATACCGAAGATACCCGCCAGGGTGTCCATCTTGTCAGCAATCGCCAGCGCACAAGCTACCGGGTTGGACGGCAGGTCATCACCGGCAAAACGCGGCTGATACTGCTCGTTCAGCGCTACCGCGACATCTTCCGCTTCGCCATCGTGACGCGCGTAGTGCATCCCCATTACGCCTTGGGTGTCGGTGAACTCGAAGACCATGTTGGTCATCAGGTCACACTTAGACAGCAGGCCCGCACGGGTAGCGTGGTTAACGTCTGCGCCAATCTGTTCAGCAATCCAGCCAGCCAGCGCCTGAATGCGGTCAGTTTTGTCGCGCAGCGTACCCAGCTGTTGCTGGAACAGCACGGTTTGCAGACGCGGCAGATTATCTTCCAGACGTTTTTTACGGTCGGTATTAAAGAAGAACTCGGCATCTGCCAGACGTGGACGAACGACTTTCTCGTTACCGGAGATAATTTGCTGCGGATCTTTCGATTCGATGTTGGCAACGAAGATAAAGTTCGGCAGCAGTTTGCCGTCGTTTGCGTACACCGGGAAGTACTTCTGGTCACCTTTCATGGTGTAAACCAGGGCTTCAGACGGCACAGCGAGGAATTTCTCTTCGAATTTCGCGGTCAGAACAACCGGCCATTCAACCAGAGAAGCCACTTCTTCCAGCAGACTTTCGCTTAAGTCAGCGTTACCGCCAATCTTACGCGCCGCTTCTTCAGCATCGGCTTTAATCTTCGCTTTACGTTCTTCGTAATCGGCGATGACTTTACCGCGCTCACGCAGAATTTCCGGATACTGATCGGCATTGTCGATAGTGAATTCCGGCTCGCCCATAAAGCGGTGACCGCGAATCACGCGATCGGACTGAATGCCCAGAATGGTTGCCGGAATGACTTTGTCGCCCAGCAACAGGGTCACGGTATGGACCGGACGCACGAAGTGCACGTCGCTTGCGCCCCAACGCATCAGTTTCGGGATCGGCAGTTTCGCCAGCGAAGTCGCAACCATATTCGGCAGCAGTGCTTCGGTGCTTTCGCCCTTCACATGGGCGCGATACAGCAGCCATTCGCCTTTATCGGTAGTCAGACGCTCAGCCTGGTCAACGGTAATACCGCAACCACGCGCCCAGCCTTCTGCCGCTTTGCTCGGTTTGCCTTCAGCATCGAACGCCTGGGCAATTGCCGGGCCACGTTTTTCGATTTCGCGATCCGGCTGTGCTTCCGCCAGGTTAGCTACTTTCAGCGCCAGACGACGCGGAGCAGCAAACCATTGAACGGTACCGTGTGCGAGGCCAGCGTTATCCAGCTCCGCAGTAAAGTTCGCAGCAAAGGACTCAGCCAGGCTGCGCAGTGCTTTTGGTGGCAGCTCTTCAGTGCCGATTTCCACCAGAAAAGTTTTCTCAGACATAGCCGCCTCTTACTTATCTTTGTTGCACATCGGGAAGCCGAGGGCTTCACGGGAAGCGTAGTATGCTTCTGCCACTGCTTTGGTCAGGGTGCGAATGCGCAGAATGTAGCGCTGACGCTCGGTGACGGAGATGGCTTTACGCGCATCCAGCAGGTTGAAGCTGTGGGCGGCTTTCAGAATACGCTCGTAGGCTGGCAGCGGCAGCGGATTTTCCAGCGCCAACAGCTGCTGCGCTTCTTTCTCGTATTGCTCGAAGCAGGTGAACAGGAAGTCCACATCCGCGTATTCGAAGTTGTAAGTGGACTGCTCCACTTCGTTCTGATGGAACACGTCGCCGTAGGTGGTTTTACCCAGCGGGCCGTCGCTCCAGACCAGGTCGTATACGCTGTCTACGCCCTGAATGTACATTGCCAGACGTTCCAGACCGTAGGTGATCTCGCCGGTAACCGGTTTACACTCCAGACCACCAACCTGCTGGAAGTAAGTGAACTGTGTCACTTCCATGCCGTTCAGCCACACTTCCCAGCCCAGCCCCCAGGCACCCAGCGTCGGGTTTTCCCAGTTATCTTCCACGAAACGGATATCGTGGATAGTCGGGTCCATGCCCAGCTCTTTCAGAGAACCGAGGTACAGCTCCTGAATATTGTCCGGCGATGGCTTAATGACCACCTGGAACTGATAGTAGTGCTGTAAACGGTTGGGGTTTTCGCCATAGCGACCATCGGTCGGGCGACGAGAAGGCTGGACATAAGCAGCCGCCATCGGTTCTGGCCCCAGCGCGCGCAGACAGGTCATTGGGTGAGAGGTTCCCGCGCCGACTTCCATGTCCAATGGTTGAACAATGGTGCAGCCCTGGCGAGCCCAGTAATCCTGTAAGGTCAGGATCAAGCCCTGGAAGGTCCTGGTATCAAACTTTTGCATATTATTTCGTGCTGGATACGTGTGGATTTAAAGGAAGGGATCAGTATACCCGCTGGATGGAAGATATACAGTACGAAACGGGAAAAAGCAGGGCTTAACGCATGGAAAGATGCAAAAAATGGCCATCTGCGTCAAAAGAACAGACAAACTGCTCTTTCCGGAAGGTATAACCACGCATTTCGTAGCTCCCCTGGAACTGTTCAAATGCGGTGACGTCGATTTTTTGCTCACCGGTGTTATAACGTTTTGCTGCCTGATCCTTGCACAACGCTTCCATATTCAATGAACGCAGCGGCTCAACCTTTACCCGCTGTGCTTTCTGCTCGGGCGGCGGTGTCGAGCATCCCACTAACACAATAAGTGCCATTGCTGGAAAGAAATAGTTCATCATCATTAAATTACCGTCTTATTTGCAGGTGAGTCTTATTATTAATATCGGTATAGTGGCTGAATCTAACGAATTTCCTCAAGCCTCTATAAGCTGTAGAGATAAAACTCGGATTATTCCAGTGCACCAGCTGAATGATTTATCGGTCAGACCTTTTTTAACCAGTTACAGAGACACAGATGCAGCCCAAAATTTATTGGATTGATAACCTGCGAGGGATAGCCTGTTTAATGGTGGTGATGATTCATACCACCACCTGGTATGTAACCAACGCCCATAGCGTCAGCCCCATAACCTGGGATATCGCGAATGTTCTAAATTCTGCCTCCCGTGTCAGCGTGCCGCTATTTTTCATGATTTCAGGCTATCTCTTTTTTGGCGAACGTAGCGCCCAGCCCCGTCATTTCTTGCGTATTGGCTTATGTCTGCTGTTTTATAGTGTCATCGCGTTGATCTACATTGCGCTTTTTACCGCTATCAATGTGGAGTTAGCGCTGAAAAACCTGCTACAAAAGCCTGTGTTTTATCACTTATGGTTTTTCTTCGCGATTGCGGTGATTTATCTGGTTTCGCCGCTGGTTCAGGTGAAAAATGTTAGCGGTAAAATGTTGCTGGTACTCATGGTGGTGATTGGCATCATCGCTAACCCAAACACTGTGCCACAGAAGATCGACGGCTTCGAATGGCTACCGATTAATTTATATATCAATGGCGATACTTTTTACTACATCCTGTATGGCATGTTGGGCCGCGCCATTGGCATGGTGGATACGCAACATAAATCACTGTCGTGGGTGAGCGCCGTACTGTTTGTTGCGGGGGTATTTATTATCTCTCGCGGGACATTATATGAATTACAGTGGCGCGGAAATTTTGCCGATACCTGGTATCTCTATTGCGGACCGATGGTTTTTATCTGCGCAATCGCGTTACTGACTCTGGTAAAAAATACGCTGGATACACACACTGTTCCCGGGCTTGGGCTGATATCACGCCATTCTTTAGGTATATACGGGTTCCACGCATTGATTATCCATGCGCTGCGTACCCGGGGGATTGAGCTTAAAAACTGGCCAATACTGGATATTATCTGGATCTTCTGCGCCACGCTGGCCACAAGCTTATTACTTTCTGTGCTGGTGCAACGAATCGACCGAAACAGATTCGTAAGTTGAGCAAAAGCCCGGTCACATTGACCGGGCTTACAAGGATTATTCGCTATATTCTTCCTGAGCAACCACTGTTTCTTTTGATGGGTTAACTCCAGCATCACGAATATTCTTCTGCACTGCTACTGCACCAAACAAACTTAAAAAGAAGGCCAGGCCGTAAAACCCTTTTTCGCTGAGTAATAATGTTGCATTCCACAGACCAACTATCAGTAATGCGACAGAAATGATAAAGACAACCAGGCAGGTCATATAATAAATGGATGTAGTGGGGATGCCTTCATATTTGTCTCGCACAGTTTTTTGATAAGATGCGGCTGAAAATAGTCCTAGCACCAGAACAGCAAAGTAATATCCTTTTTCATTTAACTGCATTTCCGCATTCCATAGCCCTAATAAATAGGTAACAATACCGCCGCCAAGCGCTATCCATGACACAATGCTAAATGCTGGAGAATAGGTTGATATTTTTTTTCCATCACAGTATTCCTTTCATTCCTGAATGTGTAAGAGCTTTATGTTGCTCATGCCGAGTGAAACAAACGCATTTGACCAAACAAGCAGACAAAAAAGGCGATGGGGTAGATCACCATTTCATAAGCATTGATAGGTGCATTTAAAACACCGATAAACAACAGACCGATAGTGATTAACGCAACTAACTGGCAGATGCGAATAAACATGTCATCCAGTTGCCCGAGTTTTTCAGCACGAAGATAAGCATAATTGCCAAACGTTCCCGTCATTAACACGCCGAGAAAATAGCCTTTGCCGCTTAACAATGGGCATGAGATCCCTAGCCCAACCAGATAAACCAACGCCCCGACAACGAATAATAGTTTTGCCACAGTCTTTGAGGTTTTCATAATGATCTCCGTATCTACCAGCGATACATTACGATTAACCAACGAAAGACAAAACTGAAAAACACCATTAACAAATGATTTTCAGAATAAATTCATATGAAATATTAATGAATTGATAATATATATAGACGAGAATTATCCCCTGCCCGGTCAGGCGGGGGATAAGTTTACGCCATTAGTGGCAGAAGTTGCTGATAGAGACGACGGAATGTTTCGCGTCGTGGCTGATAAGCGGCATGATGCTGCGCGTTCGGCATATGCGACTGCTCTAACGGCAGTTGCGGCAACAATTCACTGAGCGATTTATCTGGATTCACCGCAATCTGCGCCAACCTTGCTGCGCCCAGTGCAGGCCCTACATCACCACCCGTGCGGTAATCCAACTGCTGACCGCAGATATCCGCCAGCATCTGACGCCAGTACTCACTACGCGCTCCACCACCAATCAGGGTAATACTTTGCGGTTTAATGCCGCAGGCGTGCACTACATCCATGCCATCGGCCAGCGCATAACCCACGCCTTCCAGCACTGCTCGCGCCAGTTCATTAGGGCCGTGTTGATGGGTCAGGCCAAAGAACCCCCCCTTCGCCTGTGGATTATTGTGCGGGGTACGCTCGCCGGAAAGATAAGGCAAAAACCAGATTGGCTCGGCACTTTCATCTGCCTGTTGCGCAGCTGCAATTAAGCCTGGGACATTACTCAGGCCGGTTAATTTCGCAGCCCAATCCAGACACGATGCCGCACTCAACATCACCGACATTAAATGCCAACGCTGTGGTAATGCATGGCAAAAGCTGTGTACGGCGCTTTCCGGCTTGCTTAAGAACCCTTCGCTCACCGCAAAATAAACACCAGAAGTTCCCAGCGACAGCATTGCCTGGTTGGTATCAACCATACCCACACCAACCGCGCCAGCCGCATTATCGCCGCCGCCCGCGACAACAGGCACTGCCGCCATTCCCCATGCTTTTGCCACCTCGGGTAGCAAAGTCCCGGTAACTTCACTGCCTTCGTATAATGCTGGCATCTGGTCACGGGACAGCTGGCAAGCTTGCAGCATGACATCACTCCAGTCACGCTTCGCGACATCCAGCCACATGGTGCCTGCCGCATCAGACATATCACTGGCAAACTCTCCGGTCATACGCAGACGCAAATAATCTTTTGGCAATAAAACCTTGTCTACCTGACGGAATATATCTGGCTCATGGCGTTGCACCCACAGCAGCTTAGGCGCGGTAAATCCGGGCATCATCAGATTGCCGGTTATAGCGCGCGAATCCGGGACTCGTGCTTCAAGCAAAGCGCACTCTTGCGCACAGCGCCCGTCATTCCACAAAATCGCTGGACGTAATACCTGCTGCCGAGCATCAAGTAACGTAGCTCCGTGCATCTGTCCGGCAATACCTAACGCCTTAACCTCTTGCAAAGAATATTGTCGCGCAAGCGTTCTCACTGCACGATCTGTTGCCTGCCACCACTGTTCCGGGTCTTGTTCAGACCAGAGGGGATGCGGGCGCGAAACGGTCAGCTTTTCTGTTTGTGAAGCAATTACCTCACCCTGTTCGTTGAGCAGAATGACTTTCACGCCCGATGTGCCAAGATCTATCCCGATATACATAGCGATCGTTCCTTAAAAAATGCCCGGTATCGCTACCGATAACCGGGCCAACGGACTGCACAGTTAGCCGTTATTTGTCGAACAGATAATGGTTTACCAGATTTTCTAACTGCTCCTGGCGACCACTCTGATGCACCGGTGCAAGATTATGTTCCTGGGCATATTTTGCTAAATCCGCCAGTGACATTTGGCCTTTCAGAATTTGCTGGCCCAGTTCGCTATTCCAGCCGGAATAACGTTGCGCGACGCGTTTATCCAGCTCACCGTCTTCAATCATGCGTGCTGCAATTTTCAGCGCCAGTGCCATCGTATCCATCGCGCCAATATGACCGTAGAACAGGTCATATTTATCGGTGCTCTGACGACGTACTTTGGCATCGAAGTTCAAACCACCGGTGGTAAAACCGCCCGCTTTGAGAATTTCATACATCACCAGCGCATTTTCTTCCACGCTGTTCGGGAACTGGTCGGTATCCCAGCCCAACTGCGCGTCACCACGGTTAGCATCGACAGAACCGAACAGACCAAGCGCAATGGCCGTGGCAATTTCATGGTGGAAAGAGTGACCCGCCAACGTTGCATGGTTTGCTTCAATATTCAGTTTAATCTCTTTTTCCAGGCCAAACTGCTTCAGGAAGCCGTAGACCGTCGCGGCATCGTAATCATATTGATGTTTGGTCGGCTCTTGCGGTTTCGGTTCGATAAGCAGGGTACCCTGGAAACCGATTTTATGTTTATGCTCAACCACCATCTGCATAAAGCGGCCAATCTGTTCACGCTCCTGACGCAAATCGGTATTCAGCAGCGTTTCGTAACCTTCGCGACCGCCCCACAACACATAGTTTTCACCACCCAGTTTATGCGTCGCTTCCATCGCCGTAACGACTTGTGTTGCTGCCCAGCTGAAAACTTCCGGGTCGGGATTCGTAGCTGCGCCTGCACCATAACGTGGGTTAGTAAAGCAGTTAGCGGTTCCCCACAGCAGTTTCACGCCGCTCTCTTCTTGTTTACCTGCCAGCACATCGACCATTTGCGCAAAGTTATTGATGTACTCTTTTAACGATGCGCCTTCCGGGGAAACGTCCACATCGTGGAAGCAATAAAAAGGCACATGTAATTTGTGGAAAAACTCAAATGCGACATCTGCTTTACGCTTCGCCAATGCCAGCGCCTCGCCAGGTTGCTGCCAGGGACGGTTAAACGCGCCTACGCCAAACATATCCGCCCCGTTCCAGCAGAAGGTGTGCCAGTAGCAAGCGGCAAAACGCAAATGGTCTTCCATACGCTTACCCAACACCAATTCGTCGGGGTTGTAGTGACGGAATGCTAACGGGTTAGAGGATTTCGGGCCTTCATAACGAACGCGATCGAGCTGGTCAAAATAAGCTTGCATAATGAACTCCATAATCAGGTAATGCCGCGGGTGATGGATGATGTCGTAATATTGGGCACTCCCTTTAAGTTGCTCAATTATGTTATTTCACACTGCTATTGAGATAATTCACAAGTGTGCGCTCGCTCGCAAAATAAAAGGGAATGATGAAATTGGGTAATTACTCGAAGAGAAAAATGCAACAAATTCGATTAACCAACAAAAATAAGATCTCGGTCATAAATCAAGAAATAAACGAAAAATCGTAATCGAAAGATAAAAATCTGTAATTGTTTTCCCCCATTTAGTTGCTAAAAATTGGTCACGTTTAACGCGGTGATTGTTACTTTTTAAAGCTACCCTCTAACAAAAGAAGGCCTCTGAACCATGAAAATAAAGAACATTTTACTCACCCTGTGCACCTCACTTCTGCTAACCAACGTTGCGGCACATGCTAAAGAAGTCAAAATCGGTATGGCTATTGATGATCTCCGTCTTGAGCGCTGGCAGAAAGACCGGGATATTTTCGTGAAAAAAGCTGAATCTCTCGGCGCAAAAGTATTTGTGCAGTCTGCAAATGGCAACGAAGAAACTCAAATGTCGCAGATTGAAAACATGATTAACCGGGGAGTCGATGTTCTTGTCATTATTCCGTATAACGGACAGGTATTAAGTAACGTTGTAAAAGAAGCAAAACAAGAAGGCATTAAAGTATTAGCTTACGACCGCATGATTAATGATGCTGATATCGACTTTTATATTTCTTTCGATAACGAAAAAGTGGGCGAACTACAAGCAAAAGCGCTGGTCGATATCGTCCCGCAAGGAAATTATTTCCTGATGGGCGGCTCTCCGGTGGATAACAACGCTAAGCTTTTCCGCGCCGGGCAAATGAAAGTATTAAAACCTTACGTTGACTCCGGGAAAATTAAAGTCGTAGGCGACCAATGGGTTGATGGCTGGTTACCAGAAAACGCGCTGAAAATTATGGAAAACGCGTTGACCGCCAACAATAACAAAATTGACGCTGTTGTTGCTTCTAACGATGCTACTGCTGGCGGGGCTATTCAGGCATTAAGCGCGCAAGGTTTGTCAGGGAAAGTCGCCATTTCCGGTCAGGATGCGGATCTCGCCGGCATTAAACGTATTGCTGCGGGTACGCAAACCATGACGGTGTATAAACCGATTACTCTACTGGCAAATACTGCCGCGGAAATTGCCGTTGAACTGGGTAACGATCAACAACCTAAAGCAGATACCACGCTGAATAATGGGCTGAAAGATGTTCCATCCCGCCTGCTGACACCTATTGATGTGAATAAAAACAACATCAAAGACACGGTGATTAAAGACGGTTTCCACAAGGAGAGCGAGCTTTAAGCGTTACGTCCCTGTCGACAACGGGGACGTGATTTCTCTCCATGCCGCATGAACTGATTGGCTTAGGTGGAGTCGTTATGTCTTATCTACTTGAAATGAAGAGCATTACCAAAACTTTCGGCAGCGTAAAGGCGATAGATAACGTCAGTTTGCGGCTAAATGCTGGTGAGATCGTCTCACTTTGCGGTGAGAACGGTTCTGGTAAATCAACATTAATGAAAGTGCTATGCGGAATTTATCCCTTTGGCAGTTACGAAGGCGAAATTACTTTTGCTGGTGAAGTAATACAGGCAAGTCACATCCGCGATACCGAACGCAAAGGTATTGCCATCATTCACCAGGAATTAGCATTGGTGAAAGAGTTGACCGTGCTGGAAAATATCTTTCTTGGCAATGAGATAACCTGCAATGGGGTCATGGATTATGACCAGATGACGCTACGCTGTCAGAAACTGTTAGCGCAAGTCAGCTTATCCATTTCACCGGATACCCGCGTTGGTGATTTAGGGCTTGGGCAACAACAACTCGTTGAAATTGCCAAGGCACTAAATAAACAGGTGCGTTTATTAATTCTCGATGAACCAACCGCCTCATTAACTGAGCTGGAAACCACAGTTTTACTGGATATTATTCGCGATCTGCAACAACACGGCATCGCATGTATCTATATTTCTCACAAGCTCAACGAAGTCAAAGCGATTTCCGACACAATTTGTGTTATTCGCGACGGTCAACACATAGGTACGCGTGATGCAGCCGGAATGAGCGAAGACGATATTATCACCATGATGGTTGGGCGAGAATTAACGGCACTGTACCCAAACGAACCACATACCACTGGCGATGAAATATTACGCATAGAACATCTGACGGCATGGCATCCGGTTAATCGTCATATTAAACGGGTTAACGATGTCTCGTTTTCCCTGAAACGTGGCGAAATACTGGGGATTGCTGGACTGGTCGGCGCTGGTCGCACCGAAACTATTCAATGCCTTTTTGGCGTTTGGCCCGGACAATGGGAAGGGAAAATCTATATTGATGGCAAACAAGTGGATATTCGTAATTGCCAGCAAGCCATCGCCCAGGGTATTGCAATGGTGCCAGAAGATAGAAAGCGTGATGGCATCGTTCCGGTAATGGCGGTTGGTAAAAATATTACCCTCGCCGCACTCAACAAATTTACCGGGGGTATTAGCCAGCTTGATGATGCCGCAGAGCAAAAATGTATTCTGGAATCTATCCAGCGACTCAAAGTGAAAACGTCGTCTCCGGAACTTGCTATTGGACGTTTAAGCGGCGGCAATCAACAAAAAGCGATCCTGGCACGCTGTCTGTTACTCAACCCGCGCATTCTCATTCTTGATGAACCTACCAGGGGTATCGATATTGGCGCGAAATACGAGATCTACAAATTAATTAACCAACTCGTCCAGCAGGGTATCGCCGTTATTGTCATCTCTTCTGAATTACCTGAAGTACTTGGTCTTAGCGATCGCGTACTGGTGATGCATGAAGGAAAACTAAAAGCCAACCTGATAAATCATAACCTGACTCAGGAGCAGGTGATGGAAGCCGCATTGAGGAGCGAACATCATGTCGAAAAGCAATCCGTCTGAAGTGAAATTAGCCGTACCGACATCCGGTGGCTTCTCTGTGCTGAAGTCACTGAATTTACAAGTTTTCGTGATGATTGCAGCAATCATCGCCATCATGCTGTTCTTTACCTGGACTACTGACGGCGCCTATTTAAGCGCCCGTAACGTCTCCAACTTGCTGCGCCAGACCGCGATTACCGGCATCCTTGCGGTAGGGATGGTGTTCGTCATAATTTCTGCCGAAATCGACCTCTCGGTCGGCTCGATGATGGGGCTATTAGGCGGCGTCGCCGCTATCTGCGACGTCTGGTTAGGCTGGCCTCTGCCACTCACCATTATTGTGACGCTGGTTCTGGGCCTGCTTCTCGGCGCATGGAATGGTTGGTGGGTTGCGTACCGCAAAGTGCCTTCATTTATTGTCACCCTGGCGGGCATGTTGGCATTTCGCGGCATCCTCATTGGCATCACCAACGGTACGACAGTTTCACCCACCAGCGCCGCGATGTCACAAATTGGACAGAGCTATCTACCCGCCAGCACCGGTTTCATTATTGGCGCACTTGGCTTAATGGCTTTTGTCGGCTGGCAATGGCGTGGAAGAATGCGCCGACAAGCTTTGGGTTTACAGTCTCCGGCATCTACAGCGGTGGTCGGTCGCCAGGCTTTGACCGCCATCATCGTATTAGGCGCAATCTGGCTACTGAATGATTACCGTGGCGTTCCTACTCCTGTCCTGCTGCTGACGTTGCTGTTACTCGGCGGCATGTTTATGGCAACAAGGACAGCTTTCGGGCGGCGCATTTACGCTATTGGCGGCAATCTGGAAGCGGCGCGACTCTCCGGGGTTAACGTAGAACGCACCAAACTTGTCGTGTTTGCTATCAACGGTTTGATGGTGGCCATCGCGGGGTTAATCCTCAGTTCACGGCTTGGTGCAGGCTCGCCTTCTGCCGGTAATATCGCCGAACTGGATGCCATTGCAGCCTGCGTGATTGGCGGCACCAGTCTGGCTGGCGGCGTAGGGAGTGTTGCGGGGGCTGTGATGGGGGCATTCATCATGGCTTCGCTGGATAACGGCATGAGTATGATGGATGTTCCGACCTTCTGGCAGTATATCGTCAAAGGTGCGATTCTGTTGCTGGCAGTATGGATGGACTCCGCAACCAAACGCCGTTCCTGATTTTGATAAAAATTTTCTCAAAACCGGTAACGTGTTGCCGGTTTTGAGTTTTTGCATGATTCAGCAGGAAAAGAACCATGTTTACTAAACGTCACCGAATCACATTACTGTTCAATGCTAATAAAGCCTATGACCGTCAAGTTGTAGAAGGTGTGGGGGAATATTTACAGGCGTCACAATCGGAATGGGATATTTTCATTGAAGAAGATTTCCGCGCCCGCATTGATAAAATCAAGGACTGGTTAGGAGATGGCGTTATTGCCGACTTTGACGATAAACAAATCGAGCAAGCGTTGGCTGATGTCGACGTCCCCATTGTCGGGGTTGGCGGCTCGTATCACCTGGCAGAAAGCTATCCGCCCGTACATTACATTGCCACTGATAACTATGCGCTGGTTGAAAGCGCATTTTTGCATTTAAAAGAAAAAGGCGTTAACCGCTTTGCTTTTTATGGTCTGCCAGAGTCGAGTGGCAAAAGATGGGCAGCCGAACGCGAATATGCTTTTCGCCAGCTTGTCGCCGAAGAAAAGTACCGTGGTGTCGTTTATCAGGGACTGGAAACTGCACCAGAAAACTGGCAGCACGCGCAAAACCGGTTGGCCGACTGGTTGCAAACGCTGCCACCGCAAACCGGGATTATTGCCGTTACTGACGCCCGGGCGCGGCATATTCTGCAAGTTTGCGAGCATCTGCATATTCCCGTACCGGAAAAACTATGCGTAATTGGCATCGATAACGAAGAGCTAACCCGCTATCTTTCTCGCGTCGCGCTTTCTTCGGTTGCCCAGGGCGCACGGCAAATGGGCTATCAGGCGGCAAAACTTCTGCATCGGTTGTTAGATAAAGAAGCGATGCCGTTGCAGCGGATTTTGGTCCCGCCAGTACGCGTCATTGAACGGCGTTCTACAGATTACCGTTCGTTGACCGACCCGGCTGTTATTCAGGCCATGCATTACATCCGCAATCATGCCTGTAAAGGGATTAAAGTGGATCAGGTGCTGGACGCTGTCGGCATATCACGCTCCAATCTTGAGAAGCGTTTTAAAGAAGAGGTGGGCGAAACCATACACGCAATGATTCATGCCGAGAAGCTGGAGAAAGCGCGCAGCCTGCTAATTTCAACAACCTTATCAATCAACGAAATATCGCAAATGTGCGGTTATCCATCGTTGCAATATTTCTACTCTGTATTTAAAAAAGCATATGACACAACGCCGAAAGAGTATCGCGATGTAAACAGCGAGGTCCTGCTGTAGCAGGAGGGGAAAAGCCGCCAGGCATGATAAGACGCGCCAGCGTCGCATCAGGTAACGCAGCACAACCACCTGATGCGAGCAAAAGCCTTATCCGACCAACAAGTCGGATAAGGCTCGAGGGAATGCAATTACATATGCGCAGCGATTAACCGCTGGTTATCCTGGTACATCGCGAACAGGTAGTTGTTATAACTCTGTCCCTTCGTTGAATAACCTTTCAGCTTGTGAATCATCGCTGTGGCGGTGACTTCCTGATCAGCTTTACGCAATTGTGCACGTGATTTACGGAACGAAGCGTAAGCCGGGTGCGTATTCAGGTTAGTAACATAGGCGCTCACCGACTCTTTGACAGAATCAAAGTGAGAATAGCCTTTCACTTTACCCGGACCATTATTACAACGACCTTTGCCACACTTCATGCCAAACAGGTTGTTGTTGTTACGCGCCAGCTTCGACGTCCCCCAACCACTTTCTGCCGCAGCCATCGTCGCCACCATACTGGTCGGGATAATGTCTACGCGTTCAAGCAGCGTATTCCACGGGATTTTTCGTGTATTACCAGACCACTTCACCTTATAGCGTTTGGCGATGTCTTTCAGACGCGCACGCTCTGCAGGCGACCATTGGCCCTGGTACTGTTTTGAAATCAGCCAGTTACGTTCCGCCGTAATGGCTGCATTTTGGCTGGTAATGTAAGGCATTACGGTCCGGAGAAACGCTTTTTTCCTTGGTGTTCCGGAAGGGTATTTTCGCAAATCAGGAAGTGAACTGCTCTTTGCACTATTGCGAGAATACTCTTGTTTACTGCTTACCTGTTTATTACTAGCTTTGGTTATGTGGGACTTTTGACTCGCTGTTGTCGTGTGCGTTTTCGCTAACACCTCACTCGAAAACATCAGAGTGAGTAACATAAGAATCATCGCCCCATATCGTCGTATGGGAGTCAAAATCATCAGTTCTCCTGGTCGGATTTAATCATTCCAACACCTTATATTTTTCACAAATTTGAGAGTTGAATCTCAAATCATATCAAAAATAGCTGTCAAGAGCACCCCAAGGAATAGTCCAAATCTGAAACTATGTCACGTGTTAACCGTTCAGATTGGCGCTAAATCGCAGAAAATGTGGGGTTTATCGCAAAAAATAAACTTAAATCTCAGGTGAAATACTCCCCCTTTCGTCTCATCCTGGCGCAATCCTCATCAGGGATGAGTTTTACCAGTATTATCACTGGCAAACTGGTGAAATTCACAGCAACAAGGACTCATCCGTTATGAAACTTGCCGCCTGTTTTCTGATACTCCTGCCCAGTGTTGCCATTGCCGCCGACTGGACATCTCAGGGATTTCCCACCTTTGCTGAACAAAGTGCAGGAACATTTGTTAGTCATGCCCAGCTGACCAAAGGTACGCGACCGCTGACGCTAAATTTTAACCAACAATGCTGGCAGTCTGCGGATGCGATAAAACTCAATCAGATGCTTTCTCTCAAACCTTGCGACAGCACGCCCCCTCAGTGGCGATTGTTCAGGAACGGTGAATATACGCTGCAAATAGATACCCGCTCCGGCACACCAACGTTGATGATTTCGGTCCAGAACACCGCCGAACCGGTAGCAAACCAGGTCCGCGAATGCCCAAAATGGGATGGAAAACCACTGACGCTTAATGTCAGCGGCACTTTCCCGGAAGGTACGGTAGTCCGGGATTATTACAGCCAGCAAATCGCGACGGTGAAGAACGGCCAAATAACGTTACAACCTGCCGCCACCAGCAATGGTTTACTTCTGTTGGAACGCGCGGCAACTGACACACCTGCCCTTTTCAACTGGCATAACGCCACGGTTTACTTTGTGCTAACAGACCGTTTCGAAAACGGCGATCCCAGCAATGACCAGAGCTACGGACGTCATAAAGACGGCATGGAGGAAATTGGCACTTTCCACGGCGGTGATTTACGCGGCCTGACCAACAAACTGGATTATCTCCAGCAGCTGGGCGTCAATGCTTTATGGATAAGCGCCCCATTTGAGCAAATTCACGGCTGGGTCGGCGGTGGTACGAAAGGCGATTTCCCACATTATGCCTACCACGGTTATTACACACAGGACTGGACGAATCTTGATGCCAATATGGGCAACGAAGCCGATCTACGGACGCTGGTTGATAGCGCGCACCAGCGCGGTATCCGCATTATTTTTGATGTGGTGATGAACCACACCGGCTATGCCACGCTGGCGGATATGCAGGAGTATCAGTTTGGCGCGTTATACCTTTCAGGTGACGAAGTGAAAAAAACGCTGGGTGAACGCTGGAGCGACTGGAAACCTACCGCCGGGCAAACCTGGCATAGCTTTAACGATTACATTAATTTCAGCGACAAAACAGGCTGGGATAAATGGTGGGGGAAAAACTGGATCCGTACCGATATCGGCGATTACGACAATCCTGGATTCGACGATCTCACCATGTCGCTAGCCTTTTTGCCGGATATCAAAACCGAATCAACTACCGCTTCTGGTCTGCCGGTGTTCTATAAAAACAAACCGGATACCCACGCCAAAGCCATTGACGGCTATACGCCGCGCGATTACTTAACCCACTGGTTAAGTCAATGGGTCCGCGACTACGGTATTGATGGTTTTCGGGTCGATACCGCCAAACATGTTGAGTTGCCCGCCTGGCAGCAACTGAAAACTCAGGCCAGCGCCGCACTTCGCGAATGGAAAAAAGCTAACCCCGACAAAGCATTAGATGACACACCTTTCTGGATGACCGGCGAGGCCTGGGGTCATGGCGTAATGCAAAGCGACTACTATCGCCACGGATTCGACGCGATGATCAATTTCGATTATCAGGAACAGGCGGCGAAAGCGGTCGATTGCCTGGCGCAGATGGATACCACCTGGCAGCAAATGGCCGAGAAATTGCAAGATTTCAATGTGTTGAGCTATCTCTCCTCGCATGATACCCGCTTGTTCCGCGAAGGGGGCGACAAAGCAGCAGAGTTATTATTATTAGCGCCAGGCGCGGTACAAATCTTTTATGGTGATGAATCCTCGCGTCCGTTCGGCCCCACCGGTTCTGATCCCCTACAAGGCACACGTTCTGATATGAACTGGCAGGATATCAGTGGTAAATCTGCCGCCAGCGTCGCGCACTGGCAGCGCATCAGTCAGTTCCGCGCACGGCATCCAGCCATTGGCGCAGGCAAACAAACGGCGCTTTCGCTGAAACAGGGGTACGGATTTGTCCGTGAACACGGCGACGATAAAGTAATGGTCGTCTGGGCGGGGCAACAGTAACTTTTCCGGCTTCCCGTGCGGCAGTGCGTCGGGAAGCCCACCAGCCTAAAATACCATCCTAACCGAAAACCACAGCATAAAGTGTCAATCCACCGTCAACAGCGTGATTTGCACCCCGGCAAATGTAGCGTTATTGTTACCTTCCTTGCTACAGAGTTCGACAGATATCCCGCTATGACATTCTCCCTTTTTGGTGACAAATTTACCCGCCACTCCGGCATTACGCTGCTGATGGAAGATCTGAACGACGGTTTACGCACCCCCGGCGCGATTATGCTTGGCGGCGGCAATCCGGCGCAGATCCCGGAAATGCAGGACTATTTCCAGACGCTGCTAACCGACATGCTGGAAAGTGGCAAAGCCACTGATGCGCTGTGCAATTACGATGGGCCACAGGGGAAAACGGAGCTGCTGTCTCTGCTTGCCGGTATGTTACGCGAGAAGCTGGGTTGGGATATCGAACCACAGAATATTGCACTAACAAACGGTAGCCAGAGCGCCTTTTTCTACTTATTTAACCTGTTTGCCGGACGCCGTGCCGATGGCCGGGTCAAAAAAGTACTGTTCCCGCTGGCACCGGAATATATTGGCTACGCGGATGCCGGGCTGGAAGAGGATCTGTTTGTCTCTACGCGTCCGAATATCGAACTACTGCCAGAGGGCCAGTTTAAATATCACGTCGATTTCGAACATCTGCGCATTGGCGAAGAGACGGGGATGATTTGCGTCTCGCGACCGACGAACCCAACAGGTAATGTGATAACCGATGAAGAGTTGCTGAAGCTGGATGCGCTGGCGAATCAGCACGGGATCCCGCTGGTGATTGATAACGCCTATGGCGTCCCGTTCCCGGGCATCATCTTTAGCGAAGCGCGCCCGCTGTGGAATCCGAATATCGTGCTATGCATGAGCCTTTCCAAGCTGGGTCTGCCAGGTTCGCGCTGCGGCATTATCATCGCCAATGAAAAAATCATCACCGCCATCACCAATATGAACGGCATTATCAGCCTCGCGCCTGGCGGCATTGGTCCGGCGATAATGTGTGAAATGATTAAGCGTAACGATCTACTGCGCCTGTCAGAAACGGTCATCAAGCCGTTCTATTACCAGCGTGTTCAGGAGACTATCGCTATCATTCGCCGCTATTTACCGGAAGATCGCTGCCTGATTCATAAACCAGAAGGGGCAATATTCCTCTGGTTATGGTTTAAGGATTTGCCGATTACCACCGAGCAGCTCTATCAGCGCCTGAAAGCGCGCGGCGTGCTGATGGTGCCGGGCCACAACTTCTTCCCAGGGCTGGATAAACCGTGGCCGCATACACATCAATGTATGCGCATGAACTACGTACCAGAGCCGGAGAAAATTGAGGCGGGTGTGAAGATTCTGGCGGAAGAGATTGAACGCGCCTGGGCTGAAAGCCATTAAAAATTGCCTGATGCGCTGCGCTTATCAGACCTACATAATTTCTGCAATCAATTGAATTTGTAGGTCGGATAAGGCGTTTACGCCGCATCCGGCATAAACAAAGCGCACAATTCCGGCGTTGAATAACGCCGGAAAAACGTTTCAAACAGGCTGCTGCTGTAGCCGCTGACGCTGGATTTTCTCGACATCCATACATTGCAACGCCTGTGTCGGGCAGGCTTCAACACAGGCCGGTCCCGTCGCCCGATGCCAGCACAGATCGCACTTAATCGCCCTCGCCTTTTTGCGCGAAGAAACGACCTCCATCGCACCAAACGGGCAAGCCAGCATACAGCTTTTACAGCCAATGCAACGTGATTGTTCAACGAAAATATGCCCATGTTCGCGGCTTATCGCGTCAACAGGGCAGACATTCGCGCACGGTGCATCTTCACACTGATGACAGGCTACTGCCGTGGTCCAGCTGTGGTCTTTAATAACACGAATACGGGAAATAAACTCGCCCGGCGACAACGCAGAGCAATCCTGATTTTCCTGATGCGACACTGCGCAAGCCACTTCACAGGTACGGCAACCGATACATTTCGTCGCATCCGCAATAATAAACCGGTTCATGATCACTCCTTTGCACTAAAACAGCAGAGTGCCAGAGAGCGCCCCTCTACTGCTTTGATCCAACGAAGGAAATGTTAAAGTTTTGTCACCTGTCTAAAGCGTTATGTGATTGCACTCTGGTCGTCCCTGACAGTAAATCCCAGCTCATTAGAAATAGCCTGCGCGGTTTCACGCAGTGGTTTCAGGAGATTTTTCTCCCCCACCTGTTTCAGACGTGATGTCGAAAGCGAAATCGACACGGCGTACGGCACCCGCCCATGAATATCAAACACCGGAACAGCAATACAGGAGACGCCGAGTTCGTTTTCTTCTCTGTCCATCGCCGCTCCGCTTTCACGAATGTGCGCCAGTTCGTCGAACATCGCGGGCAGCTCGGTAATGGTATTGCGGGTTAACGGCTGGATTTCATTCTGATGGCTTTCCCAGTACGACTTCACGTAGTCCGGGTGACCAAACGCCATGTAGACCTTGCCCATTGCGGAACAGTAGAGCGGCATATGCTGGCCAATATAGGCGCGGGTACGCAGCATCCCGGTGGTGGGCTCGAGTTTATAAATCAAAATAGCGTGATCATCTTCGCGGCTGGAGAAGTTAATGGTTTCTCCGGTGGCAATGTTCAGCGTCTCAAGATGCGGCGCAGCAATATGAATAATATTCAGCGAAGACAGAGCCTTCTGACCGACGGCAATAAATTTGGTGGTCAGGCGGTAACTCCCTGCGGCGGGCGCGGTAGTCACATAGCCACAGGATTGTAACCCCTGCAATAAACGATGGACGGTACTCTTATTTAAACCTGCCAGTTCCGAAAGATGCGCCAGCGGGCAACCGTTTGGATAGTTGCTGAGGATCTCAATTAACATCAAACCACGAAATAGGCTCTGGCTTCCGGCTGGCCTTTCTTTTTCTTGCGTCATCTCGCCCTCTTTTTTCCCCATGTCCAGGTTCCCCTTTTGTCGCGTCCTGATGGTAGCGCAAAGTGTGTCATAGTTCACGATCTGGGCAGATAATTTGCAACCATTTGATTTTAATGATTTTTGAAATTCACGGCGCGGATTGCTTTGTTAAAACGCGATCGATATATTTGAAATCAAATTTCGCATATTGAAATTTAAAGACAAAAAAGCGATCAAAAAAAACAAGGAAGCCAGGGATGAAAGTGACATTTGAGCAGTTAAAAGCGGCCTTTAATCAGGTCTTAATTTCACGTGGCGTTAGCAGCGAAACTGCCGATGCCTGCGCGGAAATGTTCGCCCGCACCACCGAGTCCGGCGTTTATTCCCACGGTGTAAATCGTTTCCCCCGCTTCATTCAACAACTGGATAACGGCGATATCATTCCTGACGCCCAACCCAAACGCGTGACCAGCCTCGGTGCGATTGAACAGTGGGACGCTCAGCGCTCAATCGGCAACCTGACGGCGAAAAAGATGATGGATCGCGCCATCGAACTGGCTGCCAGTCACGGAATTGGCCTGGTGGCGTTACGTAACGCCAATCACTGGATGCGCGGCGGCAGCTACGGCTGGCAGGCGGCGGAAAAAGGCTATATTGGCATTTGCTGGACCAACTCCATCGCCGTGATGCCGCCGTGGGGCGCAAAAGAGTGTCGCATCGGCACTAACCCGCTGATCGTAGCCATTCCTTCCACGCCGATCACCATGGTCGATATGTCGATGTCGATGTTTTCCTACGGCATGTTAGAAGTTAACCGCCTGGCAGGTCGTCAGCTCCCGGTAGATGGTGGCTTTGATGATGAGGGCAATTTGACCAAAGAACCTGGCGTTATCGAGAAAAATCGCCGCATTTTGCCGATGGGCTACTGGAAAGGTTCGGGCATGTCGATTGTGCTGGATATGATCGCTACTCTCCTTTCTGATGGCGCATCAGTTGCTGAAGTCACCCAGGATAACAGCGACGAATACGGCATTTCGCAAATCTTTATCGCCATTGAAGTAGACAAACTGATCGAAGGCACCACCCGCGACGCCAAGCTACAACGCATCATGGATTACGTTACCAGTGCCGAGCGTGCTGACGAAAATCAGGCCATTCGCTTACCCGGCCACGAATTTACTACCCTGCTGGCCGAAAACCGCCGTAACGGTATTACCGTTGACGACAGCGTATGGGCAAAAATTCAGGCGTTATAAGGAGATAGACCATGATATCTGGACATATCACGCAGCCTAATCCGTGCCGTTTACCCGCTGCCATTGAAAAGGCGCTCGATTTTCTGCGCGCTACCGACTTCAACGCCCTGGAACCGGGCGTTGTCGAAATCGACGGCAAGAATATTTTTGCGCAAATTATCGACTTAACGACGCGCCAGGTGGAGGAAAATCGCCCAGAAGTACATCGTCGCTATATTGATATTCAATATCTGGCGTGGGGCGAAGAGAAAATTGGCATTGCCATTGATACGGGAAATAATAAAGTCAGTGAGTCGTTATTAGAGCAACGAGATATTATTTTTTATCACCATTGCGAAAACGAATCATTTATTCAAATGACGCCCGGCAGTTACGCTATTTTCTTCCCTCAGGATGTTCATCGACCAGGTTGTATTCTGGAAGCAGCCTCTGAGATACGAAAAGTTGTGGTTAAGGTCGCATTAACGGCGCTGGATTAACCGAAGACTCTTCTACGCCAGAACGACAAGGTAATGTCATTGCGCTAAATATATATACCCTAAATATTTCAAATCGCATCACATGCAATCTGAAGTATGACGGGTATAGCCTAAAGGAATAGCTATGAAGAAAATACTTGAAGCAATACTGGCGATTAATCTCGCCGTGCTCTCCTGTATTGTGTTTGTAAATATTATTTTAAGATATGGTTTTCAGACAAGTATTTTATCTGTAGATGAATTATCGCGTTATTTATTTGTCTGGTTAACATTTATTGGCGCAATTGTGGCTTTTATGGATAACGCCCACGTTCAGGTCACCTTTCTGGTAGAGAAACTCTCTCCAGCCTGGCAGCGACGAGTCGCTCTGGTCACCCATTCCTTAATCTTATTTATTTGTGGTGCACTGGCCTGGGGCGCAACGCTAAAAACAATTCAGGACTGGAGCGATTATTCACCGATCCTCGGTTTGCCCATCGGCCTGATGTATGCCGCTTGCCTGCCCACCAGCCTTGTTATCGCTTTCTTTGAACTGCGTCATTTATATCAACTCATCTCGCGCAGCGATTCTGTTACGCCACCACCGCAAGGAGCTTAATCATGGCTGTGCTGATTTTTCTGGGCTGCCTGTTGGGTGGCATTGCTATCGGTTTGCCTATTGCCTGGGCACTTTTGTTATGTGGCGCAGCGTTAATGTTCTGGCTGGAGATGTTTGATGTCCAGATCATGGCACAAACGCTGGTGAACGGAGCCGACAGTTTCTCCCTGCTGGCGATACCATTCTTTGTGCTGGCGGGTGAAATCATGAATGCGGGCGGCTTGTCAAAACGCATTGTTGACCTGCCGATGAAACTGGTTGGGCATAAACCTGGCGGGTTGGGCTACGTGGGTGTTCTGGCGGCAATGATTATGGCAAGTCTTTCCGGTTCTGCCGTTGCGGATACCGCCGCCGTTGCCGCGCTATTAGTGCCGATGATGCGCAGCGCCAACTACCCGGTCAACCGGGCCGCGGGGCTAATTGCCTCAGGCGGGATTATCGCTCCCATTATTCCACCTTCCATTCCATTTATTATTTTTGGCGTTTCCAGTGGTTTGTCCATCAGCAAACTGTTTATGGCAGGAATTGCCCCAGGCATTATGATGGGCGCAACGCTGATGCTCACCTGGTGGTGGCAGGCCAGTCGTCTTAATTTACCCCGCCAGCAAAAAGCGACAATGCAGGAAATCTGGCACTCTTTTGTCTCCGGTATCTGGGCGCTGTTTCTTCCGGTCATCATTATTGGGGGTTTTCGCTCCGGTCTGTTTACCCCTACCGAAGCCGGGGCCGTTGCTGCTTTCTATGCGTTGTTTGTCGCCACAGTTATTTACCGTGAAATGACCTTCGCCACACTTTGGCATGTGCTAATTGGCGCAGCGAAAACGACCTCTGTGGTCATGTTTCTGGTGGCCTCGGCACAAGTTTCCGCCTGGCTGATTACCATTGCTGAACTGCCGATGATGGTTTCTGATTTACTGCAACCGTTGGTCGATTCACCACGTTTGTTGTTTATCGTGATTATGCTGGCAATTTTGATCGTCGGCATGGTTATGGATTTAACACCAACCGTGTTAATTCTCACTCCGGTATTAATGCCTTTAGTTAAAGAGGCTGGCATTGATCCGATTTATTTCGGTGTCATGTTTATCATCAACTGTTCAATCGGCTTAATTACACCCCCCATCGGTAATGTACTTAACGTTATTTCAGGTGTGGCGAGATTAAAATTTGATGATGCAGTCAGAGGCGTTTTCCCTTACGTATTGGTTTTATATTCTTTATTAGCCGCATTTATTTTTATTCCCGATCTCATCATCCTCCCTTCGAAATGGATTAATTAAAAGGAAAATATTATGAAATTACGCTCTGTAACCTACGCATTATTCATTGCTGGCCTGGCTGCATTCAGTACATCTTCACTGGCGGCGCAATCATTACGTTTCGGTTATGAAACCTCACAAACCGATTCACAACATATTGCGGCGAAAAAATTCAATGAATTATTACAGGAGAGAACCAAAGGCGAACTGAAATTAAAACTGTTCCCGGACAGCACTCTCGGTAACGCACAGGCGATGATTAGCGGCGTGCGCGGCGGCACTATTGATATGGAGATGTCCGGCTCGAATAACTTCGCCGGGTTGTCGCCGGTGATGAACCTGCTCGACGTTCCTTTCCTGTTCCGCGACACCGCCCATGCGCATAAAACGCTTGATGGTAAAGTCGGTGATGACCTGAAAGCCTCCCTTGAAGGTAAAGGACTGAAAGTACTGGCCTACTGGGAAAACGGCTGGCGCGATGTCACCAACTCGCGCGCACCGGTTAAAACGCCTGCCGACCTGAAAGGGCTGAAAATCCGCACCAACAATAGCCCGATGAATATCGCAGCATTCAAAGTCTTTGGCGCTAACCCGATCCCGATGCCGTTTGCCGAAGTCTATACCGGGCTGGAAACCCGCACCATCGACGCCCAGGAGCATCCGATCAACGTCGTCTGGTCGGCAAAATTTTATGAAGTGCAGAAGTATCTTTCTCTGACACACCACGCCTATTCACCGCTTCTGGTGGTAATCAACAAAGCGAAGTTTGATGGCTTAAGCCCGGAGTTCCAGCAAGTGCTTATCTCATCCGCGCAAGAAGCGGGTAATTACCAGCGCAAACTAGTCGCCGAAAATCAGCAAAAAATCATCGACGGCATGAAAGACGCGGGCGTAGAAGTCATCACCGATCTCGATCGCAAAGCCTTTAGCGATGCGCTGGGGAACCAGGTTCGCGACATGTTTGTTAAAGATGTTCCGCAGGGCGCCGATCTGCTGAAAGCCGTGGATGAGGTGCAATAAACCATGACGCAATACTGGCTGGGGTTAGATTGTGGCGGTAGCTGGCTGAAAGCCGGGCTGTATGACCGCAAAGGCCGGGAGGCAGGCGTGCAGCGCCTGCCGCTGTGCGCATTAAGCCCGCAGCCAGGTTGGGCAGAGCGCGATATGGCAGAACTGTGGCAATGCTGCATGGCTGTCATTCGCGCCCTGCTTACCCATTCCGGCGTTAGCGGGGAACAAATTGTCGGTATCGGCATCTCCGCACAAGGAAAGGGCTTGTTTTTGCTGGATAAAAACAACAAGCCGCTCGGTAACGCCATTTTGTCCTCGGATCGCCGGGCGATGGAAATCGTTCGTCGCTGGCAGGAAGATGGCGTCCCGGAAAAACTCTACCCGTTGACCCGACAGACCTTATGGACCGGGCATCCGGTGTCGCTGTTACGCTGGCTAAAAGAGCACGAACCGGAGCGCTACACACAAATTGGCTGCGTGATGATGACGCACGACTACCTGCGCTGGTGTTTAACCGGCGTCAAAGGTTGCGAAGAGAGCAATATTTCCGAGTCCAATCTCTACAACATGAGTCTTGGGGAATATGACCCATGCCTCACCGACTGGCTGGGGATCGCTGAAATCAATCACGCCCTGCCGTCTGTTGTCGGATCTGCCGAAATCTGCGGGGAGATCACCGCCCAGACAGCCGCCCTGACCGGTCTGAAAGCGGGTACGCCCGTTGTCGGCGGCCTGTTTGATGTGGTTTCCACCGCACTCTGCGCCGGGATCGAAGACGAATTCACCCTCAATGCGGTGATGGGGACCTGGGCGGTGACCAGCGGCATAACCCACGGTTTAGGTGACGGTGAAGCGCATCCGTATGTCTATGGCCGCTACGTTAATGACGGTGAATTTATCGTTCACGAAGCCAGCCCCACCTCTTCCGGCAATCTCGAATGGTTTACCGCACAGTGGGGAGAAATCTCGTTTGATGAGATTAACCAGGCCGTTGCCAGCTTGCCGAAAGCCAGTGGCGATCTCTTTTTCCTGCCGTTCCTGTACGGCAGCAACGCCGGACTCGAGATGACCAGCGGTTTCTACGGGATGCAGGCCATTCATACCCGCGCGCACCTGTTGCAGGCCATCTATGAAGGCGTGGTGTTCAGCCATATGACCCATCTCAACCGGATGCGCGAACGTTTTACCGATATTCACACCCTGCGCGTCACTGGCGGCCCGGCGCATTCCGATGTCTGGATGCAAATGTTGGCGGACGTCAGCGGCTTACGAATCGAATTGCCGCAGGTTGAAGAAACCGGCTGTTTTGGCGCGGCGCTTGCCGCCCGCGTCGGCACCGGGGTTTATCACAACTTCAGCGAAGCCCAACGAGGCTTACAGCACCCGGTACGCACCCTGCTGCCGGATATGACCGCGCATCAGCTTTACCAACAAAAATACCAACGCTATCAGCATCTCATTGCCGCACTTCAGGGTTATCACACCCGCATCAAGGAGCACACATTATGAGCAGACCACTTCTGCAACTGGCCCTCGACCACTCATCACTTGAGGCCGCACAGCGCGACGTTACGCTGTTAAAAGACAGCGTCGATATTGTTGAAGCGGGCACCATTCTCTGCTTAAACGAAGGGCTTGGCGCGGTGAAAGCCTTGCGCGAACAGTGCCCGGAGAAAATCATCGTTGCTGACTGGAAGGTCGCCGACGCTGGTGAAACACTCGCTCAACAAGCATTTACCGCAGGTGCTAACTGGATGACCATCATCTGCGCCGCGCCGCTCGCCACGGTAGAAAAAGGCCACGCCATGGCGCAGAACTGCGGCGGTGAAATTCAGATAGAGCTGTTTGGTAACTGGACGCTGAACGACGCCCGCGACTGGCATCGTATTGGCGTGCGGCAGGCCATTTATCATCGCGGTCGCGATGCGCAGGCCAGCGGGCAACAGTGGGGCGAGGCCGATCTGGCACGCATGAAAGCGCTTTCCGATATCGGCCTTGAGCTTTCGATTACTGGCGGGATTACCCCTGCTGACCTGCCGCTGTTTAAAGATATCCGCGTGAAAGCGTTTATAGCCGGGCGGGCGCTGGCAGGCGCAGCAAATCCAGCGCAGGTAGCTGGCGATTTCCATGCACAAATCGACGCTATCTGGGGAGGCGCACGTGCGTAATCATCCGTTAGGGATTTATGAAAAAGCACTGGCGAAAGATCTCTCCTGGCCGGAGCGGCTGGTGCTGGCAAAAAGCTGCGGTTTTGATTTTGTCGAAATGTCGGTGGATGAAACCGACGAACGGCTCTCACGCCTTGACTGGAGCGCCGCGCAAAGGGCTTCGCTGGTCACTGCGATGATCGAAACGGGTGTTGCCATTCCGTCAATGTGTTTGTCTGCCCATCGCCGTTTTCCTTTTGGCAGCCGGGACGAGGCGGTACGCGAACGGGCGCGGGAAATCATGAGTAAAGCGATTCGCCTGGCGCGCGATCTCGGCATTCGTACCATTCAACTGGCGGGTTACGACGTCTATTACGAAGACCATGACGAAGGCACGCAGCAACGCTTTGCTGAAGGGCTGGCGTGGGCGGTTGAACAGGCGGCGGCATCGCAAGTGATGCTGGCGGTGGAGATTATGGACACCGCGTTTATGAACTCCATCAGCAAATGGAAAAAATGGGACGAGATGCTCGCCTCGCCGTGGTTCACCGTCTACCCGGACGTCGGCAACCTCAGCGCCTGGGGCAATGATGTTCCCGCTGAACTAAAACTGGGCATTGACCGTATCGCCGCGATCCACCTGAAAGACACTCAACCCGTTACCGAGCAAAGCCCCGGACAGTTCCGCGACGTGCCGTTTGGCGAAGGCTGCGTCGATTTCGTTGGCATCTTCAAAACACTGCATGAGCTGAACTATCGCGGATCATTTCTGATTGAGATGTGGACCGAAAAAGCCAACGAGCCGGTACTGGAGATTATTCAGGCACGGCGGTGGATTGAAGCGCGTATGCAGGAGGCTGGTTTTCTATGTTAGAGCAACTGAAAGCCGACGTGCTGGCGGCGAATCTGGCGCTTCCCGCTCACCATCTGGTGACGTTCACCTGGGGCAATGTCAGCGCGGTAGACGAGACGCGGCAATGGATGGTGATCAAGCCTTCCGGCGTCGAGTATGACGTGATGACCGCCGACGATATGGTGGTGGTTGAGATAGCCAGCGGTAAGGTGGTGGAAGGCAGCAAAAAGCCTTCGTCCGACACGCCAACGCATCTGGCACTCTACCGTCGCTATGCCGAAATCGGTGGCATTGTGCATACCCACTCGCGCCACGCCACCATCTGGTCGCAGGCCGGGCTGGATCTCCCCGCCTGGGGCACCACGCACGCCGATTATTTTTATGGTGCAATCCCCTGTACACGCCAGATGACCGCAGAGGAGATCAACGGCGAGTATGAATACCAGACCGGTGAAGTAATCATTGAAACCTTTGAAGAGCGCGGCAGGAGTCCAGCGCAAATTCCGGCGGTGCTGGTGCATTCTCACGGCCCGTTCGCCTGGGGAAAAAATGCCGCCGATGCGGTGCATAATGCCGTAGTACTGGAAGAATGCGCCTATATGGGACTGTTCTCACGCCAGCTCTCGCCGCAGCTTCCTGCCATGCAAAACGAACTGCTGGATAAACACTACCTGCGTAAGCATGGGGCCAATGCTTATTACGGGCAATAATCTCTCACGCCGGGGCTTCATCGCCCCGGTACTATGAATTGATATGCTCCCGTATCCGCACAACACTGCCACTTCGGTTAGCAGCTCGTCTGTTGCGATGGCTCGGTCAGGCTGATGTCCACTGCCGTATCCGACATTACATTGATCAGCAAAATCAAAAATGTTTAGCGCAGGCGATTATAGTCATCAACCATTTCGTTGTACTCGCGTAACGCTCTCGGGAAAGAGTCTTCGACCATCCAACTTGAGTTTGCATCCTGAAGTTGCTCTTTATCCCAGTCAGAGTACGGGACTTTATCTCTGACGCGGCGAACATATTTTTTAGCCTCGAGCTGATATTGATCTGCCGAATTAATGAACGAGAAATTCATGCCACCTTTATCCGCGTCTTTGGCCTGCGCCACCAGCGTTTCAAGTTCAGTCACTTTCTTCATTGCCGCTTCGGCATCAAACTTATCTTGCGATATCAGGTTATTAATTTGTTTCGCTGAAATCATGACCGCCAGAGAGTAGTAGTTGAATGTTTTCCCTTCTCTTTGTTCAATATTTTTCAGTTCCGCAAGCTGGCGCTTATCATTAATTTCCTGAATTGCCGCATGATAAGATTCTGCTACAGGTTCAAAGGCTTCAATATTTTTTAAGAATGTCTGGTGCAGCGTTTTCCCTTTGGCAAACGCATCGTCTTTATAATTTTCCTGAGTGTAATATTTATCCATTTCGTTAATAGTATTACCCAACGCCACGGCAGCATCGATATAACCCACCGCCACGCCATCAATAGGTTGCAGCGCAGGTGTTAACGCCACAGCACTTTTTACGCCTTTTTCACACTCAGAGAGATTGGATTCACTGATGCCATAGATGCCATAAACAGTACTCTCTTTACCGGTAGGCCCCTGTTTAAAATCTTTCAGCCAGTCGGCATAACGCGCCAGACTGCGCTGTACCGGGATCTGTAACTTGTTGTAGCACTTGATATAGATATCCATTTTTTCGTCGAAAACCGCTTGTTCATCGACCACCGGTTGCGCAGGTGTTTCAGGTTTAGCTTCTGCTTTTGCAACGGGGGCTTCAGTAGGTTTCGCTTCAGGAGCGGGTGCGGCAGGTTGACTATTGGCGGGCGGGGGAGTTTCTGTTTCGGTTTTTTTATCATCACAGCCAGTGATACCGAGGGCCATTATAGCGACTATAATAGCGGAAGATAATAAATTCCTTTTCATTTAATTGCCTTATAAATAGATAAATAAGAGAGTGAATATAATAAATGAAAAAAGAAAATGTCACTACACGCGTTTTGTTTATAAATAAATTGATAATATTCACAAAATGAATGAGTCCTGTAATTTAATTTCTAAATCACAGGACTTATTTTAATTAACGGCACAACCCTGGCGAGAGGGAGTGTCATCTCCCCCGCCATTAATCACGCACTACATCCCGTAGCGTTCGGCAATAGCAGCATGTTTCTCTTCATTCGCGCCGGCTTCTTTGGCAAGACGCCACCAGCACAACGGATGTTCCCAGTCAGCGGTCAATTCGTGCAAGGTCTTATCGATATCACCTTTAGAAACTGAACGCGGTGCGCTAATAACAAAATAGAATGCGGGCAGCGGATCAGCGCCTTCTCCCTGATGACTATCGGTTAACGTATAGTCATCATTACTGTTGCTCCAGTAGTACCAGTTTCGTTCACGGAGCGCCTCACGGAAGGCATTAAACTGTTCTTCATCAGGCGTAACACCTTCGCAGAACCAGGACTCGCCGTACTCGGTCGGGATAATGGTTTTCAGACACCCATAAAGTGGCGTGAAATTCTTCTGCTCTTCTTCGTCTTCAGGTCGGGTATTCAACATTTCTGCATCGAAAACCACTATTTCATCAACATGTTGCGGGAAATCGGTCCGGTAAGTCGGCTCTATAATCCTTGCTGTTACCGGCCCAATGCGTTGAGCATAGTAATAGCGGTATTCGTAATTTTCCCGGAAGCGAATGTTTAGCAGCCCCCATTTTTCGTCGATATAACCTTCGCCTTCCGTGAGTTCGATTTCCAGTTCTGCAGCAATAGCACGCACCAGATCCCACTGTTGTAAGATGCTGGCGGTCGCCATGATATCCCACTGGAGATTACGAATATCTTCTTCACGGCTAATCATCAGTTGCTGCAATTGTTGTAAATAATCCAGCTGTCGCTCCCAGGCTTCCTGTTTTTGTGCTGCCCAGGAACACATGCGATAAACGCCGACCCACTCACGCCCTTTTTCGTTTTCCAGCAACTGTTGCCCAATCGACTCCAGTTCACTCCAGTCTTCCTGTTGGTTGATCACCCGCGCACGGAACCACAGTGCCATATGTAGCAGACCCGCCTGTTCATACAGCTTCGCCAGGTGCTCGATCGCTTGCTGATCGCCACGGTTAAGCAAGAGATCCAGCAGATCGAAGCAAAGGCCGTTATCTTCCTGAAGATGGCTTTCAACGTGGCGTTGCAGAAGTTCGATCGACTCATTAATCGCATTACAGGCGTTTAACGCATTGACCAGTTTGCCCAGCAATTCCGCATCATCTGGCGTGTTCAGATAAGCGCGACGGAATATCTCTACGTCTTTTTCTGGATCTGGCTGCGTTTCTTCATCGCTATTTTCAGGGACTTCTACAACCGGACGAGCAAGCAACTCCGCCTCTTTGGCGGCGATTTTTTCACTAAGTTCGAGAAACTCGCGATCAACGCCCACTAACGAACGTAATTTCGGCATGTGCCGTTGGGCCTGTTTCATCGCCATTTTGGCCACCCAGACGGATTCACGCTCCAGCGCCAGAGTGATTTGCAGTTTTGCCAGATCAACCGCTTTGCGGTGCGCCCCGGCCTGCGAACGTTGATCCAGCATTGTCTGGATGATGCGCGCCAGCTGCCAGTGGTTTCTCTGTGGATGGCGAGGAAGCAGTACGGTAATAATCTTTACCCACATGCCCCATGAATAGGGGGTCAGATCTGACCAACGCGGTAATTCTTCCCAGACTTCTTCGTCCTGCCCGCATAACGCCATAATGTACAGTTTTTTGAGATGATAATTGATGCGATCACGGCCCCAGTAATCATTCTCTTTTGCCAGTTCATCAATCAGTTCACGAGCTTCATCGTAGCGCTGAAGGGCAACCAAAATATCAGCGCGTGTTGCCAGCAGCGCTTCTAAATATTCACTCCCCGCTGCTTTCACCGCCTCGATTTGCCTGTCGATATAAACCAACGCTTCTTCTGTTTTGTTGGAGTCCACCAGTGCACTGGCATACTCGCAGGATAAACACATAAAGCAGCTCCAGGTCGGATCAATGCGCGCAATGGTTTCTTCACATACTGCCATGCGTTCATTCGCCCAGCCTGGACCATCGATATTTTCGTAGCAGGCTGATAAATCTTGGGTAACGCAAATGGATTGCGGGCAATCCTTCGCCTCTTCCCGGTGCGCTTTTTCAAACAGCGCTACCACGTCTGGCAGCACTTTTTCGCCTTCTTCATAGTTAGTCAGGCGATGACGCATCTCCCAGTGACCGATAAATATTTCCAGCCACGGATTTTTAGCTACTTGATTCAGCGCTTTCATTTCCGGCAATAGCGAATCGCATTTTTCTATTTGCAGGTGCAAAACACTTTCTGAAAAATCATCAATAAGCTGCGGAATATATTCTTGCCCGGCATCGCGCAACTCCTGACTATATTTGTTGTACCACTCCCATGTATCCATTTTATTTTCCTTGATTAATTAAGACAGGAATAACCTGAGTAAAATCTTCCAGTGCCTGGTGTAAATCCCACTGCTGTTCTTTATTACCGCTGGAGCACAAAATCACTTTCAGTGATTTTAATAACCGTAATGCTGCCGCTGGCTGCTGATGCTGTTGTAAGGCCGTCACCAGTTGCATGACACAGGGGTTATTAAGATTGATATACAGACTTGAGGTTTTCGTTTTTTGGATTTGCGAGGTAAATTGCCGCGCCAGCATTAACGCTGCGGTACTGATGCGTTTATCTGCGTCATCCTGTTCGAGAATTTGTTTTAATTCTGCTTCGCGGTCTGGCGTGACCACGAGCGGTAAAACCGCTGGTTCGAAGCGAGAGATAATTAATTGCTCGTCATCGCAGAGATGCTCTTCCAGATAAGCCACCTGCTCTTCGGGTAATTCTGCCAGGCTGAACAACTGCTCATTACCTGTTTGCGTACCGACTTCGATAATCCGGCAGTGATATAACAGCGCCCAACGGCGTAAAAATGGCACCACCGCATAGCGATCGCCACGGGCTACAGGCCGTTGCAGAATGTGGAACAACATCTCTTCAAAACCGCCGTCGCGGCTTAACAGAATATGAATGCTGTTATTAACGCGTAAATCCTTCGCCAGCAGCGCGCCTTTTGACGTTGGCACCTGCAAGCGATCTTTGAGCAAATCAAACAGACGGTCATCACACAAGGCCGCACCCAGCAACGCTTCGTTGTGGCGCATTAATACACGCCGCCAGATTTCTGGCTGATTTTGTGCGAGATCGGACAAACCAGAAATCAGCGCCTCTTTTAACGCCTCTTGTACCGCAACCCAGGTTTCATCCCGCTGGAGATCTTCCCTGCTTGCCGTCGGCGTCAGTTTCGATGACTCAATCACGCCGCCAATAAATCCGGCCCAGGGCGGTAACAACTCACGCGCTTCATCATCCAGTAACATGCCGCGCAAAAACAACGACAGGTTGCGGTTATCGCTGGTGCCGTAGGTCGCGCCATCCTGAATCCATAAAATCCCAACCGCGTCGCTCATTCCCGCTGGCACCACCGGAATGGTGCAAATCGGTTCGAAGGAGGATTCAAACTGGGCGGCAAAGGCGAGATTTTTACGCTGTACCAGCGCGCGGTGCATGGTTACGCCTTCGGGGGCAACGTCACGCCACGGTGGTTGAAGTTTATTTACCGGCTCGCTGGCATCGCCGACATAGACCGGTTCGTGCAGCAATATGCAGTAGCGGGAAAGAACGCGGTTCAGCAAATTATTACTCGCCAGATGGCTGTACTCTTCCTTGAGCGTCAGAATCACCTGCGTTCCTGTTTCCGAGGACTGATGCGGCGTAACGGTATATTTTTGCCCGTCGGTAGAGTGGTATTTCCAGCTCTGATCCGGCGTTTGCCAGGATGTGGTCAACACCGTGACCTCTTTTGCCAGTACAAAGTCCGACAAAAAACCGAGGCCGAACATACCAATTAAACCGGTGTTGTCATCCTGCTGGCGCAACATTCGGGTATAACCCACGCCCACTGTAGCCAGGAAGCCGTGAATTTCGCTTTCTGTCAGTCCCGCACCGGTATCGGTAATAGTGATAGTGGACTTCGCCACGTCAGCCACCACACGAATTTGGTTATCCTTTGGCGCATCGGGCTGCTCAATCCTGCGGCGCACAATCGCATCATGGCCGTTCTGCACCAGCTCGCGCACGGCAACCACGGGAGTGGAGTAAAGATGCTTGCTGAGCACCTCAATTAAGCCGTTTAAATTAACTTCTGTAGAATATGAACTGCCAGGTAACTGTAATGTACTCATTTTTCAATACTCATAATCCATCACCTACTATTGAAAATACATTGCTGTTTTTACAACCGGTGCAAGGTTTGTTATTTTCATTCACTCATCGGAAACATTTATTTATTGATGCGATGATTAAAACAAAATGTCTTATATAAATAATGATTAATTCTTAAAGGATTAATGCGACTGGAGTATATCGATATAAACCGGAGTTAACGAGATAATTTCTTGTGATGAAATTATTATTTGAATGCTGAATAATATATTGAGGATTATTTAATAGAAAAATAAAACCGCAATCCAGAATCAGAATTGCGGTATTTCTTTAATTATGAATCAAACGCTGCGGATGGGTATAAACCGTTGCCCGCCCCGGCTTACAAAAGCCCACCAGCGTCAAATTACAGCGTTCAGCCACTTCTACAGCAAGCGTGGTCGCGGCAGATACCGCAAACAAAATCTCTACGCCGCACATCGCCGACTTTTGCACCATTTCATAACTGGCACGGCTGGAAACCAGCACCGCACCTTGCTGCCAGCTTTCACCTTCTTGCGCCCGGCGGCCCAGCAGTTTATCCAGCGCCACATGGCGGCCCACGTCTTCATGTCCGCCCGCCAGTTCGCCAGATGGCAACATCCAGGCGGCGGCGTGAGTACAACCAGTCAGTTGCCCCACTGGCTGGAAGTCGGTGAGTTGGCGCAACGCATCATCCAGTTTGTTGAGATCAAACGTCTGGGTGAACGGCAGCGGCTGCACCGGTTTTCCGATGTCATTAAGCTGTTCTACACCACATACACCACAGCCCGTGCGCCCGGCCAGCGCGCGACGGCGCTCTTTAAGCCCCATAAAACGGCGGCTGGACAGCTCAATTTGCACTTCCAGACCGTTACAGGAAGGAACGACATCCATGCCGAAGATATCGCGCGGACTTTCGATAATTCCTTCGGAAAGCGAAAAACCGAGCGCAAACAGTTCAAGGTCTTTGGGCGATGCCATCATCACCACATGCGAAATACCGTTGTACACCAGCGCAACGGGAACTTCTTCCGCTACCTCATCTAACCGTGGGTGTTGTAAATCGTCACGACGCCATAACTCAATTTGGCTAACGCCTGTGACATTTGTCACATTTTTGACTTCTTTTTGCCGTGTTTTTTTCACTTTATATTAACCAGATAAGAACACACACACCAACATTATGGTATTCTGTTACAAACCCTTCCTGGATGGAGGGAAATTGAGCCAATTCTGGACCTTTGCGGCCCCTTCCGCAAAGAAAAATAACTCCCACTCCCTGCACACTCAGCAAGCGAATGTAAATGGGACGTGACAATGTCGAAACAAGGAGCAATCCATGCAGGTCAGCAGAAGGCAGTTCTTTAAGATCTGCGCTGGCGGTATGGCAGGCACCACGGCAGCGGCACTGGGTTTTGCACCCAGCGTAGCACTCGCGGAAACCCGGCAGTATAAACTGCTGCGCACCCGCGAAACCCGTAATACCTGCACCTATTGTTCCGTAGGCTGTGGGCTGTTGATGTACAGCCTCGGTGACGGAGCAAAAAACGCCAAAGCATCTATCTTCCATATCGAAGGCGATCCGGATCACCCGGTCAACCGCGGTGCACTTTGTCCGAAAGGCGCTGGCCTGGTGGATTTCATCCACTCCGAAAGCCGTCTGAAGTTTCCGGAATACCGTGCGCCAGGTTCTGATAAATGGCAGCAAATCAGTTGGGAAGAGGCGTTTGATCGCATCGCCAAACTGATGAAAGAAGACCGCGATGCTAACTACATTGCGCAAAACGCCGAAGGCGTGACTGTTAACCGCTGGCTCTCCACCGGGATGCTGTGTGCTTCCGCGTCGAGTAACGAAACCGGCTATTTAACGCAAAAATTCTCCCGCGCGCTGGGTATGCTCGCGGTCGACAACCAGGCGCGTGTCTGACACGGACCAACGGTAGCAAGTCTTGCTCCAACATTTGGTCGCGGTGCGATGACCAACCACTGGGTCGACATCAAGAACGCCAACCTCGTCGTGGTGATGGGCGGTAACGCCGCTGAAGCACACCCGGTCGGGTTCCGCTGGGCGATGGAAGCCAAAATTCACAACGGCGCGAAGCTGATTGTGATCGATCCTCGCTTTACGCGTACGGCGGCGGTGGCTGACTACTATGCTCCTATTCGTTCCGGTACTGACATTGCTTTCCTGTCAGGCGTATTGCTGTACCTGCTGAACAATGAAAAATTCAACCGCGAATACACCGAAGCCTATACCAACGCTAGCCTTATCGTGCGTGAGGATTACGGCTTTGAAGATGGCCTGTTCACCGGCTACGACGCGGAAAAACGCAAGTACGATAAATCCAGCTGGACTTACGAACTGGACGAAAACGGCTTCGCCAAACGCGATACCACGCTGCAACATCCGCGCTGCGTGTGGAACTTGCTGAAACAGCACGTTTCCCGCTACACGCCAGATGTGGTTGAAAACATCTGTGGTACGCCAAAAGACGCGTTCCTGAAAGTCTGCGAATACATCGCAGAAACCAGTGCTCACGATAAAACCGCCTCGTTCCTCTACGCGCTCGGCTGGACGCAACACTCCGTTGGTGCGCAGAACATTCGTACGATGGCGATGATCCAACTGCTGCTCGGCAACATGGGGATGGCAGGCGGCGGCGTTAACGCCCTGCGCGGTCACTCCAACATTCAGGGGCTGACGGACCTGGGGCTGCTGTCGCAGAGCCTGCCAGGTTACATGACGCTACCAAGCGAGAAGCAGACTGATCTGCAAACCTACCTCGCCGCCAGCACGCCGAAACCGCTGCTGGAAGGACAGGTTAACTACTGGAGCAACTACCCGAAATTCTTCGTCTCCATGATGAAGGCCTTCTTTGGTGATAAAGCGACGGCGGAAAATAGCTGGGGCTTTGACTGGTTGCCGAAGTGGGATAAAGGCTACGACGTCCTGCAATACTTCGAGATGATGAAAGAGGGCAAGGTCAATGGCTATATCTGCCAGGGCTTTAACCCGGTTGCCTCATTCCCGAACAAAAACAAAGTGATCGGTTGTCTGTCGAAACTGAAGTTCCTCGTCACCATCGACCCGCTGAACACTGAAACCTCTAACTTCTGGCAGAACCACGGTGAGCTGAACGAAGTTGACTCGTCGAAGATCCAGACCGAAGTGTTCCGTCTGCCATCGACCTGCTTCGCGGAAGAGAACGGTTCTATCGTTAACTCAGGTCGCTGGTTGCAGTGGCACTGGAAAGGTGCGGACGCCCCGGGGATTGCGCTGACTGACGGCGAGATCCTCTCCGGTATCTTCCTGCGCTTGCGCAAGATGTATGCCGAACAGGGTGGTGCGAACCCGGACCAGGTGCTGAACATGACCTGGAACTACGCCATTCCGCATGAGCCATCTTCAGAAGAAGTGGCGATGGAGAGCAACGGTAAGGCGCTGGCCGATATTACCGATCCGGCAACCGGTGCGGTTATCGTCAAGAAAGGCCAACAACTTAGCTCGTTTGCCCAACTGCGCGATGACGGTACAACCTCCTGTGGCTGCTGGATTTTCGCCGGTAGCTGGACGCCGGAAGGCAACCAGATGGCGCGTCGTGATAACGCCGATCCGTCTGGCCTCGGTAACACGCTGGGCTGGGCATGGGCATGGCCGCTTAACCGCCGCATTCTGTATAACCGCGCCTCCGCAGATCCGCAGGGTAACCCGTGGGATCCGAAGCGTCAGTTACTGAAATGGGACGGCACTAAGTGGACCGGCTGGGATATTCCGGACTACAGCGCAGCACCTCCGGGCAGTGGCGTCGGGCCGTTTATCATGCAGCAGGAAGGCATGGGGCGTCTGTTTGCCCTCGATAAGATGGCGGAAGGTCCATTCCCGGAACACTACGAGCCGTTTGAAACGCCGCTGGGAACTAACCCGCTGCATCCAAACGTTATCTCGAACCCGGCTGCGCGTATCTTTAAAGACGACGCCGAAGCATTGGGTAAAGCCGATAAGTTCCCGTATGTCGGAACCACCTATCGTCTGACCGAGCACTTCCACTACTGGACCAAACACGCGCTGTTGAACGCGATTTTGCAACCAGAGCAGTTTGTGGAAATCGGGGAGTCGCTGGCGAATAAACTTGGCATTGCCCAGGGCGATACCGTGAAAGTCTCCTCCAACCGTGGCTATATCAAAGCCAAAGCGGTGGTGACCAAACGCATTCGCACGCTGAAAGCGAACGGCAAAGATATCGATACCATCGGTATTCCGATTCACTGGGGCTATGAAGGTGTTGCGAAAAAAGGCTTTATTGCCAATACGTTGACGCCATTCGTTGGTGATGCGAACACGCAGACGCCAGAGTTTAAGTCCTTCCTTGTGAATGTGGAAAAGGTATAACGGAGACGACATATGGCTTATCAATCGCAAGACATTATTCGTCGCTCCGCGACTAACGGTCTGACCCCCGCGCCTCAGGCGCGGGACTTCCAGGAAGAAGTGGCGAAACTCATCGACGTCACCACCTGCATCGGCTGTAAAGCCTGTCAGGTGGCGTGTTCAGAGTGGAACGACATTCGCGATACCGTCGGCAATAACATTGGGGTGTACGACAACCCCAATGATTTAAGCGCCAAATCGTGGACGGTAATGCGCTTCTCGGAAGTGGAGCAGAACGACAAACTGGAATGGCTGATCCGCAAAGACGGCTGTATGCACTGTTCCGATCCAGGCTGCCTGAAAGCGTGCCCGGCGGAAGGGGCAATTATTCAGTATGCCAACGGTATCGTCGACTTCCAGTCCGAGCAGTGCATTGGCTGCGGTTATTGCATTGCGGGCTGCCCGTTCGATATTCCGCGCCTCAACCCGGAAGACAACCGCGTCTACAAATGTACGCTGTGCGTTGACCGCGTGGTGGTTGGGCAAGAACCGGCCTGCGTGAAAACCTGCCCGACGGGTGCGATTCACTTCGGTACGAAAGAGTCGATGAAAACGCTGGCGAGCGAGCGCGTGGCTGAGCTGAAAACCCGTGGTTACGACAATGCGGGTCTGTACGATCCGGCAGGCGTTGGTGGTACACACGTCATGTACGTGCTGCACCATGCTGACAAGCCAAATCTGTATCATGGCTTGCCGGAGAACCCGGAAATCAGCCAAACCGTGAAATTCTGGAAAGGCATCTGGAAACCGCTCGCGGCTGTTGGCTTTGCGGCTACCTTTGCGGCCAGTATCTTCCACTACGTGGGTGTCGGTCCGAACCGTGCGGATGAGGAAGAGAACAATCTGCACGAAGAGAAAGACGAGGAGCGCAAATGAAACGACGTGACACCATCGTGCGCTACACCGCGCCGGAACGTATCAACCACTGGATCACCGCCTTCTGCTTCATCCTGGCGGCGGTGAGCGGGCTGGGCTTTTTCTTCCCTTCCTTCAACTGGTTGATGCAAATCATGGGCACACCGCAGCTGGCGCGAATTCTGCACCCGTTTGTCGGCGTGGTTATGTTTGCCTCGTTCATCATCATGTTTTTCCGTTACTGGCATCACAACCTAATCAATCGGGATGATATCTTTTGGGCAAAGAATATTCGTAAGATCGTCGTCAACGAGGAAGTAGGTGACACCGGGCGTTATAACTTCGGTCAGAAATGCGTTTTCTGGGCGGCGATTATTTTCCTGGTTCTGCTGCTGGTGAGCGGCGTGATTATCTGGCGTCCTTATTTTGCGCCTGCTTTCTCAATCCCGGTGATCCGATTCGCGTTAATGCTGCATTCATTTGCCGCAGTGGCGTTAATTGTGGTTATCATGGTGCATATCTATGCCGCCCTTTGGGTGAAAGGCACGATTACCGCCATGGTGGAAGGATGGGTTACCAGCGCCTGGGCGAAGAAACATCACCCGCGCTGGTACCGTGAGGTCCGCAAGACAACGGAAAAGAAAGCTGAATGAGTATTCGCATAATCCCGCAAGATGAGCTGGGTTCGAGCGAGAAACGTACGGCGGATATGATTCCGCCGTTATTGTTCCCTCGGCTCAAGAATTTATACAACCGCCGCGCCGAGCGTCTGCGCGAGCTGGCAGAAAATAATCCGCTGGGTGATTACCTGCGCTTTGCTGCGCTTATCGCCCACGCCCAGGAAGTGGTGCTGTACGACCATCCGCTGGAGATGGATCTGACTGCACGCATTAAAGAAGCCAGCGCACAGGGCAAGCCCCCGCTGGATATTCACGTTCTGCCGCGTGATAAGCACTGGCAAAAACTGCTGATGGCGCTGATTGCTGAACTGAAACCTGAAATGAGCGGCCCGGCGCTGGCAGTGATTGAGAATCTGGAGAAGGCATCGACCCAGGAGCTGGAAGATATGGCCAGCGCACTGTTTGCCTCTGATTTCTCGTCCGTCAGCAGCGATAAAGCGCCGTTTATCTGGGCTGCACTGTCGCTCTACTGGGCGCAGATGGCCAATCTGATTCCCGGCAAGGCCCGCGCTGAATACGGCGAACAACGTCAATATTGCCCGGTTTGTGGTTCTATGCCTGTGTCCAGCATGGTGCAAATTGGCACCACTCAGGGTCTGCGTTACCTGCACTGCAACCTGTGTGAAACCGAATGGCACGTAGTGCGCGTAAAATGCAGCAACTGTGAACAGAGCGGCAAACTGCATTACTGGTCGCTGGATGACGAACAGGCCGCGATTAAAGCCGAAAGCTGCGATGACTGCGGCACTTACCTGAAGATTCTTTATCAGGAAAAAGAACCAAAAGTTGAAGCCGTGGCAGATGACCTCGCCTCTCTGGTCCTGGACGCGCGAATGGAGCAAGAAGGCTACGCCCGTAGTTCCATCAACCCGTTCCTGTTTCCGGGTGAAGGGGAGTAATCTCTGACGTTTTCCGGGTGGCGCAGGTCGCCCGGATTACAGCTCATAAGGTGTGAGGACACCTGCTATTCCCGCAAAATCTCTCGTATTTCGCGTTACTAGTTCAAAGCCATAAATCTGTGCTGTTGCCAGAATAATGGCATCTGGAAGTTTCATTCTATACTCCTGCCTTAAAGCAACGCTTCGTTCCGCGATATCCTGCGAAATCCCAATAACGTTAAACGCACTCATTGCAATCCGTGTGCGATGTTCTTGATCATATTTTTTAGCGCCAACTAGCACCTCCATCCAGGTGACCAGACTAATCGCATTCTGTAGGGGCCATGCCTCCAGTGCCTGTTTTGCCTCAATTCGTCCGCTGAACAAATCGATAAGGATATTGGTATCAAAAAGCGCAGTTCTTTTTGCCATTACCATTCCTCGCGCAGCTTACGCTGATATTCGACACCATCTTCATCACACCCTTGCCAGATACCAAGAGCACTGGATATTGTCGTTTTCGATTGATTTTCCAGATATTGATCTACCGCTTCTCGTAACAGCTCTGCGCGAGGAAGATTGCGCTGCACTTTGAGATCATCAAGTCGCTTAATCACCTCATCGGATAAATCGAGTAAAATTCTGCCCATATCCATACCTGCCATAGCGCTCATATATACCTCCAGTATATCATTTTTGAATGCATGATGAGCAAAATACTCTTGCAAAACCTTTAAAGAAAGCTCATTTACGCATCACTTTTTATTTTTGCGAGGCGTTTTCCAGATATGATGTAACAGTTGCAGTTATTATAAGTTCAGGTAAAACAGCCTTGTGTTAATGCCAGAATAAGAGCATCTGGCTTTTTGTTTTTATATTCAAGAATGAAAAAATCTTTTTGTCATTCCTTATGCTGCTTACATAGTTCTTCAACACCAACTGCCTCGTCCCTTTTCCTGCCGCCTTTTGCCTTACGCACCGGAAATTGCTGCCGCTCCAGATATTGCTCTACCGCTTCGCGTAAAATTGCAGATCGCGAAACTTTACGCCAGCCCCTGAGCTTATTCAGCCTTTTAATTACCTCTTCTGATAAATGAAGAAAAACCGTATTCATCGCCATTTTCACCACCTTACATATATTTCTCATTAATGTATGTGCGAAAATTACGCCAGAAAGTTAATTACCGAAAGCGGATTTTTTCATATTGTTTTGTTTTTGCGAGACGTTTTCCAGAAATAATGCAACAGTTGCACTTATTTAAATTATTATTGAAACACGGTTCAGCTATCGTCCGGGATAATTTATTATTAATCAGATGCTGGCGCACCCACAGAAAAAAGACAAACAATAAGGATGAACTATGAATTCTTATGATATATCACATTCAAGAATATTTATTTTTTGATCTGTTTTGCATGGGTCTTCGGTTGCCTTATTCGCATGGTGTACCCGAAAAAAGTCAGTGTCTTTACCGCACCAGGTTTAAGGTAAAATTTATCATCCATCGCAGACCAGTCAGTGCTGCCACCAACTGGTCTTTGATTGCTAGTAGTAGTAAATTTGCGGATAACAGTCCGGGAACCAAACGATTCCGTCCGGATCATCCCCCCGCATCACTCTATAGCATTGGCGTCGATCATCGGCGCGACGGCGAAGCGTAGTATAGAGCCGCTTCCATTCATGATCGCCCGGTATACTGTAGTTTACCCAACAATCCATTGAAGGGTGACGCCATTTACCTGTCAGTGTTGGGATCCCTGAATGCTTATGCGGCTTCGCTTTACCATTACGATCCCTATCTTTACGCGTATTAAAGGTGGACATTTTTAGTCTCCTGTTGAGAGTTCTAAAAATGTGCTTCCTTAAAATAGTTCATCATTTTCCCTTAATTCGCATAGCGTGCTTTTGCACGAATTTCCGATACGCGGGGACCATTATGATAGCGTCGATGCCCACACATCCAACAAGAACAAATACAGGGAGTACGAAAGCAAACACCTGATGCTTTTTTGCTTCCATCGCCTGCAGTGCGATAACGACAGCGGATTTTTTTTAATCGCGCCATATGATGGCGACGTTCAGCACGATTACGGGTCATAGCAAAACTCCTGAGCAGGCGGCACTATGCCGCTTTCATAGGAGTTCTGAATGCTGGTGCTTTCTGTATGGCATAACCATGCCTCTAACGGTTAAGTGCTTGCAGCACATGTTGCGGATCATTGGCAATCGCTCGCAGCAAAGCCTTTGCAGGCCCGGTCGGTGAACGCCGCCCCTGCTCCCAGTTACGCAACGTGTCTACGCTTACAGAAATAAGATCGGCAAATTTAGATTGTGACAACCCTGAAGCGCGGCGTATTTCTTTGATTTTCATAGCATCAACTTCAAAAGTCCGCGAAGGCTGTCGCGTTCCTTCAATAATTTCATTCATCTGGGCCATGCTGTGAGTCAACCGCTCAAAAAGTGCCTTATCCATTTACCACCTCGTATTTAACAACCGGAGCATTGCTTTTTCCTGGGGAGACAGATCATCTTTAATACCCTTACGATAAATAAGCAGCAATCTGATCTCATAACGTTTAACCTGATGAAAGTAAATAACCCTGACTCCAGCACGTTTCCCCTTTCCTCCTGCCACCCATCGAACCTTTCTTAACCCACCAGTTTCAGGTATTACCTCACCATAGTCAGGATTCAAGGCCAGGAAAAACTGAAAACGACTGAATTCATCGTCGTTCAGCAGTTTTTGAACATCTTCAGTAAAAATTTCCGTTTCGATGAAGAGCATAATTATACGCCATTGGCTTAGAGTAACAATCCTTTTTGTACGTCATTGACGTACCCTTGAAACCACTAGCTTACTGATAGTGCTCCAGCAAAACCATGTCTCTGCCGGGTTTGTCTTTACATTTGCGAGACGCTTTCCAGATTTTTCACGCCCGTGAATTTCCCTGTATCCATCCAACAAAAACGGGTGTATAAAACTGTACATTCATACAGCAAAATGAGTTCTACTATGACACTGGAAAAAGGAATTGCAGAGTTAGTCGAAGAATTTATCGCTGCGGGTCGCCCCTCATTGCGTCAACAAAGTATTGCGCAGCGCAGGGAGGGCTATATCGCCAGCGCTGTCCTTGCGGATGAGACAGAAACGCGGGTAGATATTCAGACTATCGAACTTGAAGGGATGACCTTACGAATAGTGTCACCGCTGAATGCCCCGACATTACTCCCGACGATAATTTATTACTACGGTGGCTGTTTTGTTAGCGGCGGGTTCGCAACTCACGACAACCAGCTGCGCCAGTTAGCCTATTACGGGCAATGTCGTGTTATTACCGTCCAGTATCGGCTGGCACCGGAACATACTTTCCCCGCCGCCCATGATGATGCGCAACAAGGTGCAGAATTAGTCTGGCAACACGCCGAACGACTCGGCGTTGATAAACAACGGATAACTCTTGCCGGTGACAGTGCGGGCGGACATCTGGCGCTGGTAACTGCTTTGCGATTAAAGCGTGCTGGCGAGTGGCAACCAGCACAACTCATCTTAATTTATCCCATGCTTGATGCGACTGCGCATTTCGAAAGCTACATACGCAATGGTCACGATTACATCATTACACGCGATACTCTACTGAGCGGCTTTGAGATGTACCTGCCAGATATTGATCGCAAGCATCCTGAAGCCAGTCCTCTATGGCGCGATGATTTTAATGGCTTGCCGACTGTTCATATCATTACCGCAGAATATGATCCGCTTTGTGATGAAGGCGAAGCGTTGTATCACCACATGACCGAGCAAGGAGTGCAATGTACCTGCCAACGCTACCCTGGCGTTATCCACGGATTTTTTCAGTTAGGTGGTATCAGTGAGGCCGCGCGATCGGCACTACGGGATGTTGCCTGGAGAGCGGGAGGGTAACTTCGGACCTGGGCCCTGAAAAGGTTTTCAGATTGAAAACCTTTTCAGTCAAGTAAAACGCCCCTACTCTTCTTCGTTCCCGCCCTCTTCATACGGGCCAAATGGCTTCGCGGGAAGAACGATATACGTGCCTTCAAACACTGCCCCCGGCGTCTCGTCGCCAAAGATTTCGACCTGCATCTGTACCCGTGCTTTTCGTCCGCGCGCCAGACGGTCAAGATCGCCGCTTAAGGCACCGAGGTCGGCTACCGCATGAGGTTTACCGCTAATCGGCTTGCTGTAGCGGATATGCGCATCCGCCAGAATAATCGTTCCACCGAGATGGCGTTCGCGCAGCATCAACCAGATTAGCCCCCAACCGGTAAGCGTTGCCAGCGAGAATAAACTCCCGGCAAACAGCGTATGATGCGGATTCTGATTGCCGGTTTCCGGCATGGTGGTGATAAATTTTTGCCCGGTATATTGCTGAATGCGCACGCCCATTTTTTCACTAAGCGGGATGTGTTCATACCACGCTTGTTGCAACTGCGCGCACCAGTCGCCGCGATGCAGAATGTCATCCAGAGTGGCGACGGGTTTAATCATCAAAAAATGGCGAATTGGCGTGGTGGTTGGCGTGGTGATCTCCCCCTGATTAACAAACCCCAGCTTGGCAAAAAACTCCACCGCGTCTTCACGGGCGCTGCAGGTCACGCGCTTAACGCCTTCCTGGCGCGCCACTGACTCCAGGGTCATCGCCATCAGCGTTCCCAGCCCTTTGTCTTGCACGTCGGGATGAACGGCCATAAAGCGAATGGATGCTTCGTTATCGGCATTAATATACAGCCGCCCTACTGCCACCAGATTACCCTGCTCGTCGACGACCATCTGGTGATGCGCCATCGCATCCCACGCGTCGCGTTCCGAACCTTTTGGTTGATGCAGGGGTTTACGCAACATCTCCCAGCGGAACTGATAGTAGCGCTCTAATTCTTCTTCTGTTTGTGGAACCCGAAGGTGATACATAGCGATACTCTCTCTTGTTTCCCGTGACACCCCTGGAAGCTGGCTCATACCTGCAACCAGAATGTCACGGGACCATCATTGACCAGCGATACCTGCATATCCGCAGCGAAGCGTCCTGTTTGCGTGTTCATCTCTTGTTGACGGCAGCGTTCGACGAAATAGTCATATAACGCCTCTGCGCGATCCGGTGATGCGCCTTTGGAGAAACTTGGGCGCATCCCCCGTTCGGTATCTGCGGCGAGGGTAAACTGGGAAACTACCAGCACACTACCGCCCGCCTGTTGCACGTTGAGATTCATCTTGCCTTCGGCATCGCTGAAGATGCGGTAGCCGAGCACACGCTCGCACAGACGGTTTGCTTTCTGTTCGTCGTCATCCTTTTCGACACCCAATAACACCAAAAGTCCCGCGCCAATTTCGCCCGTCACTTCTCCCTCCACGGTGACGCTGGCACGGGTTACGCGTTGAATTAATGCAATCATGGTTCGTCGTCTTCTTCTTGTTCAGCTGCTTGTTTTAGTTTGCGGTATTCCCCGAGAGTGACAGTAATTTCCGCGCCAAGCAAGACGATACACCATGTCCAGTAGACCCAGACAAAGAGAATGGGTATCACCGCCAGCACGCCGTAAATGAGCTGATATGACGGGAACATGGTGATATAAAGCGCGAAACCTTTCTTTCCTGCTTCGAACAGGAGTGCGGCGACAAACGCGCCGACAATAGCATCACGATTCGGTACGCGGATGGTGGGAACGATGCTGTAAAGCAACCAAAAGGAGATCCACGACAACAGCAGCGGAAAAATACGCAGCACATTGTCGATGACAGTATTGAGATCGCTCGCCCAGCGCAGGGAGAGCAAATAGGAACTGATCGCCAGACTGGCCCCTGCCAGCAGCGGCCCCAGCGTTAAAATCATCCAGTACACAGCAAACGAGTAAATTTTTGGCCGTACCCGTTTACTTCGCCAGATGGCATTCAATGCACTATCAATGGAATACATCAGCAATAACGCCGTGACGATCAGGCCACATGCCCCGACGGCGGTCATCTTGTTGGAATTGGCAACAAACTGTTCAATATATTGCTGGATAACGTCGCCAGTGGCAGGCAGAAAGTTGGCAAAAATAAAGTGACGCAACTGAATGCTGACGTCGGAAAACATGGGAAAAGCGGCGAAAAGTGCAAAAACAACGGCAACCAGCGGCACTAATGAGAGCAACGACACATAGGCAAGATTACCTGCCAGGGTGGTCATGTTGTCCTCATTAATGCGTTGCCAGAGTAGTTTCAGCCAGGCCCATAGCGGACGGGTACGATGCCTGGCTTTTTCATGGATGGTTTTTAGCATAACACCTTCGCGAAATAGTCCGGGATGGTGGTTTTATCTTTCACCAGAATACTGGTAATGCCTAGCTGATTTGCTCCTTCTATATTATCGGCGTTATCGTCGAAAAAGACCGTATCGTCTGGTGAAAAACCTTCTGCCTGCAAAACATGCTGGTAAATTCGTGCTTCAGGTTTGCGCATGCCCAGATCTTGCGAAAGATAGATATGGTCAGCAGCATCACGGATTTCCGGGTATTCCTCCGGCCAGAAGGTGGTATGCAGGCGGTTGGTATTGGAAAGCACCACCACGCGATGCCCCTGCTCACGCAGTTTATGCATGATGGCGATCACTTCCGGGCGCAGCGCGACAAACACCGCCTGCCAGCCGTGGGAGAACTGCTCGTAGCTTAGCGGTAGAGCCATCTCATGACACATCGCCTCTGCGAACGCTTCGTCGCTAATTTCCCCGCGCTCATGCTGATGAAAAGCCTCCCCCATATGAAAACTCTTCTTAAGCGATGCCAGCGGAATACGCGTTAAATCGCTCCAGGTTCCCAGCACACGGTTAAAGTCGATATCGACAATCACATTACCTAAATCAAAGATATAGAGCATTTTTGCCTCCTTTCTCGCCACAAGAAATTAACTGTAGCGGGAAAGGATGGGTTTGGCTATGTGGCAATAAGGGTAATCTTGTGATGCTGATTGCGAAAAAGCAGAGTAATTTCACTGGCTTTTTCGCAATAGATGAATGGTTAAGATTCAGGTGTAAATTGCCAACGAGTTTCGATGACCAGCGGCTTCTCTGGCATCACCAATTCTGGCGTTAAATTTATTGTGTTAGGTGCCTGGGTAAGCGGATTAACACAGGTAGCATCAGGCTGTTTATCAAATACCACCAGACTGTTTGCAGAAGAAGTCATGGTCATCGCGAGTTTACCAGGCCACAGTAGCTTAACCTTCACCCCGTCATAAAAACCAAAACAGTCATCCCAGGGACCGGCTTGAGGAGAGATGCGATTTCCTGTTGGCAGTTCATCACTACCCGCTTCTTCTTGCCAGTCCGCATCAAAAAGCACCTGCAACGATTCTGTGCTTTGCGGGGTCAGCTTTTTCGCAAACCACGGATGCCAGCCTGCAGAGGCCGGGAATGTATCGGCATGTGAATGGATTTCCAGTTGCAAAACCAGCGCATCATTCTCCAGCAAAAAAGTCTGAATCACTTCCCCTTGCCAGGGCCACGGTGAAGCCAGGGGCATACGTAAAGTCAGGGAATCTATTGTTTTGTCGATGATTTCCCACGTTGAGTAACAAGCCATACCATGCAACGCATGTGGTGGTTTATTGGCGGGTAAAGAATAACATTGCCCACCAACATTCAGCGTCGCATTCCCCAGTCGCCCTGCCCACGGCACCATTGGAAAACAGCCGTACTGAAAAGCTCTGCGCTGTGGCTGCCATTGGCGTAATACTTCAGAACCAAATGCCTGTAACGAGGTTATCCTGGCACCATCATGCGGATAAATCTGCAGGCGAATATTGCCTTTTTCCAGCGTAACTAACTCTCCTACAGGCCCAGGCCAGGGCGCGTCAAATGCGAGCTGTAGCGCCAGGTGATGTTCGTTTTTCCGTTCAGTTTTCATGAGATTGTTCCCTGATGTAGCGGTAAGAAGCGGTTTCTTGTTCATCAGTCGGCTCAATCAGCCAGACGCAAACAAAAGAAAGAACTGAGACAGCAAATAAAAACAGAGCGACATACCACGGCTTTCCTCCCCCTAGCGCCAGCAAACTTGAGGCGATAAGAGGGCTTAATCCGCCAAGAATCGCGGAAAATTGATAGGCAAAAGAAAGGCCGGTATATCGTACTTTGGTGCCGAACATGCGGGTGAAGAGTGTCGGCTGCACGGCGAACATCATCGTCGGGCCTAAGTTATAGCCGAGGATCATACTGCACCAGATGATGAGCGTACTTTTACTATCCAGCAATAAGAAGAAAGGAAACGCGAACAGGACACAAAATCCCGCGCCTGATAAATACAGACATTTTTGACCTATACGATCTGATAACCATCCAACCAATGGGCAACTGAAAATACCGATCGCCGAGGCAATCAACATACCCGTCAGGGGAATATCTCGCGATAATGCTAATTGGCTGGAAATATAAACAATACCAAAGGCGTTAATAATATTGGAAGAGACACTCTCCGCCAGCCTCGCGCCCAGTGCCAATAAAATATTTCGCGGATGTTTTTTGAATAATTCAATCAACGGAGGAACAGACTTTTCTTTATTATTCGTCGTTTTTTGCTTTTGAAAATCCAGTGTCTCCTCAGTATGCAGGCGGATAAATAATCCAACGATCAACATCACCGCAGAAAGCCAAAACGGAATACGCCATCCCCAGGAGAGAAACTGTTCCTGAGTCAGTAAATGGTTACAAAGCGCAAAAACACCGGTTGCCAGCATAATCCCCACTGATGCAGCCGTTTGTGGGAGCGAACCTAAAAAACCGCGCCGGGATTCGGGCGCAGATTCAATGGTCATCAATGCCGCTCCGCCATACTCGCCACCAAGACCAAAGCCCTGAATTAAACGCAGCGCCATTAATATGAGCGGTGCCCAGATCCCAATTTCCTGATACGTCGGAATAAAACCAATCAAAAATGTGGAGCAACCGACAATAGCCAGTGTCCAGATAAGTGTTATTTTTCGCCCAATTTTATCGCCAAAATGGCCAAAGACGATGCCACCTAAGGGACGAGTCAAAAAACCAACGCCAAAGGTCGCAAAGGAGGCTATAAGACCTATAAAAGGATCGCTGTTCGGGAAAAAAAGCGGAGCAAATACCAGCCCTGCTGCCGTGCCAAAAATAAAGAAGTCATACCATTCCATCAACGCGCCCGCGAAACTGCCCATTACGACACGTCTCATGGCTTTACCGGAAAGTCCTTCTCGCGGTGTGGGTAACGTTTCAGACATCATTTTCCTCTCCTGGTCGGCGAGAAATTGGGGAATAACCCACTACAAAGTGGGCAGTCTGATAAATACGCGCATCGGCCTGATGTCGATACGCGTTATGTTTATTTGTTCAATTCCGCCAGAACTTCCGCGTCTTCGGCATCCACATTCGCCCCCAAAGGTTCCCAATTAATCAATACGCAGGTCAGGAATCCCAGGAATGGCACAATTGCCAACCAGTAAAACGCTTCAGTTTTCAACGCACCCCACAGCATCGGCCAGAAAATAAGCCCGGCAATCGCACCGGTGCGCATAATCGCGCGGGCAAATCCGACCCCTGTAGGGCGAATAGCAGGAGGATAAGAGAGTGTGGCAATGGTCATACCCAGCCCACCAGGACCCGCTGAATGGAAGAAAATAATTGATCCCAATAACCCTAAAGACAGCCAGGGGTTAGTCGTTGCCAGCGCACCTAACGACAGTAATGCTAAGGTCACAACGGCAAATCCATACATCGATTGTCGGCGAGTACCCAGTCGTTGGAGAATAAACGAGCCGATCATCCCGCCAGTCACCCCACAAAGGGCATTCACGACGGCAGAACCCGTCAACGCACCAGTAAGCCCGCCACTTATTATTCCCGCCAACGTAAGAGGAAGATAAACACCTACGGCGTTATATTGCCACGCCTGCATGGTTGCCACGACACAGCCAAGAATGGTGCGTTTGCGGTAACGATCATTAAATAAGATGCCATATCCACCACTGTATTTACTCTCTGCTTTTTGCGAAGATCTGGCTTCTGCTGTACCCGGTGCCGCAACGCGAGCCTGAACACCATAACGTTTTCCCAGAATGTCGCAGGCTTCCTGGTAACGCCCGACGCGAGCGGCCCACATTGCGGATTCACCAATAAAGAAGTAACGCAAAACCATGAAGATGACTGCGAAAATAGCTCCGATGAATATTCCGTAACGCCACAACTGTTCTTCAGCGATACCCGACAGAAGCAGCGGCAAAAGCACCAAATAAACAACGGTTGTCGAAACATACCAGGCCATTTGCCAGAGGTTGACCGACGTTCCGGTTTTCTTCGACGTTGAACCACGAAGCTCTGCCACGGCATTGGTTGCCAAAGGGAAGTCGATGCCTAAGCCAAAGCCCATGATGACGCGGCACACCAGCACCCACCAGATACTGGGCGCAATAGCTACCGCAGCAGCCCCGATGGTGCACAGCCCCATGCCAATAATAAATGCCCGCTTTTGCCCAAAGCGGTTTATTACTCGGTTCGCTAATAAACCGCCAATTAACGCGGCGATTAATACTGACGCATTAACGGTTGCGGCAAGGCCCGGCGAAATGCCAAATTGAGCGGCAATATATTTATTACCAAACCCCACCATCGCCGCCTGGTAGGCATCAATCAATATGCCGCCTAAAGCGATAAAAATAACGCCGATGCTGGTGTTGATTGCAGAGTTCTTATTAACAATATCAATTACGTCCTGTGGCCGACTAATTGAATAAGTTGCAGGACTGGTGATTTGACTCATCGCAGTGTCCTTTTTAATTGTTGTAGGGTGGCGCTAGCGTGGCGCAGCGCCAGACAGAGATTTAGAAAATCATTCCGGCGCAAATTGCAGCATGACTTTTATGGAATCATTTTGCTGCGCACGTTCGAACGCTGCCGCTGCATCCTCAATGGCAAATAAATCGGTAACCAGTTCACTGGTATCAAACCGCCCATCCGCCAGCCATTCGATAACGGCATCGAAATCTTCAGGGATGTACATGCCAGAGTTGAGCAAGTCACGCTCGAAACGTTGCATCATCGGTAGCGGTATTTCACGCGGCCCACTCGGTACGCCCATGCACACGACGGTGCCTCCGGCATACACACGGGTACAGGCATCATTAAGCGTGGCCTGCGCTGCAACAACATCAATCGCCCCCGTAAATCGCACATCTGCGGCCAGTTCCCCTGGAGCCCAAACTTCTGCTGCGCCCAGCTTTAACGCCAGGGCGCGTTTGGCAGCGTCAGGTTCAATCACGGTGATCTTCCCTGCTCCCATAATGCGCAGTGCCTGCACGATAGATAATCCAATCGTTCCGGCACCAATAACCAGTACGCTTTCCAGAGAAGCCTTCGGCATCCGGTTAACGCAATGGCGAGCACAAGCCGCCGGTTCGGCAAAGGCCAACACTTTTAGCGGTAAAGAGGCTGGTGCAACATGGCAATTACGCGCAGGAACAATGTGCTGTGAGCGAGCAAAGCCCGGCGCGCGAAAACCGGCAACCTGCGGTGGTTCACAAAGATTAAAACGTCCTGCTTTGCAGGCCCGGCATTCCATGCAAGCCATGATGGGATCGACCACAACATGATCGCCCGGCTGTACATTTTTAACGTCGCTGCCAATTTCCGTAACGCACGCTGCAATTTCATGACCGGGGACGACAGGCGGTTTGGCAAACGGATGACCGCCCTTCAGAACATGCAGATCCGAACCGCATATCCCGTAGAACACGGGCGCAATCCGTACTTCGTGCGGTTTAAGTTCCTGGTGTGGTACTTCAACATATTGAGTGGTGACTTTCCCAATATCTGAAAATAAAACCTGGGTAATTTTATCCATTGTTATTCTCCAGAATCGATATCCATAGGGGATTAGCGTTGCGCGATACCTTCATCGACAATTTCTGCCAACCGTTGTAAACGAGGAACAGAGACATCGCGCAGCATAGTTTGTGGATCTTGTGCACCAACAACCGACGCCCAAACCGCTCGTCCAGCCAGGAAGCCCGACGCACCACCTTTCATGGCAATACTTACTGCACGGCCAAAAATATCGGCATCAACGCCAGAAGAAAGAATTACCCACGGCATCTTCATCTGATCGTTAAGTTGCTGACAGGCGGCAAGTAAGGTTTTTTCATCGCCTTTGCCCCCTAATGGCATCTCGGCTTTGTAAAGATCAGCCTCTGTTCCACCAAGCTCTGCGGCGGCGGCAACAATGGCGCTTTCACGATCAAAGTCCCAACCGCGACGAGGTGGACGCACCACAGGTTCAATAATGCTAACCAGCCCGGCACTACGGCAGCGACGAACAAATTTATCAACCATTGCCAGACGTTCCTCTGCGGGTTCATCTTCACGCCAGAGTACAAGTAATTTCATTGCCTTAGCCCCCATTTCACGGGCTTTATGCGGGTCGACGGACATATCTATTTCAACGCTATCAACCGGGATGCCATTACCTGGGATAAAAAGATCGGCAGCGACAATCAGGCCGCAAGAATTAGCAACAGCGCCCTGCTCGACTATTTGCTCAAGACAAAATTGTTTATCCGCCAGAACGGCAGAAGCATAAGGAGAAAGGATTCGGGTCGCGGCAACCTTAAAATCGGTGAGTACACTGTCGGCAATGGGTTTGGGCTGCCCTGCTGCCGCAAACATCAGGCGCATGGCCTCACGCTGATCGACAGCTAACATGGCGAATCCACCACCTGGGCGGGAGATATCTTTCAGCGTAAATGGGGTGAAGTGGGATGACATAGAAACTCCTGTTAATAGATAAAATTAAAGACCAGCCTGCTGGCGAACCTGATTTAGCAGGGCGCTCCAGTCCTGCCGCCCTTTGCCGTCTTGACTTGCTGCGGCGTAATAACTTTCTGCTGCAATCCCCATATTGAGCGGCGCCCCCGTTTCCCGAGCGACGTCAACTGCAATACGCAGATCTTTCAATGCCAGGTCCACCATGAAGGCGGGAGAAAGATCGCCTTTCAGCACTTTGCCAGGCCAGGTGGTCGTAAAATGTCCTTTCCCTGCTGCCGTACCACTCATCACCTTAATTGCGACATCAAGATTTAATCCCAGTGACTCACATAACACAGCGGCTTCGGAGGACAGCGCATTAAGCGCAATGCTCATATAGTTGTTAATTAGCTTCACGCGGATCCCCATTCCTGGGCCGCCAGCCTCGACCAGCTCATTACCCATGCACATGAGAATCGGGCGTGCACGCGCAATCTGCTCATCAGTGCCACCCGCTAAAATCAGCAATGTGCCATCAATCGCATTCACGGACGTTCTGCCCACGGGGGCGTCCATCATACTGATGCCTTTTTCTTGTAATTCCCGTATTAATGCATCGGTCTGTAAGGGATGAATAGTCGACATATCAATCAATAACGCGTCAGATGAAACAGTTTCACAGACGCCTTTTTCCCCCAACAGCACCTGTCGAACAATGTCACCATTGGGAAGCATAGTGATGATAAATTCAGCGCCTGCTGCCGCTTCCGCTGGGGTTTGTGCCGCAGTGGCCCCCTGCGTAACTAGCGCATCGACGGCCTGTGCATTGACATCAAATACCTGCAATGAATGCCCTTTTTGCAATAGATTGTTAGCCATAGGGCTACCCATCTGCCCCAGCCCGAGAAATGCAATGGTTGCCATGAATGCTCTCCTGTCTGACATTGACAAAATAATGACAATTGAAAATTCGTTTTCGTCTGTTTTTGAGCATATTTGTAATTTATGTTCAAAAACACGACACGCATCACTAATTTGATCATTTGTGTCATTTAAATTGACCAAAGACGACAAAATTAAACAGGACAAGACAAATATGACCAGGATTGCATGCGTGGGTATCACAGTTCAGGACAGGATTTATTCTTTGCCCACTCTGCCGGAGGGCGGCGGGAAATATCAGGCAAATCATTATCTTGAGATTGGTGGCGGCCCGGCAGCAACAGCCGGTGTTGCAATCGCAAAACTTGGCGTGGAGGTTGATTTCATCGGTCGCGTCGGCGATGACAGTTGTGGAAATACCTTACTTGCAGAACTTGAGGGTTGGGGCGTCAATACCGCATTTTGCCGCCGATATCCTAACGCCCGTTCGTCGCAATCAGCGATCCTCGTTGATCAGCATGGCGAACGGATTATCGTTAATTATCCAAGTCCCGATCTCGGTACTGATGCCGAATGGTTAGAAGCGATCGATTTCTCTCGTTATGATCTGATTCTGGCCGATGTTCGCTGGCATAGCGGTACTGAAAAAGCATTCTCGCTAGCGCGCCTTGCGGGGGTGACAACGCTTTTAGACGCCGATATGACACCGCAGGATATTTCTCCACTTGTCGCGCTTGCCGATCATGCTGTGTTCTCTACGCCAGGCCTGAAACGTATGACTGGCCTTCAGTCACCTGAAGAAAGCTTGTACCAGGCAACGACACAAACAGCAGGTAAAGTGTATGTCACGCTGGGTTCTGAAGGTTCGTTGTGGATTGAAGATGATCATTTGTGTCAACAGGAGGCATTTTCTGTCAATGTGGTTGATACCACTGGAGCAGGCGATGTTTTTCACGGTGCACTCGCGGTAGCGTTGGCAGAAAAAATGCCAACAAAAGAGGCTATTCGTTTTGCCAGTGCGGTTGCCGCGATGAAATGTACCCAGCCTGGCGGTCGGGCTGGCATTCCTAATCGTGAGCAAACCGAATCATTTTTGTCACTTTATGCGTAAAATGGTAAACATCTACCGAGGAGGGGCAAGGGAGTATTCATGAGTATCATCGAAGTGACAGGTAATCCACGCCATGACCAACTCGTTCATCTAATCGCAGAACGCGGTTATATGAATATTGAAGAACTGGCACAACTGCTGGATGTTTCAACGCAAACCGTGCGCCGGGATATCCGAAAACTCAGTGAGCAGGGGTTGATCACCCGTCATCATGGAGGAGCCGGGCGCGTCTCCAGCGTCATGAATACCGCTTTTGAGCAACGGGAACTTTCGCTCACCGCCGAGAAACGGGCGATCGCTGAGGCGGTCGCCGATTACCTTCCCGAACGCTGTACTGTCTTCATCACCATCGGTACAACCGTAGAAGCCGTTGCCAGGGCATTACTCAACCGTCGTGATTTACGCATTATCACTAACAGCCTGCGTGTGGCACAGATTCTTTATAAGAATCAGGATATTGAAGTGATGGTGCCGGGAGGCACTTTACGCGCCCATAACGGTGGGATTATCGGCCCTGGAGCCGTGGATTTTATTGAAGGTTTTCGCGCAGACTATTTAATCACCAGTATTGGTGCCATTGAGCATGACGGCACCCTGCTGGAATTTGATGTCAATGAAGCGTTAGTCGCGAGAACGATGATTAAACATGCGCGGAATACATTGCTAGTGGCAGATCATACTAAGTTTGCCGCTTCGGCTGCGGTTTCAATTGGCAATGCGCGGAATGTCAGGGCTTTTTTTACTGATGCCCCGCCTCCCAATTCTTTCTGCCAGTTGTTAAGTGAAGAGAATGTTGAACTGGTGGTTGCCGAGCAGGAAGTTTCCTGAAATTGAAACTTCGAAAAATCCGCTGGGGATTCAGCGGATTTTATTTTGCCGGATGCGGCCTACGGTTGATACGGTTTTCGTTGGCCGGATTAAGCACATCCGGCCATTAATTAAGCTTCAGCCGCCAGCATCTCTTTCTTACGTTGGCTAATTCGCTTAACCAGCATTACGGAAACCACCGCACCACAGAATGCGAAGCAGGCCATAATGCCAAACACGATTTTGTAGCCAATAATCCCCGGATTTAAATCCAGAATGTAGCCATACAGACTGAAGCAGAACATCGCCGGGGCGTAACCGATAAAGCTACCCAACGCCATCGCCGCGCCTGTTTTATTTTCAGCAATTTTTGCTTCGCCAATAGGAGCAAAGAATACGGCGCGCTGAGTAAAGACAATCGCACCAAAGCCCAATGTACAGGCCATCCCTAAATAGACCGGCATGCTTTCGTGCGGCAGCATAATCAACAGTACGAGCGCAGCGGTACTGATGATAAAGGTGTAGCATAGATATTTACTCGGCGATTTCAGGATCTTATCTGAAATCATGCCACCAATCGGTCCTCCGATCATTTTCAGACAGTATTGGTTAATGATGCCGTAAGCCCCCACCAGCGCAACGGGCAGTAGATAGATGTTTTTCAGGAATGGAATGAAGAACGTCAGGCCACAGTAAACCGCGTAAACGAAGAAAACGTTGAAAGCGATAAGCCAGATGGTTTTGTCTTTCAGCACCGAGGTCATACTGGTGTTTTGCGATGCTTCGTCTTCTTTTTTCGCCTCCACGGACGGTGCCTCTTCTTTGTCATTGAGGACAAAGAAAATGATAACACCCACGGCAATCACAATAAGGGAATAGAACCAGATACCCGCTTTAAAGCCCAATAAGCCACTGCCAAACCAGGTAAATACTGCCAACGCAGAAAATGCCACCACGGTATCGACAATGCCACGCCCTGTTTCGAAGAAGCCAAACAACCGACCTTGTTGTTCGCTATTGCCCAATCGACTTACTGACTTGAGCAAGACCGGCCAGTTCATCATGTCGCAGGTAACGCCAAATAGCGCCCAGACAAAGAGGATGCCCCAATACCCCGGCATTGTTGTCAAATAAACACCCAGTAATCCCGTCGCAATGAGTGAGAGTGACATGGTGTATCTGCGCGGTAGTTTATCAGCAAAATAAATAGACAGAAAAAAGCCCACTGTGGTGACAAATGAGTTTACCGACATAGCATTACCAATTTGACCATTAGTCAAATGGAAATATTCCTGCATCGGGATATAAAACGCATCTTTCAGCGACGGTAATTTATAAATTGTACCGCCACACAGTGTTAATAGACTAAATAACGCCCATTTCTTTTTCGTGAGCATAACATCCCCTAAGCGATTTTTAAAATCACTGTTTTAAAGGCAATAAGATATCGACCATTCTTATGGAATGGTTTTATTAACTGCGTATGAGTTAAAACTTATTAGTGGTTCAGAAGATGGCTTGCCTCTTGTTTGATTTGTTGTAGTACGTTACGCACATGATTTATCTGATTAATCGCATCTTCTTTTTCTTTACGTAACCGCGCATCCAGTAAATGATTTTCTGGTAGTGGTGTTTCACTCATCTGGCGATAAGGGATCCACGGATTATCATCTTCGTCTTCAAAGCGGAACGCCGGAGCATAATAATCAACCTCTTCTTCCAGGCCATATGCCGTCACCTGCGGCTCATCATCGCCCAGGCAGATAAGGTGCGTTAATAACGCTTTGAATGGCATATCTCCCTGACCTGAAATACAGGCTTTATGGCCCAGACCACCCTGTTCTTTAACAATCAATGCATCTTTGATATGCACCTGGGTAATATGTGGCGCCATCGTTTTTAAAGCGTCGATGGGATGCTCATTTGCATTGATCATGTTCGCAAAATCAAACAGTAAGGAAAGAGACTCCATCTCACTTTCTTTGACCAGCGACACCAGCTCATGGCTTTTTAAATCTTCATGCTGCTCGATCGTAAAAGTCAGGCCGCTGTCCTGATACGTTTCCCGTACATAGGCAATGTCGTTAGCGATGATCGATAATACGTCGCGCAAATTACCTTCATAACGTGGATAAAAACGTACGGACGATGCCCCGGTTTTCAACGCGATGGCGACGGCTTCGTCAATAGATGCCTTATCTGAGGCGCTGGTTTCAATATGAATATCAAGATTCAGACGGCGGGCTTTATCACCAAAGGCAGAGAGTTCTTTATCGTCCATATTGCCAAGAGAAAAACGCTCTCCATCCAGAACATGAATTTTGACGCCCCGCAGATTATTTTCACTCGCGATATCAAGTAAATCAGCAGGCAATACTCTTTCCAGCCGCATATTTAAATGAAAGGCATAAGCATGTAAATAAAGAGGAAGAGTATCGACACGTTGTAGAATCTTTCTTGCGTTATTTGTTGTCACCATAAAACACCTACAGATTAATGATGAGGTCTACGGCCTCAAATCGCCAATATTCAATATCTATCTGGACAATATTGCCTTGCTGGTCGGCGCGATGCTTTTCAATTAAGATCGCAGGCATACCCGCAGAACCGCCAAGATACTTGCTGATATCGCCCGGCATTCTGACGGGTTTGAAAATCAATTTTTTTACTACCGTCTCTTTTTGGTAGCACTTTTCCCAGACTGAAGAAAATGAGTGGTTTTCAAGTTGTTCAATAAAACCTAGGGCAACTTCAGGATTAATATATGTTTCGTGATAGAAAACTTTATGTCCTTCCAGCGCCCCCCAGCCGGTAATACGATAGAGTTCGGTTGATGGCGTCACTGCAATCAGTGGCGCAAGCGTCTGGGGAATGTCGCTGGTACGGCTTTTCTCGGTAAACCCCCAGGAAGGTTCCCGCCCTTGCTCAATTGCGGCCCGCTGAAAGCTCGCCGACAGCTCCGGGCTGTAATTAAATCGCGGCTGAGTCACGAACCACCCTTTACGATCCTTACGGAAGATTTTGGATTCTGCCTCGAGGTTCAGCAACGCCTGGCGCAGCGTCATACGTTTAATGCCCAGCAGCTCTCCCAGCTCTCTTTCTGAAGGGAGTTTTCCACCCGGCGTAGTGATGCCATCTTTTAACCACCGATCCAGTTTCTCTTTTGCATTTTCTACGGTGGATTGATTTCCCGTCATTGTTTAATCCTTTTGGTTTAAACCAGATGAGGCATCTTACGCTTACGCCAAAAAAGAAAGCAATTAACGGCGTATGACTTTGCAGATAATTGTGACAAAGCTCTCTATTGACGTAACCACAGACTTATAAGGGAGATACTCTCATTGGTGAGTGCTCACGACAGGCAAAAAAAAACCTGCCATCGCTGGCAGGTTTTTTATGACTAAAAAACGAAATTAATCGTCTTTCGGTGCGCGGTTAGCGCGACGACGATCGTTTTCCGTCAGGTGACGTTTACGAATACGGATAGAGGTCGGAGTCACTTCTACCAGTTCGTCATCATCGATGAACTCCAGAGCTTGTTCCAGAGTCATGCGGATAGGCGGAACCAGAACAACGGCTTCGTCAGTACCGGAAGCACGCATGTTGGTCAGTTTCTTACCGGTCAGGCAGTTTACAGTCAGGTCGTTAGAGCGGCTGTGAATACCGATAATCTGACCTTCGTAAACTTCTGCACCGTGACCGAGGAACAGCTTACCGCGATCCTGCAGACCGAACAGCGCGAACGCTACCGCTTTACCCTGACCGTTAGAGATCAGTACGCCGTTCTGACGCTGACCCACTTCACCCGGACGTACGTCGTCGTAGTGGCTGAAGGTGGAGTACAGCAGACCAGTACCGGAAGTCATGGTCATGAACTCAGAACGGAAGCCGATCAGACCACGGCTTGGGATCACGTAGTCGAGACGTACGCGGCCTTTACCGTCTGGATTCATGTTTTTCAGGTCGCCTTTACGTTCGCCCAGCGCCTGCATCACAGAACCCTGATGCTGTTCTTCAACGTCCAGAGTCACGTTTTCATACGGCTCTTGTTTACGACCGTCGATTTCACGGAAGATAACTTTCGGACGGGATACCGCCAGTTCGAAACCTTCACGACGCATGTTTTCGATCAGAACAGACAGGTGCAGTTCGCCACGACCAGAAACGCGGAACGCATCGGCGTCTTCGGTTTCTTCTACGCGCAGCGCAACGTTGTGTACCAGTTCTTTGTTCAGACGGTCCAGGATCTGACGAGACGTTACGAACTTACCTTCTTTACCGCAGAACGGCGAGGTGTTAACGCAGAAGAACATAGAAACGGTCGGCTCATCAACGGAGAGTGCCGGCAGCGCTTCAACGTTTTGCGTGTCGCAAACGGTGTCAGAAATGTTCAGTTCGCCCAGGCCCGTGATCGCCACGATATCGCCAGCTTCCGCCAGATCGGTTTCGATACGTTCCAGACCGAGGTGGCCCAGCACTTTACCGACTTTCGCGTTGCGGGTTTTGCCTTCGCTATCGATGATAGTAACTTGCTGGTTCGGCTTCACTTTACCGCGCTTGATGCGGCCAATGCCGATAACACCAACATAGCTGTTGTAATCGAGCTGAGAAATCTGCATCTGGAACGGACCGTCAAGGTCAACGTCCGGCGCAGGAACGTGGTCAATAATCGCCTGATACAGCGGGGTCATGTCTTCCGCCATATCTTCGTGGTCCAGACCCGCGATACCGTTCAGCGCAGAAGCGTAAACGATCGGGAAGTCCAGCTGCTCGTCGGTCGCGTCGAGGTTTACGAACAGGTCGAATACCTGATCCACAACCCAGTCAGGACGCGCGCCAGGGCGGTCAACTTTGTTGATAACAACAATCGGCTTCAGGCCGTAAGCAAACGCTTTTTTGGTTACGAAGCGCGTTTGCGGCATCGGGCCGTCAAATGCGTCAACCACCAGCAGCACTGAGTCTACCATGGACATTACACGTTCAACTTCACCACCGAAGTCGGCGTGCCCCGGGGTATCAACGATATTGATACGGTAATCATTCCATTTGATAGCGGTGTTTTTCGCGAGGATGGTAATCCCACGCTCTTTCTCCAAATCGTTGGAGTCCATCACGCGCTCTTGGGTTTCGGCACGAGAGTCGAACGTACCGGATTGTTGGAGCAGCTTGTCTACCAGGGTGGTTTTACCATGGTCGACGTGCGCGATGATGGCGATATTACGCAATTTTTCGATCACAACTTTGCCTCAGGCATTAGAAATAGCGCGTTATTGTACACGGATTAATCGCACTACAAAACAGGATCACAAACATCCTCCGCAAACAAGTATTGCAGAGTCCCTTTGTGATCGCTTTCACGGAGCATAAAAAGGGTTATCCAAAGGTCATTGCACCAACATGGTGCTTAATGTTTCCATTGAAGCACTATATTGGTGCAACATTCACATCATGGTGCAGCCCTTTTGCACGATGTTAAGCATGATAACGCCTTTTAGGGGCAATTTAAAAGTTGGCACAGATTTCGCTTTATCTTTTTTACGGCGACACGGCCAAAATAATTGCAGATTTCGTTACCACGACGACAATGACCAATCCAGGAGAGTTAAAGTATGTCCGCTGAACACGTACTGACGATGCTGAACGAGCACGAAGTGAAGTTTGTTGATTTGCGCTTCACCGATACCAAAGGTAAAGAACAGCACGTCACTATCCCTGCTCATCAGGTGAATGCTGAATTCTTCGAAGAAGGCAAAATGTTTGACGGCTCCTCGATTGGCGGCTGGAAAGGCATTAACGAATCCGACATGGTGCTGATGCCAGACGCATCCACCGCAGTGATTGATCCGTTCTTCGCCGACTCTACCCTGATTATCCGTTGCGACATCCTTGAACCTGGCACCCTGCAAGGCTATGACCGTGACCCGCGCTCTATTGCGAAGCGCGCCGAAGATTACCTGCGTTCCACTGGCATTGCCGACACCGTACTGTTCGGGCCAGAACCTGAATTCTTCCTGTTCGATGACATCCGTTTCGGATCATCTATCTCCGGTTCCCACGTTGCTATCGACGATATCGAAGGCGCATGGAACTCCTCCACCCAATACGAAGGTGGTAACAAAGGTCACCGTCCGGCAGTGAAAGGCGGTTACTTCCCGGTGCCGCCGGTAGACTCTGCTCAGGATATTCGTTCTGAAATGTGTCTGGTGATGGAACAGATGGGTCTGGTGGTTGAAGCACATCACCACGAAGTAGCGACTGCAGGTCAGAACGAAGTGGCTACCCGCTTCAATACCATGACCAAAAAAGCTGACGAAATTCAGATCTACAAATATGTTGTGCACAACGTGGCGCACCGCTTCGGCAAAACCGCGACCTTTATGCCAAAACCGATGTTCGGTGATAACGGCTCCGGTATGCACTGCCACATGTCGCTGTCTAAAAACGGCGTTAACCTGTTCGCGGGCGACAAATACGCAGGTCTGTCTGAACAGGCGCTGTACTACATTGGCGGCGTAATCAAACACGCTAAAGCAATTAACGCCCTGGCAAACCCGACCACCAACTCTTACAAGCGTCTGGTCCCGGGTTACGAAGCACCGGTAATGCTGGCTTACTCTGCGCGTAACCGTTCTGCGTCTATCCGTATTCCGGTGGTTTCTTCTCCGAAAGCACGTCGTATCGAAGTGCGTTTCCCGGACCCGGCGGCTAACCCGTACCTGTGCTTTGCTGCCCTGCTGATGGCCGGTCTTGATGGCATCAAAAACAAGATCCATCCGGGCGAAGCCATGGACAAAAACCTGTATGACCTGCCGCCAGAAGAAGCGAAAGAGATCCCACAGGTTGCAGGCTCTCTGGAAGAAGCACTGAACGAACTGGATCTGGACCGCGAGTTCCTGAAAGCCGGTGGCGTGTTCACTGATGAAGCGATCGATGCGTACATCGCTCTGCGTCGCGAAGAAGATGACCGCGTGCGTATGACTCCGCATCCGGTAGAGTTTGAGCTGTACTACAGCGTCTAATAGTTGAAGTTGTACTACCCGGCGCGAACAACGCCGGGATTTAGTTGCCGTGGAAACTTTCAGCCCATCTCTGCATGGGCTTTTTTCTCCGTAACTTCTGTGATGCTTCGCGCTTTTTATCCGTAAAAAGCTATAATGCACTAAAATGGTGCAACCTGTTCAGGAGACTGCTTTATGGCAACAGGCACGCAGCCCGATGCTGGGCAGATCCTCAACTCGCTGATTAACAGTATTTTGTTAATTGATGACAACCTGGCGATCCATTACGCCAACCCCGCCGCGCAACAACTGCTCGCCCAAAGCTCCCGCAAATTGTTTGGTACACCGTTACCGGAACTATTGAGCTACTTCTCATTAAATATCGAGCTGATGCAAGAAAGTCTGGAGGCGGGGCAAGGTTTTACCGATAACGAAGTGACGCTGGTCATCGACGGTCGCTCGCATATCCTTTCTGTGACGGCTCAGCGCATGCCAGACGGCATGATCCTGCTGGAGATGGCACCGATGGATAACCAGCGCCGCTTAAGTCAGGAACAGCTACAGCACGCCCAGCAGGTTGCTGCCCGTGATTTAGTGCGCGGCCTGGCGCATGAGATTAAAAATCCGCTTGGCGGTTTACGTGGCGCGGCGCAGCTGCTCAGCAAAGCGTTACCTGACCCGTCGCTGCTGGAATATACCAAAGTGATTATCGAACAGGCGGACCGGCTGCGAAATCTGGTCGACCGTCTGTTGGGGCCGCAGCTGCCCGGTACGCGCGTTACCGAAAGTATTCACAAAGTGGCTGAACGCGTGGTGACGCTGGTGTCGATGGAACTGCCGGACAACGTGCGGTTGATTCGTGATTACGACCCCAGCCTGCCGGAACTGGCGCACGACCCGGATCAAATTGAGCAAGTGCTGCTGAATATTGTGCGCAATGCGCTACAGGCGCTGGGGCCGGAAGGTGGTGAAATCATTCTGCGTACCCGCACCGCGTTTCAACTGACCTTACACGGCGAACGCTATCGGCTGGCGGCGCGGATTGATGTGGAAGACAACGGGCCGGGCATTCCGCCTCATTTGCAGGATACGCTGTTTTACCCGATGGTCAGCGGCCGCGAAGGTGGCACCGGGCTTGGCTTATCCATCGCCCGTAATTTGATTGATCAGCATTCAGGCAAAATTGAATTTACCAGTTGGCCAGGTCATACCGAGTTCTCGGTTTACCTGCCTATCAGGAAATAAAGGTGACGTTTATGCAACGAGGGATAGTCTGGGTAGTCGATGACGATAGTTCCATCCGTTGGGTGCTTGAACGTGCGCTCGCTGGGGCAGGTTTAACCTGTACGACGTTTGAGAACGGTGCGGAGGTACTGGAGGCGCTGGCGAGCAAAACGCCGGATGTGCTGCTTTCAGATATCCGTATGCCGGGAATGGACGGGCTGGCGCTGCTCAAGCAGATTAAACAGCGCCATCCGATGCTTCCGGTCATCATTATGACCGCACATTCCGATCTGGATGCTGCCGTCAGCGCCTATCAACAAGGGGCGTTTGATTATCTGCCTAAACCGTTTGATATCGACGAAGCCGTGGCGCTGGTTGAGCGCGCCATCAGTCATTACCAGGAACAGCAGCAGCCGCGTAATGTTCAGCTTAACGGCCCAACGACCGATATCATCGGCGAAGCGCCAGCCATGCAGGACGTGTTCCGTATTATCGGTCGGCTTTCGCGCTCTTCCATTAGCGTGCTGATCAACGGCGAATCCGGCACTGGTAAAGAACTGGTTGCTCATGCCCTGCATCGCCACAGCCCGCGAGCCAAAGCGCCGTTTATCGCGCTCAATATGGCTGCTATCCCGAAGGATTTGATCGAATCAGAACTGTTCGGTCACGAGAAAGGCGCGTTTACCGGCGCGAATACCATTCGTCAGGGGCGTTTTGAACAGGCCGATGGCGGCACGTTATTTCTCGATGAAATTGGCGATATGCCACTGGATGTGCAGACGCGTTTGCTGCGCGTGCTGGCAGACGGTCAGTTTTATCGCGTTGGCGGCTATGCGCCGGTGAAAGTGGATGTGCGGATTATCGCTGCCACTCACCAGAATCTCGAACAGCGGGTGCAGGAAGGCAAGTTCCGTGAGGATTTGTTCCACCGCCTGAACGTTATCCGTGTTCATCTGCCGCCGCTGCGTGAGCGTCGGGAAGATATTCCCCGTCTGGCACGCCATTTTTTACAAGTTGCCGCTCGCGAGCTGGGCGTAGAAGCAAAGTTGCTGCATCCGGAAACTGAAGCCGCTCTGACGCGTTTGGCGTGGCCAGGCAACGTGCGCCAGCTGGAAAACACCTGCCGCTGGCTAACGGTAATGGCTGCCGGACAGGAAGTGTTGATTCAGGATTTGCCTGGCGAACTGTTTGAATCAACCGTACCGGAAAGCACTTCACAAATGCAGCCGGACAGTTGGGCAACGCTGTTAGCACAGTGGGCAGATCGGGCGCTACGTTCCGGTCATCAAAACTTGCTGTCTGAAGCGCAACCAGAGTTGGAGCGGACGTTACTGACTACCGCGTTGCGACATACGCAGGGGCATAAACAGGAAGCAGCGCGCTTACTTGGCTGGGGGCGTAACACCCTGACGCGTAAGTTAAAAGAGCTGGGGATGGAGTGATTCAGGCTCGCCATGTAAAGATTGATTATTGAGCGCAAATTGCTGGTATTTTGCGCTTTACTGTTCCGGTAAGTTCAGTATGATCATGCCCGAAAAACGGGGGGAGTGTCATTATGCTGGAATCAATAATTAATCTGCTATCAAGTGGCGCAGTTAACAGCCACACGCCGCAAACTGCCGTTGCTGCCGTGCTGTGTGCCGCAATGATTGGGCTGTTTAGCTGAGTTTCAGATTGCTGATGAAGTGCTCTTTGTTCATGCCGGATGCGGCGTGAACACCGCATCCGGCCTACAAAAGCAATAATTTCAACAGGTTTTGCAGGCCTGATAAGCGTAGCGCATCAGGCAACCTTGTTCTCAGCACATTGATGGCGCTTTCGTTTATCACCGTTGTAAACGAAGCGCCATTCACTATTTAAATCACCCGTGAGAACTGCTGCATTCGCGCTTTCTGGCGCAGATACGTATCAAAGCACATGCAAATGTTGCGGATCAGCAAGCGACCTTTCGCCGTCACCTGAATCCCCTTCTCATCCACATCCACCAGCCCGTCTTTTGCTAATGGGGCCAGCAGCCTGAGATCTTCCGCAAAGTAATCAGCGAAGTGCAAATCCCACTGTTGCTCAATGGGGGCGTAATCCAGACGGAAGTTGCAGATGAGCGACTTAATCACATCGCGACGAATACAATCATCGCGCGTTAGCGCAATACCACGCCACAGCGCATTACCTTGTTCATCCACCTGCTGATAGTACTGCTTCAACTCTTTCTGGTTCTGCGCGTAGCAGTCGCCAATCATGCTGATGGCGGAAACGCCCATCCCCAGCAGATCGGTATCGCCCTGAGTAGTGTAGCCCTGGAAGTTACGATGCAGCACGCCTTCACGCTGGGCCACCGCCAGCTCGTCATCCGGACGGGCAAAGTGATCCATACCGATAAACTGATAGCCCGATTGTGTCAGGAAGGCGATGGTTTCCTGCAGAATATCGAGTTTTTGTTGCGGACTCGGCAAGTCAGCATCTTTGATTTTGCGCTGGGCGGCAAAAATAGTTGGCAGATGCGCGTAGTTAAAGACGCTCAGACGGTCAGGGTTCAGTTCCGCCACGCGTTTCAGGGTAAAGGCGAAACTCTCCGGCGTCTGTTTCGGCAGGCCGTAAATCAGGTCAATGTTGGTGGAGGTAAAGCCAATCTCACGCGCATGGTTAAGCAGCGCAAAGATGAACTCTTCATCCTGCTCGCGGTTAACCAGACGCTGTACTTCTTTGTTGAAGTCCTGCACGCCCATGCTCAGGCGGTTAAAGCCTTCCGCGCGTAAATGATCGAGTACATCCAGTTCGATTTCGCGCGGATCGACTTCGATCGAAATCTCCGCATCGGCATTGAACAGGAAGTTTTCGCGCAGCAGCTTCATCAGGCGGCTGATTTGCGCTTTATTCAGATACGTCGGCGTACCGCCGCCCCAGTGCAGTTGGCTCACCTTGCGCCCGGCAAAAAGCGGAGCACGATGAACGATTTCTTGCTCAAGCACGTCCAGATACTGGTCGGCCTTGTGCTGCTGACGAGTCACAATCTTGTTGCAACCGCAGAAGTAGCAAAGTTTGTGGCAGAACGGGATATGTACGTAGAGAGATAAGGGACGCTCTGGGTAGCGCGCCACGGCTTGTAAAAACGCCTGTTCACCGAAGTCTTCTGAAAACTCCAGCGCGGTCGGGTACGAGGTGTATCGTGGCCCGGAATAGTTATATTTCTGGATCAGGGCCAGGTCCCAGTCGATTTGCTGTACAGACATGCTCACTCCTTCCGATGGCGTCTCTGGCGGCTACGGCGTACCGGCGGATGCCCGTTTCGGGTCATCAGCCGGTTGCGCAGCCACTTTTGTCGCCGCGACAACCGCTGTAGTTTAACGAATAACCACACCAGATAACATATAACCGGAAGGGTTATCAGCAGAACGGGAAGGCCCACGGCGGCAATCCGTTAGTTGCCCCGCAGCAGACGCATCATGTCTTCTTGCTTCTCGTCTTCTTCCTCTTCTTCGTCGTCGTCATAAGAGAGGCCGAGTTTCTGCATCAGCTCATCAATACGATCCAGCTTGGCATCTACCCAGGATTGCTCTTCGGCACTCAGGGTTTCGCCTGCTTCCAGACGTTCCAGCAGCGCATCCAGACGCTCATCCGTCTCCAGTAACTCCAACTCCGCCTGCGGTGAAAGCATAGGTTTCTCACTCTTCGGTTTGTGCTGTTTGGTGACTTTTTCAGTCACGCCCAATGGAATAGGGGTTTTACTGCCAATACGTGGATCTTTCGGTGCATTCTGGCCCTTGCTACCCGAAGTAGCGCTACCGCCCGCTGCGCGGCTGCCTGGTGCATGACCACGGCGTTTTTTCTGGCGCTTGCGATCACGAGCTTCCTGATTCAGCTCTTCGCGGGTTTTACGACGCGCTTTTGCATGACCTTTGCTGCGTGAGTTTGAAGATGATGGTTTCATATCAATTCGTCTTTTAGCCGTTTTATTTAGTATAGATTTGCGGCGGAATCTAACAGAAAGCAAGCAAAGAAAAAAGGCGACAGATTACTCTGTCGCCTTTTTTCCTGACTCACAACCCTTAACGGGTCTTACAATCCTTGCAGGCCGCCAACACACCCTGTTTTTCCATTAGCCGGAACATTCCGTGTTGATTCCATTTCCCTTTAGTGACGTCTCCGGACGTTTGTCTTCCTGACAATCCTCTGTCTTCGCCTCCTGGCGCTCCTGACCCTCATCCTGAGTCATCGTTCCTGTTAGCGTCCTCGCTCTATGGGTGCTACTTTACGCTTCTGTGTTAAACAAACAATAAACTATCATCAGTATTTACTCATTTTCAGATTATTGTATAAAACTAATCACATGATTTATTTAGCCTATTTGACATGTGTCGCAGAAATTTCTCTTCGATTTCGCATAAAAACAATCGGCAATGTCTCACAAAGTACATGGTATTTACTTACACCGTTCACGCCGAAAAATCCGTCTTTTATTGTGGTTCAGGTATAATCGCCGCAAAGCTTTGACTGACGGAGACGACCGCTTTGACTAATTTGAATTATCAACAGACGCATTTTGTGATGAGTGCGCCTGATATTCGCCACTTACCTTCCGATACCGGGATCGAAGTGGCTTTTGCAGGCCGTTCCAACGCAGGTAAATCCAGCGCGCTGAACACGCTGACTAACCAGAAAAGCCTGGCGCGTACCTCGAAAACACCAGGACGTACCCAGCTTATCAACCTGTTTGAAGTGGCTGAGGGCAAACGTCTGGTCGACTTGCCTGGCTATGGCTACGCGGAAGTTCCTGAAGAGATGAAGCGCAAATGGCAGCGCGCGCTCGGTGAGTACCTCGAAAAACGTCAGAGTCTACAAGGCCTGGTCGTGCTGATGGATATTCGCCATCCGCTGAAAGATCTCGACCAGCAGATGATTGAGTGGGCGGTGGACAGCAATATCGCCGTACTGGTGTTGCTGACCAAAGCGGATAAACTGGCGAGCGGTGCACGTAAAGCGCAATTGAATATGGTGCGTGAAGCAGTGCTGGCGTTTAACGGTGATGTGCAGGTAGAGACATTCTCTTCTCTGAAGAAGCAAGGTGTGGATAAGCTGCGGCAGAAACTGGATACCTGGTTCAGCGAGATGCAGCCTGTAGAAGAAACGCAGGGCGGCGAATAATTTTCTAGCCCTTACGCATGTGCCGGATATCGCGTATCTGGCACATAAAATCATGCAAATTCAATGAGCTATTTTCCTACCGTAGGCCTGTTAAGCACAACGTATCCGGCAATACGGATCTTTTCTTTCGCACAATAAAAAACGCCCCAGTCATTACTGACTGGGGCGGCTAAAAAATTCAGCCAAATCCGATTACGTGAAGTAAAAGGTCTGAAAGATAGAACATCTTACCTCTGTACCCTACGCGACTAACTTTACTCTTTTTTGTTCAGTTCAGAAAGCACTTTTTGTAATTTTTTTTCAGTTGTTGCATAGGAATTTCTAATACCCATCACAAATCGTGGCTGGTTATGTTGCTTAGTTACGAAAAAAAGGCTTGTTAAGGCAAATCTTAGTGCGCCTGATCCCAGTTTTCGCCACTACCCACTTCCACCAGCAACGGCACATCCAGGCGGGTACAGTTTTCCATCAACTGATGGATCTTCTTCGCTACCGCATCGACATCATCTTTATGAACTTCAAACACCAGTTCATCGTGTACCTGCATGATCATACGCACGCGCGGTTGCTCTTCCTGTAGCCAGGCATCAACGGCAATCATAGCCCGTTTGATAATGTCGGCGGCGGTTCCCTGCATTGGTGCGTTAATGGCTGCACGTTCAGCCGCAGCACGACGTGCACCGTTGCTGGATTTGATATCCGGCAGATAAAGGCGACGTCCGTCCAGGGTTTCAACGTATCCCTGCTCTTTCGCCTGAGCACGAGTGCGTTCCATATACTCCAGTACGCCTGGGTAGCGTTCGAAGTAAAGGTCCATGTACTTCTGTGCTTCTTTACGTGGAATGTTCAATTGCCGTGCCAGACCGAAAGCACTCATGCCATAAATCAGACCAAAGTTGATTGCTTTCGCGCTACGGCGTTGTTCGCTGGTGACAGTTTCCAGTGGCAAACCAAACACTTCTGCAGCCGTTGCCCGGTGGATATCTTTTCCTTCTGCAAATGCGGTCAGCAAGCCTTTGTCTCGTGAAAGATGCGCCATAATGCGCAGTTCAATCTGCGAGTAGTCCGCCGAGACAATCACATAATCCTGTGGCGCAATAAACGCCTGGCGGATACGGCGGCCTTCTTCGTTACGCACCGGAATGTTTTGCAGGTTAGGATCGGTTGAGGATAAACGCCCCGTCGCAGTTACTGCCTGGTGATAGGAAGTATGCACGCGCCCGGTTTTCGGGTTGATCATCAGCGGCAGCTTGTCGGTGTAGGTCGATTTCAGCTTCGCCAGACCACGATACTCCAGAATTACTTTTGGCAACGGATAGTCCAGTGCCAGCTCTTCCAGTACCTCTTCCGACGTTGACGGCGCACCACCCGGCGTTTTCTTCAGCGGCTTAATACCCTGTTTTTCAAAAAGAATAGTTTGCAATTGCTTGGTGGAAGAAAGGTTAAATTCTTCACCTGCAATTTCATGCGCTTTCTTTTCCAGCTCAGCCAGACGCAAGGTGAGCTCTTCAGAATGATTGTGCAGCACTTTCGGGTCGATCTTCACACCGTTGCGTTCGATGCGTGAAAGCACCGGCACCAGCGGCATTTCGATGTTTTCGAAGACGTTCAGTGGCCCTTTATGTTTTTGCAGATCCGGCCACATTTTCAGATGCAATTGTAAGGTGACATCCGCATCTTCAGCGGCGTAACGTCCGGCCTCTTCGAGGGCAATCTGGTTAAAGGTCAGTTGGTTTTTACCTTTACCGGCAATCTCTTCAAAAGTGATGGTTTTGTGCTTCAACCAACGTTCCGCGAGGCTGTCCATATCGTGGCGACCGGCAACGCTGTTGAGAATGTAGGACTCGAGCATGGTATCAAACGCAATCCCCCGCAGCTCAATGCCGTAATTCGCCAGAATGCCGCGATCGTATTTCAGGTTTTGCCCGACCTTCAGCGCCTTTTCATCTTCCAGCAGCGGTTTTAGCAGCTCGAGTGCGCGCTCGCGGGAGATCTGATCGGGCGCATCAAGATAATCATGAGCAACCGGAATATAGGCCGCTACGCCAGGTTCGATAGCAAAAGAAAGCCCTACCAGGTTGGCAGAGATGTTATCGAGGCTGTCGGTTTCGGTATCAAACGCAAATACAGGCGCTTTTTCCAGCTTCGTAATCCATGCTTTTAGAGTTTCTTCGTCCAGAATAGTGACGTAGTTATCGTAAGAAATCGCTGTTGCAGTCACTTCGGGTGTTTCGTCGACAACAATGGTTTCCTGCAGCTTCGCGGCTGGTTTTGCCCCTTTGGCCTGTAACCATTTGCCCGCTTCGACATCAGCAGTCCAACGCTTGAACTCATACTTTTTGAACAGTCCCAACAACTCTTCAGCCGCCGGTTGTTGTACTTCCAGTTGTTCGCAGGTCAGTTCCAGTTCAACGTCGGTTTTAATCGTCGCCAGCTGGTAAGAGAGATAGGCCACCTCTTTATTTTGCTCAAGCTTCGCCGCCATTGTTTTCGCGCCGCGGAAGCTCAATCCAGCAATTTTTTCCGGCTCGGCATACAGCGTATCCAGGCCGCCAAGACCTTGTAGCAGTGCCTGCGCGGTTTTTTCGCCGACGCCCGGAACGCCAGGAATGTTATCAGAAGAGTCGCCCATCAGCGCGAGGAAGTCGATGATCAGTTCTGGCGGTACGCCGTACTTATTCACCACCTCTTCCGGGCCGAGGATAGTATTTGTCATGGTGTTGATAAGCGTAATATTTGGCGTCACCAACTGCGCCATATCTTTATCACCGGTGCTGATCAATACCGGACGCCCAGCTTTTTCTGCTTCACGTGCCAGAGTACCGATAACGTCGTCTGCTTCTACGCCAGAAACGGCCAGCAGAGGCAGCCCCATCGCTTTTACCATTGTGTGCAGGGGTTCGATCTGCGCGCGCAAATCGTCCGGCATTGGCGGGCGATGTGATTTGTAATGTTCAAACAGTTCATCACGAAAGGTTTTTCCCTTGGCGTCAAAGACCACCGCTGCATGCGTCGGTTGGTATTGCATGATCAGACTACGCAGCATGTTGAGGACACCGTACATCGCACCGGTTGGCTCGCCTGCGCTGTTAGTCAGCGGCGGAAACGCGTGATATGCGCGATAAAGATAAGATGAACCATCTACAAGGATTAGTGGGTTTTGGGGGATCTGAACCATAATGTCCGTGCCTGTTTATCAGATTATGCGTAAAGGATGCCACAGACAGGATGAAAACATGAGTTTTTCACCGCTTTTCGTGAAAATCTTTTGTAGATCTTCTGGATCGCTCGCAAATCGTCATGTGGATAACTTTGTGTATAAATTATTTACATCACTTTTAATTTATTATCATGCTTGTTACAGCATTATATTTGTTGTTGTTTTTCATAAAGTTAATAATAAAAACATTGCTGGTGATTGAGTAATAGGGATTTTTTCTAATGTGGATAGATATGAATTATTTTTCTATCTAAGGATCATCCGTTATTTGGGCCGTTTTCTGCTAAAATCTGCGCCTTGCGCTTCTTTAGCGCACTGTCTATGGCTAACCTTTTGAATAATTTAATTATGACGAGAATACTCGCTGCGATAACACTTTTGGTGAGTATCGTATTGACCATTTTGGTCACCATTTTTTGTTCTGTCCCGATCATCATTGCCGGGATCGTAAAACTATTGTTACCTGTGCCAGTGATTTGGCGAAAGGTATCGCTTTTTTGTGATTTTATGATGTATTGCTGGTGTGAAGGATTAGCGCTATTACTGCACCTTAACCCGCACCTGCAATGGGAAGTTCGCGGACTGGAAGAACTAAGTAAGAAGAACTGGTATCTGCTTATTTGTAACCACCGCAGTTGGGCTGATATTGTTGTACTGTGCGTGTTGTTTCGTAAGCATATTCCAATGAACAAATATTTTCTCAAGCAGCAACTGGCCTGGGTGCCTTTCCTTGGCCTGGCATGCTGGGCGCTGGATATGCCATTTATGAAGCGCTATTCCCGCGCTTATTTGATACGTCATCCGGAACGGCGCGGTAAAGATGTTGAAACCACTCGCCGATCTTGCGAAAAGTTTCGCCTGCATCCCACCACGATTGTGAATTTTGTTGAAGGCTCCCGTTTTACTGAACAGAAACACCAGCAAACCCACTCGACATTTAAAAATCTCCTACCTCCCAAAGCCGCCGGTATCGCGATGGCGCTGAATGTGCTGGGTAAACAATTCGATAAACTACTTAATGTTACGCTGTGTTATCCGGACAATAACCACCAGCCATTCTTCGATATGTTAAGTGGCAAACTGACGCGGATTGTCGTGCATGTGGATTTACAACCTATTGCTGAAGAGTTGCATGGCGACTATATCAATGACAAAAGCTTCAAACGTCATTTTCAGCAGTGGCTGAACACACTGTGGCAGGAAAAAGACCGACTTCTGACTTCACTGATGTCATCACGGCATCAGGATAAGTAGTTATAACTCGCCTCCGTATTAGCAGAGGCGAGTTATCATTTTAATGCACTAAACGTCCGGCACGAGACATAAATTCTTCTTCGCTCATCTCCTGACCGTTAAAAACAACTTTACCTGGCAAATAATGCAGTTGCAGCGAGGCAATATTGTTGTCAATTGTGATTAACTGAAACATCTTACCTAATGTTGCCATTCCGCCGATTTGTTTATCAGCCAGCTTTTGAGCTTTTTCAGCATCCATTCCTTCAGATAAATTAAGCTGTTTAGCTATTTCAGTGGCGACTTTAATCGGTACATTCATATCCAGATTGAACGATTTAATATCTTTGTTTATGGATGATGAAGATTTGGCTGGATCGGCAATACTAATATCCAGATTAGCATTTAGTTCGCCGACAGCGTTCTTCCAGCTTGCAGGTAGTTTAATGATCGGCTCACTTTTTTGTAATAACGGTAAATACTCTTTGAACAATGCAGTATTCATTGCTTCCAGTGCATCTTCATCATTTACTAACTCGGGGTGTGCAGCAAGTTGCTTCTGCGTCGCAATGTTGTACTGGATGATAAACTGGCGAACTGCTAAGGGATCAATAGATTCAGCAATCAATGACCACTGACCGCTACCGAGTTGTTGATTCCCTTTTGTTAACTTATCAATTTCGTAAGTCAGATTGACATTGATATAATCTTTATCTTTTACGCGTTCTAGTGTGGTTTTCGCGACAAAAGCGTCGAGTTTGGCAACTTCGTTACCGTGATTGACAATGCTAATCTGATTAAATTTCGACTCGCTTTCACCAACCGGAAATTTCTTTTCTTCTAATCGCGTCAGAGAATTAATGGTAAAACTTTTCGCCGTGACTTTGTTCATTGGCGATAATTCCAGAACAATATCTTCGACTTTGCCTTCAACATCCAGATTAGACAATGAACTGTCATCACCATTAAAAGTAAACTGACCTTCACCAAAGGAGAGTTTTCCATACTCTGCAGGGGCAACGTCCAGAGTTGTAGAGAAAGAACCGCCAAAGGCGAATCGCAATGTCGCTTCGACGGGCGCTCTATCTTTTGCAGCAATAAATAGCGACTGTGTCAGTTCATTATTGACTAATTTAACTTTTGCTGCCGCCATAGCAGGTAAGATATTGCCGCTTTTTAACATTGATAGCGGCAAGGGACCATGATCGACATCCACATCAAATGCAATACCTTGTCCTGGCTTGATATTGAGATCTGACGCACCTTTATCAAAGGTAATAAGCATTTGAAAATGAGAGCTAAAAAAACCTTTGTCAAAGTTTTTATAGCTGGCGGTCATATCATAGGCATGCTCTCCCTTCTTTTTACTGTCGTTAAAATCTTTAATAAATTTTTCGACGCCAGACTGGATTTGAGTCCCTTCATACCATGTTCCACCGCCCCAGATAATGGCTAATGCAACAATAACACCTGTGGCTGACTTACGTATCATTTCTATTATTCCCTGATAAAACAACAAAACTTTTAATATCCGCGCTTGATATTAAAATGTCCAGAAACGAGGTGAATTATCAGAAAGTATTTATATTGATTAAACAACAAAAAAAGCCCGTGAATATTCACGGGCTTTATGTGAATTACAATAAATTATTTTTTCTCAGACAGATATTTCACTGTATCAGCATACTGCTGAACAAAAACATCCATATTGCTGGTATCCATACCCTGCGGATTCAGCTGATATTTACCGTTAACAAACATCGCTGGAACGCCACGCAATTGTACATCTGCAGCCGCTTTTTCTTGCTGAGCGACCAGAGATTTAACAACAAAGCTGTTCCATGCTGCATCATACTCTTCACCTTTAATACCTGCGTTGATGAAGACATCACGAATGTCGGCCGTAGAGCGAATGGTCTGTGTTTTCTGTACGCCTTCAAACAGTGGTACAGTCACTTTATCTTCTACGCCCAGCGCCATCGCCACAGCCCACGCTTGTGTCAGAGATTGCCCCAGCTCCCCGCCCATGAAGTTGACGTGGTATTTAGTCATCTTCACACCTTCCGGCAGTTTTTTCTTCACATTCTCAGAAATATGCAGAACTTCTTCAAACTGATAGCAGTGTGGGCAGAAGAAAGAGAAAAACTCCAGCACTTGCGGTGCGCCAGCAACCGGCTTTTCCAGCGTGGTGTATTGTTTACCATCTTCATACTGCGCCGCCGATGCGCTAAACGCTAAAACCAAACCAGCCAGCGCCAGCCAAATCTTTTTCATGATCTACTCTCTCCGATTAATACATAGGTGTTAATTGCAAAGGGGGTTCTTGTAGAACTTTTGCCTGTTCTATAAAAGTTGCCGTCTGTCGCAGCCAGTAATCTTCCCCGGTTAACCACGGGAAATTTTTCGGGAACGCCGGATCAGCCCAACGCCGCATTAGCCAGGCAAGATAATAAACCAAACGCATGGCGCGTAAAGGTTCAATCAGTCCGATTTCAGCGGTGTCGAACTCGCTAAATTCTTCATAAGCTTCAATAATAGTTTCTAACTGCATCCGCTGCTCAGCTTTATCGCCATTGAGCAACATCCACAAATCCTGAACGGCTGGACCATTACGAGCATCATCCAGATCAACAAACATTGGACCATCGCGCCAGAGAATATTCCCGGCGTGGCAGTCTCCATGTAGCCGCAGAACGGTGAAATCTTCCCGCCAGTGTGCTGTAACGGCGGCGATCAGCTCATCTGTCGCTTTCAGGAATGCCGCTTTCAACCCGGAAGGTATCAGTGTAGCCTCCTCAAACAGCTTTCGAGGCTCAATGAGATATTCATTCAGACCGATGGTCGGGCGATGGATAAAAAGCTGTTTGCGCCCCGTCTGGTGCATACGCCCTAAATAACGCCCAACCGCTTCCATCTGATCGATATTATCAGCTTCGAACTGGCGACCACCGACGCTTGGAAAAACAGCGAAATAAAATCCCTGATGATTCAATAAAGTCTGACCGTTAAAGGCCACAGGTGCTGCGACCGGAACTTCATCATTTACCAGTTGCAACGCAAATTGATGTTCTTCGAGGATTTGATCGGCTGTCCAACGTTCAGGGCGATAAAATTTGACGACAAAACGTCGACGATCTTCGTCCTGAAATTGATAGACACGGTTTTCATAGCTGTTAAGCGGGGTAAGACCGGAATCCACCCGGATCCCTTGCTCAAACAGAGCATCCATGATGGTATCCGGGTGTAGTGTCTGGAAAGTAAAAGCGCTGTTGTTCATCCCATCATCCGGAAAACATTACGAATGATGAAGGATATCATTTCACGATGATTTTGGTGGCACCGCTTACAAGCTTTTACTCTTTAATTACGCCGCGAGCGCGTAACAGCGCCGTTTTGAAGTCTTCTTCATAATCTTTCTGCAAACCCGGGATCACCGCATCTTTCGCGGAATCACGCATTTTCAGGTGATAGATCAGAATGTCATCCGTCAAATCCGCCAGTTCGCCGTCAAAACCTGACTCTTTCGCCAGTTTCTGCAAAAATTGCAACAGGTTAAGGTCTGGCTCTTTTTGCCAGGCTGGCTGGAGGAGTTCAATAACTTCATTCAGACGTTTACATTTCATAGTAATGCTCCTTACTCTTGAGACAGACACGTTAGCAGGGTCAATCCCACAATAAAAGAGGCGATATCGGTGAATCTGATGACGACGATAACAGGCGTTGTGCTGGCAGGCGGTAAAGCCAGACGAATGGGCGGCGTAGATAAAGGATTGCTTGAATTAAACGGCAAACCATTATGGCAACATGTCGCTGACGCGCTTATGACGCAGCTCTCTCACGTCGTGGTTAATGCTAATCGTCATCAGGAAATCTATCAGGCAGGCGGTCTGAAAGTGATTGAAGATTCACTGGCGGATTACCCAGGCCCTCTGGCAGGAATGCTTTCAGTAATGCAGCAGGAAGCTGGTGAGTGGTTTTTGTTTTGCCCGTGCGATACGCCTTACATTCCCCCTGATTTAGCAGCCCGGCTTAATCATCAGCGCAAAGATGCGCCTGTCGTGTGGGTCCATGACGGTGAACGCGATCACCCGACTATTGCTCTGGTAAACCGCGCTATTGAGCCTTTATTACTGGAATATCTGCAAGCAGGAGAACGCCGGGTAATGGCATTTATGCGTCTGGCTGGTGGTCATGCGGTTGATTTCAGCGATCATAAAGATGCATTTGTTAACGTTAATACGCCAGAGGAGCTTGCCCGATGGCAGGAAAAACGATGATACCGTTACTCGCCTTTGCCGCGTGGAGTGGTACCGGAAAAACTACGCTTTTGAAAAAACTGATCCCGGCATTATGCGCCAGAGGGATCCGTCCAGGGCTGATTAAGCATACGCACCATGATATGGATGTTGATAAGCCAGGCAAAGATAGCTATGAGCTGCGCAAGGCTGGCGCGGCACAAACCATCGTTGCCAGCCAGCAACGATGGGCCTTGATGACGGAAACACCAGACGAAGAAGAGCTGGATCTACAGTTTCTCGCAAGTCGAATGGATACCTCAAAGCTGGATTTGATTCTGGTCGAAGGGTTTAAGCATGAAGAGATCGCAAAGATTGTGCTGTTTCGCGATGGAGCCGGACATCGACCTGAAGAATTAGTGATAGACAGGCATGTTATTGCTGTAGCCAGTGATGTGCCGCTTAATCTTGATGTCGCATTACTGGATATTAATGATGTTGAGGGGCTGGCTGATTTTGTGGTGGAGTGGATGCAAAAGCAGAACGGATAAGCAAGAGTAGGCTGGAGAAGACGCGCCAGCGTCGCACCCGGCATTTTTTTTGCACCAACGCAAAAAGGCCATCCGTCAGGATGGCCTTCTGCTTTATCTGATGCCTGGCAGTTCCCTAC
>NZ_RHJO01000015.1:0-216453 GCF_004211985.1 Escherichia sp. E10V10 | reverse complement strand
TGACCTCTCTGAACGTCTGCGTCTGCGCGGCTGGCAGGTTCCGGCATTTACTCTCGGCGGTGAAGCCACCGACATCGTGGTAATGCGCATTATGTGCCGCCGTGGCTTCGAAATGGACTTCGCTGAACTGTTGCTGGAAGACTACAAAGCCTCCCTGAAATACCTCAGCGATCACCCGAAACTGCAGGGTATTGCCCAGCAGAACAGCTTTAAACATACCTGATAACAGAATGTCACCTGCATGCCAGGAGCATGCGGGTGTAATTCATTCATGGTAAAGAAATATATCCTATAAATAAGAGCAGTGGCGTAATGATCAGGATGCTAATTCTGATCATTTTTTTGTTTTTTGGGAAATTCATATAATTGAATAATTTGCAATGTAAATTAAATCTTGTGCAAATTACAATAGAATGCATCAGTTATTATTCATATTCGTTATTATTGCTTATTTTTTTCTCTAACAGATTGAAAAATAAGTGACCCGGAACAATGCTTCTAACCACTTAGGATGCTACTCTTTTTTTATCGTTTAAGCTTTATTTAAGTCGCGATTTGACTTAGGGTGTTGGCGTGCTACATTAAATACAATAATACGTTTCTGTTATAGTGTATTAATGATGCAATCACTACATGGAACTTGTTTAATTGCGTACGCAAAGCATAAATATATTCTCACCATGCAGAATGGTGAATATCGCTGTTTTAACGGTGGTGATTTGGTTTTTGCGGATGCAAACCAGATTTTAGTTGATGAATGTGCAGAGAACGTCGTCTTTGTCACTAAGGAAACACTCTCATTATTTCTCCCGATGCTCAAGGAGGAGGCATTAACTCTTCATGCCTGTAAAAAAGTTCCTTCGTTAATTGTGCATCACTGTACCCGAGATATCCCTGTTTTTCAGGAAGTTGTGCAGCTTTCACAGAGTAAAAATCTCCGCTATGGTGAGGTCTTACGTAACAGGGCATTAATATTCGCGATATTGTCGGTTTTTCTTGAAGATGAACAGTTTATAGCGCTACTCATGAATATCCTACAGCCCAATATGCGAACGCGGGTTTGTACGGTTATTAACCGTAATATCGCTCATGAATGGTCATTGGCGAAAATAGCCAGCGAGTTATTGATGAGTCCTAGTTTGTTAAAGAAAAAATTACGTGAAGAAGAGACGTCTTATTCGCAATTGCTTACCGAATGTAGAATGCGAAGAGCGTTACAACTCATTGTAATACATGGCTTTTCTATAAAGCGAGTGGCCGTGTCGTGTGGCTATAACAGTGTGTCGTATTTTATTTATGTTTTTCGCAATTATTATGGCATGACACCGACAGAGTATCATGAACGAATAGCTGAAAGAGGGTGTGATAACCCTCTGATGATGGATATTTGTGTAGCAGAAAAGTGTTGTCACCCTGAAAGGATAGTAAGGTTATAATTGCTTTTTGAAGATAAAAAAAACCCGGCATAGGGGACCGGGAAGAGGATAGTCTGCCGTCTCCAGACTAATAAGCCGTTATAACACTCCATGTTGGCACGGGAAACTTTGTGCTCTCAGTGGGTTAAATATAACTTTTGCTGGAGATAAGATCAGCCAATTTTTTATAAACATAAGCTATACACAAATTTAAGATATATCACGCATGCATTTACTTTTTATGGCTTAACTGATATATGCGCTTATGTATGTGATTACTTTTTGGTCCTACCAATTTTGGCAGTTTTGGCTTTTTACAGGAGTCATACATCATTTCATTTGTATACTGAAATTGTAATGGTTGTAGTAATGGAATATAAGGGCTTGTCATGACACACGTTTGCTCAGTGATCCTCACCCGCCGTTCATTTGATATTTATCATGAGCAGCAGAAACTCTATTTGCAAAAAGAGAGTATTCTTTTGATGGACAAAAATATGGTGGAGAGTTTTCCTTTTGATGAATCCTATGCCCGCAGACTAGATATCGATGAAAGGATCATTAGCTATTACTTGCACAATATCCGTCTTTCGGGGCGGTGTTTAGGGCTGCATGGTAAAAAACGGTTGCTAGTTAACCCAACACCACCAATGCCGCTGGTCACTGCGATATTTGATAGTTTTGCTCAAGAAGATATTGCGTCGAGGACATTAAGTAATATGCTTTACTTTTCCTGCCTTTCGATGTTTTCACGAAATAAAGAACTTATTCCTTTCCTTTTTAATAGCATTAGTACCGTTTCAGGTAAAGTTGAACGCATTATTGGCTGTGATATAGCCAAACGTTGGTATCTGCGTGATATCGCCGAAAAAATGTATACCAGTGAAAGCCTAATCAAGAAAAAATTGCAGGATGAAAATACCTGCTTCAGTAAAATATTGTTGGCCTCGCGAATGTCGATGGCCAGACGATTACTCGAGTTACGACAAATCCCGCTGCCGATGGTCGCAGAAAAATGTGGCTATAGCAGTACGTCGTACTTTATTAATACTTTCCGCCAGTACTATGGCGTAACACCGCACCAGTTTGCGCAACAGTCAACTGGGACCTTTAACTGACTGGATTTCTCATTCGAAAGTCGGTCAGGATCTCCCTCACACTTCATGTGAAAATCTTTCCTCATTAACTCTGCCGGGTCACCGGCAAGTTTGCTTTCGCAGTTTGCAAAACAGTAAACGTATTTTCAGGAGGAAAAGACGCGGCATGTTCAGGATTATTAAGTTTGCAATTCATACAATTACGGGAGTTCTGGTCAGTGTCGTGTTGTTTAAATTGATAACCAACGGTTGGAGCGGGTTCTACTTTCAATGCTGTTTACTGAGTCTGATGTTCCTGGCGGTAAGCTGGCTGTTGAGTGGCGAGTGGTTAGCGGGAAAGAGTAAGGCTGAACCCTCACGCTCAACCTTACTCTCGTTTACGCGTTACGCTTTTTTAAAGCGGGCAAAGAGATGTTCCACCACAACGAAAAAGACCGGAACGAAGTAAATCGCCAGCACCGTTGCTGCAAACATCCCCCCCATAACGCCTGTACCTACTGCGTTTTGCGCACCGGAGCCTGCGCCATGACTGATAACCAGCGGCAGCACGCCGAGAATAAAGGCCAGAGAGGTCATCAGGATTGGGCGTAAGCGCATCCGTGCCGCTTCGATAATCGCTTCCATCGGTGTCTTCCCTTCTTTTTGCATCATCTCAACCGCAAACTCGACAATCAGGATGGCGTTCTTGGCGGAAAGCCCAATGGTGGTCAGCAGACCAACCTGGAAGTAGACGTCATTGCTTAAGCCGCGCAGGTCTGTAGCCAGTAACGCGCCAATTACCCCAAGCGGTACGACCAGCATTACTGAGAATGGAATTGACCAGCTTTCATAAAGTGCGGCGAGGGCAAGGAACACCACGACCAGCGAGATGGCATATAGTGCCGGAGCCTGGTTGGAAGATAACGCTTCCTGATATGACAGTCCGGTCCATGAATAGCCAACGCCAGTCGGAAGTTTTGCGACCAGATCCGCCATAAATTTCATTGCGTCACCCGTACTTTTTCCTGCCGCCGCTTCCCCTAAAATCTCCATTGCTGGAATACCGTTGTAGCGTTCCAGACGTGGTGAGCCGTAGGTCCATTCTGTTGAAGAATAAGCAGAAAGCGGCGCCATCGTGCCGGAGGCGTTGCGCACATACCATTGGTTTATATTATCTGGCAGCATGCGGAACGGTGTTCCCGCCTGGACATACACTTTTTTCACTCGTCCCTGGTTAAGGAAGTCGTTCACGTAGCTACTACCGAAAGCGGTGGAAATGGTCTGGTTGATATCGGACAACTCCACGCCCATCGCCTCAGCTTTCGCAGCGTTGACGTTGACTTTGAACATCGGTGTATCTTCCAGGCCGTTCGGGCGTACCCCGGTGACCTGGTCAGGCGATTGCGCTGCCAGAGACAGCAACTCATTTCTCGCCTGGGTCAGCTTTTCATGTCCCAGGTTACCGTTGTCCAGTAGTTCCATATCAAAACCTGACGCTGTCCCCAGTTCTGCTACCGCCGGTAAGTTGAACGGGAAAATAACTGCTTTATTGATGCGGCTAAGAGCCACCATCGCCCGCTGAATAATCGCGGTCACCGAATTTTCTTCGCCGACGCGTTCAGACCACGGCTTCAGGCTGATAAACGCCAGACCGTTGTTTTGCCCCTGGCCGCTGAAACCAAAGCCGCCAACGGTAAACACCGACTGAACATTATTTTTCTCTTTTGTCAGATAGTAATCGGTCACCTGCTGCAGCACTTTAGTGGTGTTAACCATCGTGGAACCTGATGGTAGCTGTGCAGTGGTCATAAATACCCCCTGATCCTCTTCCGGCAAGAAGGAGGTCGGTGTACGCAGAAACAGCACCGCCATCCCGGCACAAATCAGCAGGTAAACCACCATATAACGACCCGTGCAGCGCAGCAGTGAGCGGGTACTGTCGGTATAGTGTTGGGTTGATTTTTCAAACAGATGGTTAAATCGCACAAACAACGCATTCTGTTTGTGACCGCCTTCTGGAACGGCTTTCAAAATGGTGGCGCAAAGGGCAGGCGTTAGACTCATCGCCACAAACACCGAAAGCAACATGGAGGAGATCAGCGTAATGGAGAACTGACGGTAAATTTCCCCGGTCGCGCCGCTCATAAAGGCCATTGGCATAAACACCGCGGAAAGCACAACGGCAATCCCGACCAGCGCCCGTTGGATTTGCCCCATTGATTTATGCGTCGCTTCCTTCGGCGGCAGCTTATCTTCTGCTATCACGCGCTCGACGTTTTCTACCACCACGATAGCATCATCGACCAGCAACCCTATCGCCAGCACCATCCCGAACATGGTGAGGGTGTTGATGGTAAAACCGACCGCCGACAAAATCGCAAATGTGCCGAGAATAACGACCGGAACGGCAATAGTCGGGATGATCGTAGCGCGAATGTTTTGTAAAAACAGATACATGACTAGGAAGACGAGGATGATGGCCTCAACCAGCGTTTTGAAAACTTCCTGGATTGAAATTTTAATAAATGGTGTCGTGTCGTAAGGATAAACCGTCTTCAGGCTGGCGGGAAAATAGGCCGATAAACGGTTGAGCTCTGCTTTTACCGCCCGCGAAGTATCGAGCGCGTTTGCTCCTGTAGCCAGTTTGATCGCGATCCCGGCGGCAGGTTTGCCGTTATAGCGCGCTACGGTGGAATAATCTTCCGCTCCCAGCTCGACGCGGGCAACGTCGCGCAGCAGCACTTGTGAACCATCTTGCTGAACTTTCAGCAGGATTTTGCCAAATTCTTCCGGTGTTTGCAGACGTGTCTGCACAATGATCGAGGCGTTCAGTTGTTGGTCTGCCGCCTGTGGCATTCCGCCCAGTTGACCGCCGGAAATCTGGTTGTTCTGTACCTTGATTTGGGAAATAACATCGGCAGGAACAAGGTTGTATTTATTGAGTTTTTGCGGGTCCAGCCAGATACGCATGGCGTACTCTGAACCAAAGAGCTGCACGCTACCGACACCTGCGGTACGACTTAATGGATCTTTAATATTAGAAGCCACATAGTCTGCAATGTCGTACTGGTTGAGGCTGCCGTTTTCAGAGATAAACGCTGCCACCATCAGGATATTGCTGCTCGACTTATTGACGCTAATCCCTTGTTGCTGTACTGCTTCGGGGAGTGATGGCATGGCAAGTTGCAGTTTATTCTGCACCTGAACCTGCGCAATATCGGGCGATGTTCCTGTCTCAAAGGTCAGTGTGATGGACGCATTACCCGCCGCATCACTGGTTGATGACATATACATCAGGCCATCAAGTCCATTCATATTTTGCTCAATCACCTGAGTGACCGAGTCTTCTACCGTTTGCGCATCAGCACCCGGATAGGTGGCGCTAACGGTGATGGTCGGTGGTGCAATCTGCGGATATTGCGCCACCGGTAAGTTCATGATCGCCAGCCCGCCTGCGAGCATCAAAATAATGGCAAGTACCCAGGCAAAAACCGGGCGATCAATAAAATAGTTAGCCATGAAAGTCCCCTTAAGCCTGCAACGTTATTGTTTCGATTCGGTGCTGGCGTTTTCCTGGCTGGAGGAAATTGCGCGTGCTTTGATACCTGGGCGAATGCGTTGCAAACCGGAAACGATCACCCGATCGCCAGCTTGCAAGCCAGAAGTGACGACCCACTGGTCGCCGATGGCTTTAGTGGCCTCAATTTCGCGTAACTGCACGACATCATCTTTATCAAGAATGAGCGCCGTTGCTTTGCCCTGGGCGTTATGGGTAACGCCTTCCTGCGGCACCAGTAACACATTCTGGCGACTACCTTCATCCACTAATGCTGTGACGTACATGCCTGGCAGTAAGTCGCCATTTGGATTGGGGAAAATCGCGCGCAACGTGACGGAGCCCGTGGTTTCATCCACCGTCGGGTCAGAGAATTTCAGCGTACCGGTCTGGCTGTAACGTTTACCATTTTCCAGATTGAGCTGTACTGGTGTACTGCCCTGAACCTGTTTGATTTGCCCACTGGCGACCTCTTCTTTCATGCGCAAAAAATCCTGCACTGACTGCGTGAGATCGACATAAATCGGGTCCAGACGCTGTACGGTAACCAGTGAATCCGCCTGGTTAGCGGTAACGAGTGCGCCGACGGTCACTGATGATTTCCCGCTGACGCCCGTAATGGGCGAGGTGACATTCGCGTATCGCAGATTGATGGTCGCCTGCTCAACAGCCGCTTTAGCAACGGTGACATTGGCTTCCGCCTCATTCAGCTGGGTGCGCGCGGTGTCGTAATCCTGACGGCTGACGTAGTTGGTTTTCAGCAACGATGCCTGGCGATTAAAGGTAATGCGGGCATTGCTGGCGGTAGAGAGGGCTTTCGCCAGCGAACCTTTGGCTGAGTTCAGCTCTGCCTGCAAGGGCGCAGGGTCAATCTGATACAACGAATCGCCCTGGTTGACTTTATCGCCCTCGATAAAATTGCGTTTAATGATGATGCCACCCACCTGCGGGCGAATCTCAGCAACTTCATAAGGAACAGTTCTGCCAGGCAATTCGCTCATGACATTGATTGAGCCGGGGGAGAGCTTCACCACGCCCACTTCTGGCGTCATGGCGGCAGCATTTTGCGCTGATTTGTCGTCGCATGCGGTGAGTATTACGCCGCAGAATAACAACGGTATTAACAGTTTTCTTTTTCTGTTCATTTTATTCCCTGAAAATTCGTGAAAAATTACGGATTTTTTGAATGTGTGCGGGGAGAGGCATGAGGGATTTACAGACCAGCGGCATAGTGCAGGCCATGGGGATGTATGCCTGTGATGGCGCATGCAGGCCGAGTGACCAATGTGGTGATTTAGATGGCAAAAAAAATGTTGCCGTTCTGCTGACAGTCTCTGCCTGCGTCCGGGCAACGAATGTTTCTACTGGTGGATACATAAACCAGGGGAATAAGTTCGTTTTTGCTTCTCCTTTGGTTATCACCGGGAGTAATGGAGTCAGCATTTGCATCCCTCGTCATGCCAGCCGTCAATTTCAGGCACTTATCGCTGGGCCACATCAACGCCTTCTTAAAAATAAGAAGAGATCCCCAGAGTCACGATGTCGCTCATACGTCTAAGTTTCAGCTTGTACATAATATTGAATTTCTGGATCTTTAATGTCTGCTGTGAAATTTTCAGTGTTGACGTGATATTACTTTCATTTTTGTTCTTAAGGATTAATTGCATAATTTTGAATTGATTATGCGAAAAACATAATTGAGAATTCTTATGAGGCAAGTGTTTTCCATAAGTAATATCAATCAGGTTTTTAATGCTTTCTTTACGGCTGATAAAAAAGATAGGCGACTGACTTTTAAGTTTACTGATGTGGTAAGGTGCCAGAACAATGATTCTTTCAGCATCTAACTTCTCAAGAAACTTAATCGCTTCTTCATCAAGGATATGATTATGATAGGTATCAATGATCACCTTGAATGGTTTGTTACCTATGCTTTTTATCTCTGACAGGGAATTGATTTTTATCATTTCGTGATTATCTTTCAACTGCAAAAAGCCCTGTAAAAGAAAAGAATCCTTCGTCATGAGAAAAATCATAACTTGCTCCTTAGCCGTTATTGTTTCGAACATGTCATCCTTTTCATTATTTACATCCATGTCCGAATTCGTTGTTCAATATAGTAAACGCCTATAAGAACGTTGCCCTTCGTGAACTAATACGTCTATTAACACTAATCAAAACTTGAGATTTATCCATCACGCACTCCATATATTGATCCTAGGTAACATTCCTGGGTGTTATAAATTTGTTAGTGCTAACAAGAAATTAACAACTCCCATATTTTCACCAAGAATAAGTTATCAATTTAAAGTTTGTGATTTCTTAATGATAAAACTAAAATAAAAAAGTAATCCGATTTAAATATCGAGTCTCCTTGTTTCTACTTAAGCTGGCAATTGGATTGCCAGCTTTCTTTTTAATTTTTCAGGAAAATTAACATCAACTGAATTAATTACCTTCTTATTGAGCCAATGCTTGCCAAATCTTGATTTCATTTTCCCACAGCACTTTTAAACATTAAACCTGACTACAGAAAATATCAGCCATGATAATGTTTGAAATGGCTAATTTGCTGTGAAATTTATAAAACCATAAAGGTTTCAGCGAGTTGTTTAATGAGTCGCACGGTAATTATTTCAACGATGGTTTATGTTTTGCCCTGGTGGCTATATGAAGTGAGAGTGTTACATGCCTCATAGTCACCATGAGTGATTATGAGGCGGTGTGGGAAATCCTGTGTCGACGGTCTGATATTGATTATTTTTTAACGAATAAACTAGCGAAGCTAAACAAGCTGGCAGCGCTGAATATTAGTTCTATCCCCACCAGTGTAGAAACTAGTGTTACAGAAACCATTGGCGTTGCACCCAGGAATATCCATGCGATGATGATATCCAGGATACCAATGACTAGTTGTAGCCAGCTGCCTTTCATTGAACGCTGGCGATACCAGCTCATCAAGCGAATAACCCCAGCGACACAAAACAAGCCAGCGATAAACGCCGCAATAGCAAAAATTCCCAGTTCTGGTGCGCGGATGAAGAAATAGCCGATCAACAAATAGGCGACAGCGACAAGGAAGCCGGATAATACAGGCCAGAAATTATGACTCCGGTTGCTGAATAAACCGACAATAAGCGCAATGCCTGAGCAGATTAATAATGCGCCAACGACCGTGCTAAGGATATCGCCAGAGACAAACGGGAAGCTTATACACAGCAAACCGACAATAAACAGTAGCACAGCAATAAACTGGATTGCTCTCCGATGCTTCTTAAGCATATCCAGGTCAAATTTCAAAATTGTTGCCTTATCTATATATAACATAGAACCACCCTATAAATTTAAGAAGAAAAACCCCTGCTATCAATCTATGCCAAAAATGCATCCAGGAATGCATGTGATTTAATAAAAATTTCCTAATTAATGTGTCTGACACCAATGTAACTTGTTGTATTTAAATAAAAATATCTGATTTTGACATTTTATCTCAACATGACATACCCAAAAAACCAGGTTATAACCTCAATGTCGAAATTGATTCGTGACGGCTCTTTCACTTTATAGTTGAGGATATTACGATGAAAAAAGTATTAGGTGTAATTCTTGGTGGCCTGCTTCTTCTGCCAGTTGTGAGCAATGCCGCGGATGCACAAAAAGCAGCTGATAATAAAAAACCTGTCAACTCCTGGACCTGTGAAGATTTCCTGGCTGTGGACGAATCCTTCCAGCCGACTGCAGTCGGTTTTGCTGAAGCACTGAATAACAAAGATAAACCAGAAGATGCGGTTATGGATGTTCAGGGCATTGCAACCGTAACCCCAGCTATCGTTCAGGCTTGTACTCAGGATAAACAAGCCAGCTTTAAAGATAAAGTTAAAGGCGAATGGGACAAGATTAAGAAAGATATGTAATTCATGGAATGCGTTGCATCGTATTTCCTTGAATATTGAACAGGCAGGAATACCTCGCGTTAAAGCAGATAATCCTCCTGTTCATATATACTTTATTTGTTGAATGGGTTGTAAAATGAATATTTCATCTCTACGTAAAGCCATGATTTTCGTTGGCGCTGTAGCGGCACTTTCACTGGTTAATGCACAATCTGCACTGGCTGCTAATGAATCTGCTAAAGATATGACTTGTCAGGAATTTATTGACCTGAATCCAAAAGCGATGACACCGGTTGCATGGTGGATGCTGCATGAGGAAACGGTTTACAAAGGTGGTGATACTGTAACCTTAAATGAAACTGATCTGACTCAGATTCCTAAAGTGATTGAATATTGTAAGAAAAATCCGCAGAAAAATTTGTATACCTTCAAAGATAAATTGGCAAATGTCCTGCCGAATTAACAGGAATAAAGCAAAAAGGAGTAGCAAGTTGAGCCATCTTGCTGCTCCTTTTTGCATTTTTATATGACTGCAGAATTTATTATTCGTCTAATCCTGGCTGCTATTGCCTGTGGTGCTATTGGCATGGAAAGGCAAATCCGCGGCAAAGGGGCAGGGCTTCGTACACATGTCTTAATCGGTATGGGTAGCGCCCTGTTTATGATTGTGTCGAAATATGGTTTCGCTGATGTGCTGGCGCTTGATCACGTCGGGCTTGATCCCAGCCGTATTGCCGCTCAGGTTGTCACTGGCGTCGGTTTTATAGGCGCGGGTAATATCCTCGTTCGTAATCAAAATATTGTCGGCCTCACCACCGCTGCGGATATCTGGGTAACAGCAGCAATCGGTATGGTGATTGGTAGCGGCATGTATGAGCTGGGGATTTACGGTTCTGTAATGACCTTGTTGGTACTGGAAGTCTTCCATCAATTAACTTTCCGGCTGATGAACAAGAATTACCATTTACAGCTGACGTTGGTGAACGGTAATACGCTGTCGATGCTCAACTGGTTTAAACAACAAAAAATAAAAACTGATTTAGTTTCGTTGCAAGAAAATGAAGATCATGACGTGGTTGCTATTGATATTCAGCTTCATGCGGCGACGTCGATAAAAGATCTGTTGCGATTATTAAAAGGTATGGCAGGGGTGAAAGGCGTTTCAATTAGCTAATCTATATAGTTATTTATTCGCAGGAGTACCAGTGCGGTACTCCTGTTGGTTTAATGATCGAGGACAATCAGCGGAGAATGATTGGCAGGGGCGTTTAATACAGTAATATCCGCGCCGTAGAGCATAGTCAGCGCCTGCTGTGTCAACACGTCCTGCGGTTTACCATTGGCGATAACCTTTCCTTTTTGCATCAATACAACACGGTCGGCATAACGGGCGGCAAGATTAAGATCGTGCAAAACACAGCAGACGTTGAATTGCCGTTCGCGAACTAACTGACGTAATAAACGAAACAGATGCTGCTGATGATGAATATCCAGCGCCGACGTTGGTTCATCAAGAAATAACCATTTCGGCGAGGGTATTGCTTCCCAAAGTTGTACCAGCAGGCGCGCTAATTGCACACGCTGTTGTTCACCGCCGGATAATTGCCGATAGTCGCGGTTTGCTAACGCCTGACAGTCGCATAGCGCCATTATCTGTGCCGTTTCATCCCCCTGATTACCGGTACGATGCGGATGGCGCCCCATCTGGATCACTTCTTGTACGCTGAATGGAAACGCCATATGGCTATTCTGACGCATCACGGCCCGGTGTTTCGCCAGTTCGGTAATTGACCATTCATTTAATGGCTTATTAAATAACCGGCATTCACCGCTATCAGGTTGAAGATAGCCGGTGAGTTGGCGAAGCAACGTGGATTTTCCCGCACCATTAGGACCGAGAATGGCAACAATTTCCCCGCCGGGAAAAGTCAGCGAGACATTGTCAGTCAGGCGTCGCCCATGAAGGCTATAAACCAGGTTCCGGGCGCTAATCATGCGATCCTCCGGTTGCGCAGAATCAACCACATGAAATACGGACCGCCAAGCAGGCTGGTTAGTAATCCTACAGGCATTTCTGCGGGCTGTACCAGTGTGCGGGCAAGCGTGTCTGCCATCAGTAATAAGCAGGCTCCGGCAAGGGCAGAGCAAGGAATTAGCCAGCGATGATTTGCTCCGGTTGTCATGCGAATCAGATGCGGGATCACCAGGCCTATAAAGCCAATAATGCCGCTTACCGATACGGCAGCGCCAACGAGCAGTGAGCTAATCAACAGTAATTGTTGGCGTTTACGCTTTACGTTCACGCCGAGGTAATGGGCTTCTTCATCACCAAGTTGCAGCAAATTCAGCGTTCCGGCGAGACACGTTGTTGCCATAATGGCGGGCAGAATGAACGAACTGGCAACCAATAACGTTGGCCATTGCGCCTGACCGAGATTGCCCATCATCCACAACGTGAGTTGTCGTAGCTGTTGCTCATCGCCGATATAGCTCAGTATGCCGATCGCTGCGCCGCACAGGGCATTGATGGCGATACCGGCGAGTAACAATTGCATCATGCTGCCATCGCGATGGCGCTGCGTGATGAGAAAAATGATGGTGCAGACCACTAAACTTCCGGCGATGGCAAACACCATTTGTTCATAAAGCACCAGCACCACGGGGAAGGAGAAGGGCAGCACAATAGCAACGCCAACCATTAATGCCGAACCGCTACTGACGCCAAGTAATCCAGGGTCAGCCATTGGGTTGCGAAAAAGCCCCTGCATAATTACCCCTGCGGTTGCCAACGCTGCACCTACCAGCACCGCCAGCAAAACCCGTGGTAGACGAATATTGAGCCAGATATCGCGGTATTCCTCATCAAAAAGGGCATCAAAACTGATCTTTAACGCTCCCTGACTGGCACCGAACAGCACCAGAGCTAGCAATAATAGTGATAGCCCCATAAAGACCCTGGAGGAAGAGAGTGAATCCTTGAGCACGCAAAACTCCGTTATGACGTTGCGGCGCGGAGAGTCTGCGCCGCATGGGATTACGCCGGTTTCAGGTCCGGTTCAATCAGACTGTAGATCTGCTTGTTGAGTGCTGGCGCGTTTGCCAGTTCATGAATGTGTGCGGCGACATCGGCACGGTGAACAAAACCATGACACTCCTGATTTTGTATCCGTTGTGCTTTGCCTGTTGCTGCGCCGTCAAGCAGACCGCCAGGGCGGAGAATGGCGTAGTCTAGCTGGCTGGTTTGCAGCCAGCTTTCCGCCAGTGTCTTTTCGCGCACCGCCTGACCAAACGCGGCTTTTGCCCGCTCCGATAAGAACGGCCAACTATCGCCGCATCCCAAAGAAGTCACCAGAATCATGCGACGGATGCCTGCCTTTTCGGCCTCATCAATCACCGTTCTGTGGGCCAGATAATCCTGTGCGCCGCCCATTGTTGAGATGATAAGTGCTTGCGGACCAGCCGCGCGGCTGGCGGCTGCGACTACGCTGGCGTCACAAGCGTCGCCAGTAAAAACCTGCACACCTTGTTGCGCCAGTTGAGCCGCAGCGTCTGCACGGCGAACGATAGCGACGACCGGACGTTGTTCTGCCAGCGCCAGTTCAAGCGTTCTGGCGCCCACACCTTTTCCGCCCGCACCAAAGAGTAGCCAGGGTGTCATCAGGCGTGTTCCTTCAACGATGCTGCCAGAGCATGGAAGGCGTTGACCTGTTCACTCAGGAGCTGACGATGGTCATCCCTGCCGAGGAAGATTTTCAGCATGGCGCTGCCTTCTTTGTTGAAAAAGAGAATGGATGCGGTGTCCATGCCCATAAATTTACGTTCGATTAAGGCAATATGCGTGCAGTTTTCTGCTTTGATATGCCCGGACATGCCGTGCTTTCCACGCAGATTGAAATAGCCGTGGCGGTGGAAACCCGAAGGCAGTTCGCCGCTAAATTCGAGGATCACATCGGCAGTATGCACCAGCGTGGTGACGTTGCCCCATTCACAGACGGTATCCCAGACAGTATCGAATTTATCGCCTGACACAACAGTCGGAGAGGGCAGATTTTTCACTACCTCCAGAAGCGTGGTGTTGTATTGTTCGGCGATCGCCTCCAGCGTACCGTCTGGCTCCGTTTTCAAAAATTCCTGTAACGAGACATGGCTCATAAATCACTCCTGTTATGGTTTTTCAAGCGCAATTGCTGGCGCATTAAGTACCTGAATCAGTTCATTAAGAGACTGCAAAATGTTGCTTGCCCAGAAACGACCTTCATTGGTCAATCGCAGACACGTTGAAGCATCGCGGCTTAAGCCTTTTTGGTGCCACTGGGCCAGTAATGGTGCGAGTTTTTCGGCATGTGGCGTAAGTTCGTCCAGCGGTACACGCGCCGTTTCAATGCCCGATTGCAAGGTATGACGCCACTGCGCGTTACGTTCAGCGTTACGCATGATCATCATCAGCGGTTTTTTGCCTGCCGCGACGGATTCATGCCAGGTCTGCAGATTGCGTTCATTCATCCAGGAGTAACCATTAATCGAACCGCCGGCGCCGGAACCAAAGGCCAGACAATCGGCACCTTGTTTTATCAGCAGGTTATAGAGATTGCGTTCGCGTGTGGTACGGCCCCAGTGGCTGTTACTGATGCAGCGCCAACCGGCATCGTCCATAAAATCACACCCTTGCAGGTAAAGATCGCGACGTTCCGCCGGAGAGGGCACGGTAGTGCGCCCGTTTTCCATGGCTTTGCCCAGTGGCGTGTTGGGCAGGACGTTGAGCGCATAGAGGTCGACGCCGTCAAGACCGATATCGCGGGCAATAGCCAGATCTTCTCCCCAGGTTTGCGCATCCTGACCTGGCAGGCCAAACAGCAGGTCACAGACCACCGCAGCACGGTCGCGTTTGACCAGGCTTTCCATAAACGCAATGGCGGTTGGGCCATCCGAGGTGCGGGCCATTTTCTTGCGGATTTTGCTGTTAAACGACTGAATACCAATTGAGAAGCGGTTTGCTCCCGCATCAAGGCAAGCGTCGATTCGCTCAGCGTCAAAATTCAGTACCCGGCCTTCAATGGTGATTTCACAATCGGGTGCCAGTGGTAATTTCTCTCGTAGTGTGGTGATGATTCTTGCCAAATCGCGCGCGGAGAGTGCGGAAGGCGTACCGCCACCGAAATAGACCGCATGGATGGGCGCGGACTGATGCAATACGCTGTCTGCCTCCTGTTCGATTTCTCGAATCAGGGCATCGGTATAATGAGCACACGCATCTTCATTAAAACGATTCTGATAAAAACCACAAAACGTGCAGTGTGTCGCGCAAAAAGGAATATGAAGATAAACCAGTCGCTTACGAGGTGAGGTTGTTTGACTGATCATCTCTTGCCAGGTCTGTGCCAGTTGTTCTTTGGCGACCGGAATGGCTCCACGAAACGGCATCATGGCACGCCTGTCTTTAAATGGCTGGTCACCGTCTAAAGCAAAATGAGACGTGAGATCCAGGGTGTTTTTCATGTTCATACGTCTGATTTAAATCCGTTTATTGCGGCCAAAGTTGCTGGTGTAAAGACTCAACGACATCAGCAATACGCGGGCCCATTCCCAGAATCAGGTTTTGATCAACGGTGATAATGCGCTGGTTTTTCCATGCGGCAGTGTGGGTAATTCCGGCAATAGAACGTAGCCGATTAATATCGCCATCGACCATTTGTGAGGTTACGACAATCACTTCAGGGTTAGCCGCAATCAGCGATTCCGCGCTGTAGCTTTTGTACTGCTGGTGGGTAGCGACGTTTTCTGCTCCGGCAAGCGAAAGAATGGCGTCCGCGACGCTGCCTTTACCGGCAACCTGTGGCGCACTTCCGCCTGCGGAGAGAATAAACATGGCTTTAACCGGGGCTTTTTTGGCCGCCACGTTTTGCTGTACTCGCTCCAGGCGTTGGCTGATTTGTGTCACCAGCGCCTCGCCTTGTTCAGGAACCTGTAACGTTTTTGCCAGTTGGCGAATGTTGGCGTACATCTGCTCAAGGGTGGCTGGTACACGCGGCAGAGTGACGACGTTGACCTTTTGCGCCCGCAACTGGTCGAGCACAATTTGCGGTCCTGCATCCTGCCAGGTAATTACGCTATCCGGGCGAAGTGACAAAATGCCTTCGCTGCTGAGTTGTTTCCAGTAGCCAATATGCGGCAGTTTGGCGGTTTCTGGTGGATAAGATGTCGTTTCATCGACACCCACTACGCGCTCGCCAGCACCCATCGCGTAGATTAGCTCCGTCAGTGATCCTCCAGCGACCACAATGCGTTCGGCAGCCGTTGCGCTAAAAGCCCAGCTAAGAGCCAGTACTGCCGTAAACAATTTTTTTCGTTTTACCGCAGTCTTCGCGACAGAGGCCACGGCTGAAATACATAACATTAGTGGGGAAAAAAGATACGGCCTGTTGGTGATCCTTGGCATCATATGAGAACTCTTATCGAATTGAGAATGATCATGATTATCATTTGAGTTATATATGAAATACAACCGTCGATTCAATACGCAAGGCGTTACAAGCGTATTTATTTTTGATTTTTATCAAGATGCTTCGTCAGCTAACGTTCTTGTTACCGACAAAATTTCAGGGCGGGAAAAAGCTGAGATCTCAGAGATATCGCGGCTTGCAGAGCAAAGAGAAGAGAAAATTATCGCGGTTAACGACAACGTTTCGTTATGAGGTCGTGGGGGACTGCCACAAGAAAAAAATGGTTTTCTGGATACAGGATAGCTTTCATAACCCCCTGTTTATTGTGTTAATGGCGGTTAAAAAAAAGCTTGATCATAAAAAATTGATCGATAATAATTCTCATTATCACGTCTGGATTTAACAAAATATGACTATATGGATAACAAAATAATAGCTTTTGCAAGGGATAGCGCACAGCGCTCTTCACTCCAGATGCGGCATATCGCTTTGCCTGACAAAGAGGGCGAATTGTCCGGGATACCAGGCAATTTCACCGGATATAAACGCCTGTTAACTCACCCGGCGAATATTATCGCTTTGAATTGTAAATAAATTTATTTTTCGCCAGCCATCCCGGTATTAATCCAGGTAGCCAGCATTTTTTATTTTCCTCATGGAGAATCGCTATGTCACGTCCTCAATTTACCTCGTTGCGCTTGAGTTTGTTGGCTTTGGCTGTTTCTGCCACCTTGCCAACGTTTGCTTTTGCTACTGAAACCATGACCGTTACGGCAACGGGGAATGCCCGTAGTTCCTTCGAAGCACCAATGATGGTCAGCGTCCTCGACACTTCCGCTCCTGAAAACCAAACGGCGACTTCAGCCACCGATCTGCTGCGTCATGTTCCTGGGATTACCCTTGATGGTACCGGACGAACCAACGGTCAGGATGTAAATATGCGTGGTTATGACCATCGCGGCGTGCTGGTTCTTGTCGATGGCGTTCGTCAGGGAACGGATACCGGACACCTGAATGGGACTTTCCTCGATCCGGCGCTGATCAAACGTGTCGAGATTGTCCGTGGACCTTCGGCATTACTGTATGGCAGTGGCGCGCTGGGTGGGGTTATCTCCTACGATACGGTCGATGCAAAAGATTTATTGCAGGAAGGACAAAGCAGCGGTTTTCGCGTTTTTGGCACCGGTGGCACGGGGGACCATAGCCTGGGATTAGGCGCGAGCGCGTTTGGGCGAACGGAAAACCTGGATGGTATTGTGGCTTGGTCCAGTCGCGATCGTGGTGATTTACGCCAGAGCAATGGCGAAACCGCGCCGAATGATGAGGCTATTAATAACATGCTGGCGAAAGGAACCTGGCAAATTGATTCTGCCCAGGCTCTGAGCGGATTAGTGCGTTACTACAATAACGACGCGCGCGAACCAAAAAATCCGCAGACCGTTGAAGCGTCTGACAGCAGTAATCCGATGGTTGATCGTTCAACGATTCAACGTGATGCACAGCTTTCTTATAAGCTCTCTCCAGTGGGCAACGACTGGTTAAATGCTGATGCAAAAGTTTACTGGTCGGAAGTTCGTATTAATGCGCAAAACACGGGAAGTTCCGGTGAGTATCGCGAGCAGACAACGAAAGGTGCCAAACTGGAGAACCGTTCCACTCTGTTTGCCGAGAGTTTTGCCTCTCACCTGCTGACGTATGGCGGTGAGTATTATCGTCAGGAACAGCATCCGGGCGGCGCGACGACGGGCTTCCCGCAAGCAAAAATTGATTTCAGTTCCGGCTGGCTACAGGATGAAATCACCTTACGCGATCTGCCGATTACCCTGCTTGGCGGAACCCGCTATGACAGTTATCGCGGTAGCAGCGACGGCTACAAAGATGTTGATGCCGACAAATGGTCGTCTCGTGCAGGGATGACTATCAATCCGACCAACTGGCTGATGTTATTTGGTTCATATGCCCAGGCATTCCGCGCGCCGACGATGGGCGAAATGTACAACGATTCAAAGCACTTCTCGATTGGTCGCTTCTATACAAACTATTGGGTGCCAAACCCGAATTTACGTCCGGAAACCAACGAAACTCAGGAATACGGCTTTGGGCTGCGTTTTGATGACCTGATGTTGTCCAATGATGCCCTGGAATTTAAAGCCAGCTACTTTGATACCAAAGCGAAGGATTACATCTCCACAACCGTCGATTTCGCGGCGGCGACAACCATGTCTTATAACGTCCCGAACGCCAAAATCTGGGGCTGGGATGTGATGACGAAATATACCACTGACCTGTTTAGTCTTGATGTGGCCTATAACCGTACCCGCGGCAAAGACACCGATACCGGGGAATATATCTCCAGCATTAACCCGGATACCGTTACCAGCACCCTGAATATTCCGATCGCTCACAGTGGCTTCTCTGTTGGTTGGGTCGGTACGTTTGCCGATCGCTCAACACATATCAGCAGCAGTTACAGCAAACAACCTGGCTACGGCGTGAATGATTTCTACGTCAGTTATCAAGGGCAGCAGGCGCTCAAAGGCATGACCACTACTTTAGTGTTGGGCAACGCCTTCGATAAAGAGTACTGGTCGCCGCAGGGCATTCCACAGGATGGGCGTAACGGCAAAATTTTCGTGAGTTATCAATGGTAATCATCAGCCCCGATATTTCGGGGCATTTATCTGGAAGGAAGAGAGACAATGAACCACTACACACGCTGGCTTGAGTTAAAAGAACAAAATCCCGGAAAGTACGCGCGTGACATCGCAGGTTTAATGAATATCAGCGAAGCAGAACTGGCATTTGCGCGCGTCACGCACGACGCGTGGCGGATGCGCGGCGATATTCGTGAAATTCTGGCGGCGCTGGAAAGCGTTGGTGCAACCAAATGTATTTGTCGTAATGAATATGCAGTCCATGAGCAAGTTGGCTCGTTCACAAACCAGCATTTGAACGGTCATGCCGGATTAATACTCAACCCGCGCGCGCTGGATTTGCGACTGTTTCTTAATCAGTGGGCCAGTGTTTTCCATATAAAAGAAAACACGGCTCGCGGTGAACGTCAGAGTATTCAGTTTTTTGATCATCAGGGCGATGCGTTACTGAAAGTTTATGCTACCGACAATACCGATATGGCGGCATGGAATGAGCTTCTGGCACGCTTTATCGTCGAGGAAAATACGCCGCTTGAGTTAACAACGATTGATGCGCCTGCCGCACAAACCGATGTCGATGCCAGTGTTGTAGAACAAGAGTGGCGTGCGATGACGGATGTCCATCAGTTTTTTACGTTGCTCAAGCGCCACAACCTGACTCGTCAGCAGGCGTTCAATCTGGTGGCAGACGATTTGGCCTGCAAAGTATCTGGTAGTGCGCTGGCGCAGATTCTGGAATCTGCACAGCAGGATGGCAATGAAATCATGGTGTTTGTTGGCAACCGTGGCTGCGTACAGATTTTCACGGGTGTGGTAGAAAAAGTGGTGCCAATGAAAGGTTGGCTGAATATTTTCAACCCGACGTTTACTCTTCATCTATTAGAAGAGAGCATTGCTGAAGCCTGGGTTACCCGTAAACCGACCAGCGATGGCTACGTAACCAGCCTGGAACTGTTTGCTCATGATGGTACACAGATTGCGCAACTTTATGGTCAGCGTACTGAAGGGGAACAGGAGCAGGCGCAATGGCGTAAACAGATTGCGGCGCTGACGCAGGAAGGCGTTGCTGCATAACGAGTCATTGTCCGGAGGTCTGGCTGTCGCCGGACCTCTTTATAAATATCAGCTGGAGATTTCAGACCAGATAATCAATATGTTGATGACGTACCAGTTCGTTGATCCGTTTAAGATTGAGGATCATCATAATATTGTGTTTATGGCAGTAGAATGTTTTCAGCGATATTTTGAGTTTCCCCAGAATATCTTCTGTCGTCATTTGATTCGCAATGCAGCTCAGAACCTGATGCTGTTTGCGCGAGAGTGACACGTCCGCTTCTGGTACAGAGCAATAACTGCCATTGAGCAGCGCGACGAAGTCAATAATCGTAATATTTCTCTGGACAAAGGTTACCGGAACTTTCCCCAGACAGCGTTTAATATTAAACGGCGAGAAAACAATGACATGAACAGGCCGCAGGCGTTCAATTTTGTTGAGCATTGATGAGTGGAATACATTATTCATTAATGTATCAATAATTACTAAGGCATTCTGATGCAACGTTAAGTCAATCTCTTTTTCGTTCTGTATATGAACGACATTACCTTTACTTATAATATTTTTCATCGCGGTGAAAAACATGGTGTCTTTGGTAATTATAAGAAACATAACCGACTCCCGTTGCGAACATTAACTTTATAATCAGGTCGCCAAAGGTAATAAAAAGGTCAGGGCTTGTAATTATAGTTATATAGAAATGATTTTATTGAAGATGCAGATATTTGAAAAATATCTGCATCTTTAAACCAAATTATTTCACCAGTTCTGGCGTTACCTGGCTAACTGCATTGGTGTAGTACGGTGTGCCCCAGCCGGGTTCAGGCCAGAATGCGCCGTAGCCGTAATCCCACAAGTTGTAGGTGGTATTGACCACTTCTCTCAAATGCCATACCTGAATCCCCTGCACATTTACGTCAACGAAGTTATATGGGACTTTATTGATAAATCCAGGTTGTTCGCCCTGAATAGTGCCGAGAACGGTGACAAAGTGGTTACGGTAGTTCACTGGGTCAAGGAAGCCGCTTTGTCTGGCGAGCAGTCGCCCTTGATAGTTGGCCTCAATGTCAGGTTTCGCATAGCTATCCAACGGCAATACGGCGATTTCTAGCAACGTATCTGTTTTACCGTTGATAACGTTGATAACCTTCCCGCCGAAGCGTGCCTGTTGGCCAACATACAAATTCGGTTGGTTATGAACAGCAACAAAACTTTTTTGAATATCAGGTTGGTTATTGCCTTTGATATTTTGCGGAATCGAACTACATGCGGCAAGAAAAAATGAAAGGCTGAAGATGAGTGCACCTTTTGTCTTGTTCATGTTACTATCCTTATCAACAAATGTTAAAACCATAATAGATATTTCTTTATAGTTTTCATCTGATTTTCAGGTGATATGCCTGATAGTAACGTAAACCTGTCTGATATTTATATCCTTGCAGATGAGTTCCGGAAAGCATTGATGTGTGATGTTATTATGCGTCTCCTTATAATATGAGATATTATAAGGAGACTCTTATTTCTAATGGCACATGGCGTAAAAATTGTTATTGATGTGATGATAATGGTTTATAAATGTTAGATATGCAAGCCATTCGTAATTTTAATTTTGGGGATCTTCAATTTTAAAACGCTTATTATATGACTCATTTTATCTGTTCATTAAAAAACATTGTTTATCCGTCCTGCGTGGATATCAATAATTTACTGAAATTGCACGATCGAAATTATGTATTTTTTGTCAATAATGAGAGGGCGCAGCCGCCCCCTTTGTTTATTTTAATCGCTTACCCGCATCATCAATCACTTTCTCGCCATCTTCCTTGGTGAACGCGCCTTGTTGCGCATCTGGCAGAATTTCCAGCACGACTTCTGAAGGGCGACACAGGCGAGTTCCCAGCGGCGTCACTACAATCGGGCGGTTAATCAGGATGGGATATTGCAGCATAAAATCAATTAACCGATCGTCAGTAAATTTATCTTCTGCAAGGCCCAATTCCTCATACGGTTCAACGTTTTTACGCAGCAGCGCGCGTACGGAAATCCCCATATCGGCAATGAGTTTGACCAGTTCATTACGCGTCGGCGGAGTTTCCAGATAATAGATAATGGTCGGTTCGGTACCGCTGTTGCGGAGCATCTCAAGCGTATTACGCGACGTGCCGCAGGCCGGGTTGTGATAAATAGTAATGTTGCTCATATCAGTATCTCATTACGATGTGAAAGAGAGGCGTAGCGCCAGCGCGGTCAACGTCACAAACAGTACAGGCAGGGTCATGATAATCCCTGTACGGAAGTAATATCCCCAGCTGATTGTCATATTCTTCTGCGAAAGTACGTGCAGCCAGAGCAGCGTTGCCAGGCTACCAATCGGGGTAATTTTCGGCCCCAAATCGCAGCCAATCACGTTGGCATAAACCATCGCTTCTTTGATAACGCCAGATGCCGTGCTGCCCTCAATGGACAACGCGCCAACCAGTACCGTCGGCATATTGTTCATAATAGAAGAGAGCAAGGCGGTGAGGAATCCGGTGCCGAGCGTCGCGGCCCACAGGCCGTTATCCGCCAGCACGTTGAGTACGCCAGAAAGATATTCTGTTAACCCGGCATTGCGCAGGCCATAAACCACCAGATACATGCCGAGCGAGAAGATGACAATCTGCCAGGGTGCACCGCGCAGCACCTTGCCCGTATTAATCGCGTGACCGCGTTTAGCGACCGCAAACAAAATCAGCGCACCCACAGCTGCAATGGCGCTCACCGGAATGCCGAGTGGTTCCAGGACGAAAAATCCCACCAGCAGAAGCAGTAAAACAACCCAGCCAGTTTTGAACGTAGCAGGATCTTTAATCGCTTCGGTGGGAGATTTCAGCAGCGCCATATCGTAGTTCTGTGGAATATCTTTGCGGAAATAGAGATGCAGCATTACCAGCGTGGCAACAATTGCGGCGATATCCACCGGCACCATCACCGAAGCGTATTCGCGAAAGCCAAGACCAAAGAAATCTGCCGAAACGATATTCACCAGGTTGGAGACAATAAGCGGCAGGCTGGCGGTATCGGCAATGAATCCCGCTGCCATCACGAACGCCAGCGTCGTGCCTTTACTGAACCCTAAAGCCAGCAGCATGGCGATGACAATCGGCGTTAAAATAAGCGCCGCGCCATCATTGGCAAACAGGGCCGCAACGGCGGCACCGAGCAGGACAATCCAGGTAAACAGCAAGCGACCGCGTCCATTGCCCCAGCGTGAAACGTGCAGCGCTGCCCATTCAAAAAAGCCGGACTCATCCAGCAGCAGGCTGATGATAATGACGGCAATAAACGCAGCCGTCGCGTTCCAGACGATATTCCACACCACCGGAATATCACCCGGATGGACCACGCCCGTAACTAACGCCAGTACTGCGCCGAGGGTTGCACTCCAGCCGATGCCTAAACCTTTCGGCTGCCAGATAACCAATACGATGGTCAGGACAAAGATAGCGCCTGCCAGTAACATAATGCCTCCCGGATAAAACACATGTGCAAATCCATATGTGTTTAGCTAAATTTTTTAACCGCAAATGTTCTTACTGTCTGCGGAACAGTTTTGCCGAGCCAGGTTGCGGACAATCGCCTGAATCTTTTCCTGTTCACATCGCCAGGCCTGCTCAATAATTTTCGCGGCCCATGCTGGAATATGCGGTGATAAGCGGTAATGAACCCACTTACCTTGCTTGCGGTCCAGCAATAGCCCGCTTTCACGCAGCAATGCCAGATGGCGGGATATCTTGGGCTGCGACTGGTCGAGGGCAGTGCAGAGATCGCAGACGCATAACTCTCCCAGTTCGCTGAGCAGTAAAACGATGCCCAGACGGGTTTCATCGGCAAGAATTTTGAAGAGTTGGATGGGTAACAGAAATGACATATTGCGCTCCTGATTGTTACAGGCAGTGTCTCTCTTCAAAGCGGATAAGTCAAAAACATATATGAATTAATGAATGTGTAAGTGCAGAAGATGGTAATAGGTGTGAATTTTGAGTTGGCTATTCATTTGAAAGGCGGTCTGAATCAGGACGTAAAAAAACCGACTTTGCGTCGGTTTTTTACTCTTCAGCCTGAGCTGGTGGCTCTGGCTGGAGTGAGAATGCCCACATCTAACGGTTCAATACTATTAGCCAGTGGCTAACATTACAAGCGTTAGCGATTTCTTCAGCTGGCGAAGGGGGCACTTCGGTATATATCGCAGTGACGATTTATATACTTTCACTGGGTCATCGTCATATTAAGCCTTGTCCGAATCCGGATGTAAAAAAACCGACTTTGCGTCGGTTTTTTACTTTCCAGCCCAGAGTTGGTGGCTCTGGCTGGAGTGAGATAGCCATCATCTAACGCATCAATGCTAATACCATACTGAAACTATTGCAAGGACATGCTGGTTTTATAACCTGAATATACTGTATGATTATCCAGTTGGCTCTGAGACATTTTCACTCTGGCAATGCGCATAAACGCTTTCAAAGTCCTGGTCAGAAGTACGGGTGGTGCCGTTCACTGATGCTCTGGCCGGAGTGAGATAGTCGTCATCTAACAATGAGACATGCGCCGTGACAGGCAATGGATGAGTAAGCGGATGCATTCTCACTCCATCGCATGGAGAAAACGGGTGATTGATAAAGCAATCATCGTTCTTGGGGCGTTAATTGCGCTGCTGGAACTGATCCGCTTCCTGCTTCAGCTTCTGAACTGATAGCGGAAACGTAATTAAGGGCTAAGAGCACACTACTCTTAGCCCTTTAACATTTAACGCATTGTCACGAACTCTTCTGCCGCTGTCGGGTGAATGGCAACCGTGTTGTCGAAGTCTTTTTTGGTTGCGCCCATCTTCAGCGCCACCGCGAAGCCCTGCAACATTTCGTCCATACCAAAGCCAATGCCGTGAATACCGACAATCTTCTCTTCCGGTCCAACGCATACCAGTTTCATGCGGCACGGCTGGCGGTGAGTGGTGACGGCGGTATACATCGCGGTGAAAGAGGATTTATACACTTTCACCTGATCGTCGCCGTACTGCTCGCGCGCCTGCGGTTCCGTTAAACCAACAGTACCAATCGGCGGATGGCTGAAGACCACGGTCGGAATGTTGCTGTAATCCAGATGCTCATCCGGCTTGTTATTAAACAGGCGTTCAGAGAGACGGCGACCCGCTGCAACTGCCACCGGTGTCAGTTCCACTGCACCCGTGTTATCGCCCACCGCGTAAATACCTTCAACGTTGGTGTTTTGATATTTATCGACGACGATATAGCCTTTTTCGTTGGTTTTTACGCCAGCGGCTTCCAGGTTGATGTTGTCATTGGCAGGCTCGCGACCAATCGCCCAAATCAGGCAATCCACCGTTTCACTGCGACCATCTTCCAGCTCCAGCGTCAGGCTGCCATCGGCATTTTTCACCACCGCTTTCGGGATGGCGTTGGTGTGCAGCTGCGGGCCTTCGGCGTTCATCACTTCAACCAGCGTTTCAGAGATCATCGGGTCGAAACTGCGCAGCGGCGCATGTTTACGCACAAACAGATGCGTTTTCGCGCCCAAGCCGTTAATCACGCCCGCCAGCTCAACAGCGATGTAACCTGCGCCAACAACCGCTACACGCTCTGGCAAAGCAGGAAGGGCGAAGAAACCATCGGAATCAATACCATATTCCACGCCTGGAATATCCGGGTGGCTCGGACGACCGCCGGTGGCGATCAGAATATGATCGGCCGTGATGGTTTCGCCGTTTACCTCTAGCGTTTTGGCATCAACGAAGCGGGCAAAGCCTTTGATTACATCAACGTTATTTTTACCGAGCACGTTTTCATAGGAAGTATGAATACGGTCGATATAAGCGGTACGGCTGGCGATCAACGTTTCCCAGTTGAATTTATTGATAGTGGTATCGAAACCATAATCCGGGCCGTACATATGGATCGCTTCACGGATTTGCGCCGCGTGCCACATCACTTTTTTCGGTACGCAGCCGACGTTCACGCAGGTGCCGCCCAGCTCTTTGGCTTCAATCAGTGCGCATTTCTGGCCGTACATAGCCGCGCGGTTGATGGAGGCGATACCGCCGCTGCCGCCGCCGATGGCGATGTAATCATAGTGTTTAGTCATGACAGAGTGTCCTTATCGTTGATTACCGCGATTGTAGCGCGAGACGTAATAGGTGCCAGCAATGGCTGCAATTACTCCGGCACGATCCAGCTTACGGTGGCGTGCCCGGTGCCAGCCGGAACCAGTTTGCTGTGCAGCCACGGCAGCACGTTATTCATCTGCTGTTCCAGCTTCCACGGTGGGTTAATCACAATCATGCCGGAGGCGGTCATGCCACGGCGATCGCTGTCTGGCAGCACCGCCAGTTCAATTTGCAGAATTTTGCGAATGCCGGTCGCTTCCAGGTCGTGGATCATGCGCTTAATTTGCTGGCGCAGCACCACTGGATACCACAATGCGTAAGTGCCAGTGGCGAAACGTTTGTAACCTTCTGCTATCCCGCTGACCACCGCCTGATAGTCGGTTTTCATTTCATACGGCGGGTCGATAAGGATTAAACCACGGCGGGAAACCGGCGGCAGCTTGGCCTTAAGCTGCTGGAAACCGTCGGCTTTTTCGACGCGCGCACGGCTGTCTTTCTGAAATTCAGAACGCAGCAACGGGTAATCGCTCGGGTGCAGCTCGGTCAGTTGCAGGCTGTCTTGTTCGCGCAGTAACTGACGAGCAATCAACGGCGAACCGGGGTAGTAACGCAACTGACCGCTACGGTTGAAGTGTTTTACCACATTGATGTACGCCTCCAGTTCTGCGGGCAAATCGTCCTGCTGCCAGATACGGGCGATACCTTCGAGATATTCGCCGGTACGCTCGGCATGTTCGCTACCTAACTGATAACGCCCGGCCCCTGCGTGGGTGTCGAGATAGAGAAACGGTTTATCTTTCTCTTTCAGCGACTCGATGATCAGGCTCTGAACGGTATGTTTAAGGACGTCGGCGTGGTTGCCAGCGTGAAAGCTGTGGCGATAACTGAGCATGGGTAAAGGTGTTCCGGTAAGTAAAAATCGGCCCGTATTCGGGGCGCACAAAAGCCTATCAGGACAGTATACCGAAAAGAGGCCGCCGCCGCGAAAGCGTAACGTTTCTCATTGAAATTCACTACACTTAACCCCATGCTACACACATTATGTAAAGCGCCTGTTGAGCGCTTCCTTAACCTCTTTAACCAGGACTGCGCTAATGACGAATCCGTTACTGACTCCCTTTGAATTGCCTCCGTTTTCTAAAATTCTCCCGGAACATGTCGTTCCAGCCGTGACTAAGGCGCTGAATGACTGCCGCGAAAACGTGGAGCGCGTAGTAGCGCAAGGGGCACCGTACACCTGGGAAAATCTCTGCCAGCCGCTGGCGGAAGTGGACGATGTGTTGGGGCGTATCTTCTCCCCGGTCAGCCACCTGAACTCGGTGAAAAATAGCCCGGAACTGCGTGAAGCCTACGAGCAAACCCTGCCGCTGCTGTCGGAATACAGCACCTGGGTAGGGCAACATGAAGGGCTGTATAAAGCGTATCGCGACCTGCGCGATGGCGATCATTACGCCACGCTGAATACGGCTCAGAAAAAAGCGGTTGATAACGCACTGCGCGACTTCGAACTCTCTGGTATCGGTCTGCCGAAAGAGAAACAGCAGCGTTACGGCGAAATTGCCACCCGTCTTTCTGAGCTGGGCAACCAATACAGCAACAACGTCCTCGATGCGACGATGGGCTGGACCAAACTCGTCACCGACGAAGCGGAACTGGCGGGGATGCCAGAAAGCGCTCTGGCTGCGGCAAAAGCCCAGGCCGAAGCGAAAGAGCTGGAAGGTTATTTGCTGACGCTGGATATCCCAAGCTACTTGCCGGTAATGACCTACTGCGACAACCAGGCTCTGCGCGAAGAGATGTATCGCGCTTACAGTACTCGCGCCTCCGATCAAGGCCCGAACGCCGGTAAGTGGGACAACAGCAAGGTGATGGAAGAGATCCTCGCGCTGCGTCACGAACTGGCGCAACTGCTGGGCTTTGAAAACTACGCCTTTAAATCCCTTGCCACTAAAATGGCAGAAAACCCGCAGCAGGTGCTGGATTTCTTAACCGATCTGGCAAAACGCGCGCGTCCGCAAGGTGAAAAAGAGCTGGCGCAACTGCGCGCCTTCGCCAAAGCCGAATTTGGCGTCGATGAGTTGCAACCGTGGGATATCGCATACTACAGCGAAAAACAAAAACAGCATCTTTACAGCATCAGTGACGAACAGCTGCGTCCGTACTTCCCGGAAAACAAAGCGGTTAACGGCCTGTTTGAAGTGGTGAAACGTATTTACGGCATCACCGCTAAAGAGCGTAAAGATGTTGATGTCTGGCATCCGGATGTACGTTTCTTCGAACTGTATGACGAGAACAACGAACTGCGCGGTAGCTTCTACCTCGACCTGTATGCCCGTGAAAACAAGCGCGGCGGGGCGTGGATGGATGACTGCGTAGGCCAGATGCGCAAAGCCGACGGTTCGCTGCAAAAACCGGTCGCGTATCTGACCTGTAACTTCAACCGCCCGGTAAATGGTAAACCGGCGCTGTTTACCCATGACGAAGTGATCACCCTGTTCCACGAGTTCGGTCACGGCCTGCATCATATGCTGACCCGCATCGAAACTGCCGGAGTGTCTGGTATCAGCGGGGTACCGTGGGATGCGGTCGAACTGCCGAGCCAGTTTATGGAAAACTGGTGCTGGGAGCCTGAGGCGCTGGCGTTTATCTCCGGTCACTATGAAACTGGCGAACCGCTGCCGAAAGAGTTGCTGGATAAAATGCTGGCGGCGAAGAACTACCAGGCGGCGCTGTTTATTCTGCGTCAGCTGGAGTTCGGCCTGTTCGATTTCCGCCTCCATGCCGAGTTCCGCCCGGATCAGGGAGCGAAAATCCTCGAAACTCTGGCAGAAATCAAGAAACTGGTTGCCGTAGTACCGTCTCCATCCTGGGGCCGTTTCCCGCACGCTTTCAGCCATATTTTCGCCGGTGGTTATGCCGCAGGTTACTACAGCTACCTGTGGGCCGACGTGCTGGCAGCAGATGCCTTCTCGCGTTTTGAGGAAGAGGGCATTTTCAACCGTGAAACCGGGCAGTCGTTCCTCGACAATATTCTGAGCCGTGGTGGTTCAGAAGAGCCGATGGATCTGTTCAAACGTTTCCGTGGTCGTGAACCGCAACTGGATGCGATGCTGGAGCATTACGGCATTAAGGGCTGATCATTCAGTGAAAATCTGCTTAATTGATGAAACAGGCACCGGAGACGGTGCCTTATCTGTTCTGGCGACCCGCTGGGGGCTGGAGCATGATGAAGACAACCTGATGGCGCTGGTGTTAACGCCGGAGCATCTGGAACTGCGCAAGCGCGATGAGCCAAAGCTTGGCGGCATTTACGTTGATTTTGTCAGCGGGGCGATGGCGCACCGTCGCAAATTCGGCGGTGGTCGCGGTGAGGCGGTGGCGAAAGCGGTGGGCATTAAAGGCGATTATTTGCCGGATGTCGTCGATGCTACCGCAGGACTTGGTCGCGATGCCTTTGTGCTGGCTTCGGTCGGCTGCCGCGTGCGGATGCTGGAGCGTAATCCAGTGGTTGCTGCATTGCTCGACGATGGCCTGGCGCGTGGTTATGCGGATGCGGAGATCGGCGGCTGGCTGCAGGAGCGTTTGCAATTAATTCACGCCTCCAGCCTGACGGCGCTGACTGATATTACCCCGCGCCCGCAGGTGGTCTATCTCGACCCGATGTTCCCGCATAAGCAGAAAAGCGCGCTGGTGAAAAAAGAGATGCGTGTCTTTCAGTCGCTGGTGGGGCCGGATCTTGATGCCGATGGGTTGCTGGAACCTGCGCGGCTGCTGGCGACCAAACGCGTGGTGGTAAAGCGCCCGGACTACGCGCCGCCGCTGGCGAATGTCGCCACGCCAAACGCGGTAGTCACCAAAGGGCATCGCTTTGATATTTATGCAGGTACGCCGGCGTAAAAGTAAAACAGGGTAGCGTTATCGCTACCCTGTTTTCTGCAAGAATAATCAATGGCTTTCCGGCGTCTCAATCATTCGTTTCAGCCACGGCACCATCAACAGCATCACTACAGCAACGCCCAGCGTGACCAGACCAATCTTACCAAACACGTTGGTATAGACAGGCAGCGTTTCAAGCGGGTCGGTAATGTTGTCTGGTACTGCGGTAAATGTTGCCACATAGCCGCCCAGCAAGAACGCGGCAGCCTGCGTAAGGAACCACATCCCGAGAATAAAGCCCATCAAATGTTGTGGCACCAGAGCGGCAATCATTGCGAGGCCCAGGGCGCTAATAAGCAGTTCACCTAAGCTCTGGAATAAGTAAACCAGCACGATAAACCATGGCGATGTCAGCCCCTGGGCATCCGCAAACCACATTCCCGCTGCGGCGGCTGTCAAAAAGCCCAGCGAGCACATAAACATACCGAGGGTAAATTTCATCGGCATGGAGAGGTCTTTGCCTTTGTTACCCAGATGCGTGTAAATGCCTGCCAAAACTGGGCTGGCGAGCACCACCCAGAACGGGTTAAGCGCCTGGAAGCTCACCGGGTTGATGGAAAAACCGAGAATTTCATGATGCACGTTGTTGATAGCAAAGAAGTTCAGCGACGTTGGCATCTGGGCGTAGAGGATGTAAAACACTACCGCTTCAAGCATCAGCACAAAGGCGACAAACATCTTATTGCGCCCGGTTTTATCCAGCTTGAATGCCTGACGGAAGAAGATAATGGTCACGACGATAGAGAGAACAATCAGTACCAGATTGGCGACTTCCACGTTGTGCATCAGCCATGCGCAAACGAAAATCATCACCACGCTGCCAAGCAGCACGTACAACAATTTGCTGAAGTTCATCGGTCGGAAATCTGGTTCAGAACCAATATCTTTCACCATTCCGCGACAGGCGATGTAAACCAGTAGCGCGACAATCAATCCTGCTCCGCATAAGTTATAGGTGACGGAATAGCCAAATCTGTCAGCGATAACCGGTGCTAGCGACAGCGCAATCAACGAGCCGATATTGATCGACATATAGAACAGGGTGAAAGCGCCATCGAGACGAGGATCTTTCGGTGGATAGCACTTCGAAAGCAGGCTTGCCGGGTTGGCTTTAAACAGGCCGTTGCCGACGGCGATTGTTCCCAGCGCGATGAATATCAGGTCTGGCTTGAGTAGCGACATCCCGGTCATGAAGTAGCCCATCGCCAGAACAATTGCCCCAAGGACAATGGTGCGTTTAGTTCCTAACAGATGGTCGCCAACATAACCACCGATCGAGATAAGGCCATAGACCAGCGCAGCGAAGGCACCAAAGGTGACAAAAGCCTGCTCTTGTGAGAAACCGAGCTGTTTAACGAAGAAAACGGCCAGGACGCCTTGCACGCCGTAGTAACCGAATCGCTCCCATAGTTCGACAAAAAAGATCATGAAGAATGGGCGAGGTTGTTGCAGCATCCCAGTGGGTGTTGTTGTATTCATAATTTTTAGCCTTTCAATACCATCATGAAAAGTATGAACGCGTAAGTGATTGCGCGCGAAAGAGTTTACACATGTCTAAAATTCTTAATATTGATGTAATGAATGCATTAATGCACTATCACAACAAAAAACAACCAGCTAATCATGCTGGTTGTTTGAGATATGATGGCGCTAAATGCTATTTTGTCGTGATGTAAATTTGAATTATTCGATGCGTAGTGGAACTTTCTGACTGCGGATGAACACCGGCTTGATTGAGCACTCCCGTGTTTGTACCCGCACGTCGCATTCGGGTACAACACAAAAAGCAGAACGCCCGCATAAGCGGGCGTCCAGGAGCAAGTAGGGGAGATATTATTCTTCTTCGTCGCGCAGCGGAACAATCAGCATATCAACGTGAACGGTGTTGATCAGCTGACGCGCGGAAGACATCAGTTTGCTCCAGAAGTCCTGGTGGTGACCACAAACAACCAGGTCCATGTCGTATTTCTTGATCGCATCAACCAGAACCTGACCCAAATCGCCGCTGCCGCTAAGGGTTTCAGTGATGGGGTATCCTGCGTTGGTGGAGAGTTCGGTCAATGCATGATGAGTCTCTTCGGAAATGCGTTTCTGCATGTCACCCAGATTTACATCAATAAGTCCGGTGTATAGGTCAGAGTAGTTTACATCTACGTGGATCAGAGAAACTTTCGCATTGTAGGGGCGAGCCATAGAGACTGCTTTCTCTACCAGAACTTTGCTTTCCGGGGAGAGATCGACCGCGATGAGAATGTGTTTATAAGCCATAGTGTTACTCCTTCCATAAAGTTGTCGATGACTGGCCAGCTTGCGTTTCTTGTGCCGTTACGTCACCCGCGTCCTGCGAACTACGTGCGCGGGGCTAACCCAGCCGTAAAGATTCAGTGAAAAGACCATCCTTACCTTATAGCGACCTGGATGATCCGTCAATCCGCCTTGCTTACCAATCAGATAATCAAATTTTCTACATGAATGTATTGATAGTGGTTAACCTTATGGAAAAAAAACAACCTGATCTCCTACACTATCTATAGAGCCGCTCGGATGTTTGCCATCACAAAAGCGGTTTCTCCAGGACCTGGTGTTAACTGATTGGCAGCGTATCGGGAGCGGTAGCCCCGGAGGGGAACTCCGCGGGCAGGTCGCCGGGGAGGGGGTATGATAAGCACCGTCGCATTATTTTGGGCTTTATGTGTCGTTTGCATTGTTAACATGGCGCGCTATTTCTCATCACTACGCGCGTTGTTAGTGGTACTGCGTAATTGCGATCCATTGCTCTATCAATATGTTGATGGAGGGGGCTTTTTTACCTCACATGGCCAACCCAACAAACAGGTGCGTCTCGTTTGGTATATCTATGCCCAACGTTATCGCGATCATCACGATGATGAGTTTATCCGTCGCTGCGAGCGCGTGCGTCGTCAGTTTATTCTGACCAGCGCATTGTGTGGCCTGGTGGTGGTAAGCCTGATTGCGTTGATGATTTGGCATTAAGCGCCACGGTAATAACGCATAAAAAAAGCGGGCCAGTAAACTGACCCGCCCGAGACTGATTACAAACGCAAAATTGCCTGATGCGCTACGCTTATCAGGCCTACATAATCTCTGCAATCTATTGAATTTGCATGTTTTTGTAGGCCGGATAAGGCGTTCACGCCGCATCCGGCATGAACAAAGCGCACTATGTCAACAATCTGAAGCGGGCCAGTAAACTGACCCGCTCGTTTTTATGCGTGCGATTACAGGAACTGCAAGGAGATCCAGTACAGCGCACCGGAGAGCAGAACTGCAGCCGGGAGGGTAAACACCCAGGCCATCAGAATGCTGGTTACGGTTTTACGCTGTAAGCCGCCGCCGTCAACCACCATTGTCCCCGCTACGGAAGAGGAGAGTACGTGAGTGGTGGAAACCGGCATCCCGGTATAACTCGCCAGACCGATAGACACCGCTGCCGTCATCTGAGCAGACATCCCCTGAGCGTAGGTCATGCCTTTCTTACCGATTTTCTCACCGATAGTGGTCGCCACACGACGCCAGCCAATCATCGTACCGATACCTAACGCCAGCGCGACCGCCATGATGATCCACACCGGAGCATACTCGATGGTGCTCAGCATATCGGACTTCAGTTTCTTCAACAGACGCTGATCATCCGCAGTGACGCCAGGCATTTTCACCACTTTGTCGATAGTGTCAGAAACGCACAGCATAATGCGGCGCATCTGGCTACGTTGGTCAAGCGACAGCTTGTCGTAGCTTTCCACATCGGCGGTCAGCATGCCTTTCAGGCGGTTGAGCGCGTTAATGGTATTCGACGGATGGCAATGGAACTCCGCAGGTTGTGTTGCGCCTGCTTCTGGTGTCGGTACTAACTGATCGGCACCGGTAGCCTGTTTAAGCAGCGCAGGATGCTGCTCAAAGTAAGCTTCCACATTGTTGATGGCATCACGGGTACGGGTGATTTCGTAGCCAGTGGCATTCATATTCACCACGAAGCCCGCTGGTGCGACGCCAATCAGAACCAACATAACCAGACCAATGCCTTTCTGACCATCGTTCGCGCCGTGAGAGAACGCCACGCCGATAGCGGAAAGGATCAGCGCGATACGCGTCCAGAACGGCGGCTTTTTCTTGCCGTCTTTCTTTTCACGTTCCGCTGGGGTCAGGTGGATACGGGCGCGTTTCTTGGTGCCGCTCCAGTAGCGACGCAGCAAGAAAATCAGACCGCCAGCAAACACCAGGCCGACAATAGGGGAAACGATCAGAGATGCGAAAATACTTAATACTTTCGGGATATTGAGTGCATCCACCACTGACGTACCGGTCATCAACGCATTGGTTAAACCAATACCGATGATCGCGCCAATCAGCGTATGGGAGCTGGATGCAGGTAAACCAAAGTACCAGGTACCAAGGTTCCAGATAATTGCTGCCAGCAACATAGAGAACACCATGGCAAGACCATGGGACGATCCCATATTAAGCAGCAGATCTGTCGGCAGCATATGCACAATGGCATAGGCAACACTAAGACCACCCAGCAAAACACCCAGGAAGTTGAACACTGCCGCCATAACCACAGCGAGCTGAGAACGCATCGCGCGGGTATAGATGACAGTTGCCACGGCGTTGGCTGTGTCATGGAAACCATTGATGGCTTCGTAGAACAGCACAAAAGCCAGTGCAAGCAATAATAACAGCCCGGTATGCAAATCCAGGCCAGCAAACAAATGTAGCATAGGACGTTACGCCATTTTGAGGACATGAACGCGGCGCATTATCAGTGACTTTCGCGGCGCGGGCAAAGTGAAATATAGATTTTTTTGATTTGCCTCCTGTATGAATTTCGCTCAAAAAATAATTATCTTATATAATTCAGACAAATACTTCCCCTAAGTAATATTGATGCTGGTGCGACCACTGAGGAATCTTTACAATTCACGCCCGTTTTTTCTAAGAGGAACGCAACGTGGAAAAGTTTGATGCCATTATTATAGGCGCTGGCGCGGCGGGTATGTTCTGTTCTGCGCTGGCAGGTCAGGCAGGGCGCAGAGTTTTGCTGATCGATAATGGCAAAAAACCGGGGCGCAAAATCCTCATGTCTGGTGGTGGGCGCTGTAACTTCACCAACCTTTATGTCGAACCAGGTGCCTATCTGAGCCAGAATCCGCATTTTTGTAAGTCTGCACTCGCGCGTTTTACCCAGTGGGATTTCATTGATCTGGTCAATAAACACGGCATCGCCTGGCACGAGAAAACGTTAGGGCAACTCTTCTGTGATGACTCCGCTCAGCAGATTGTCGACATGCTGGTGGATGAGTGCGAGAAGGGCAATGTGACCTTCAGATTACGTAGCGAAGTGTTGAGCGTGACGAAGGATGACGCGGGATTCACGCTTGAACTGAACGGCATGACCGTAGGCTGCGATAAACTGGTCATTGCGACCGGAGGCCTCTCGATGCCGGGGCTGGGTGCGTCGCCGTTTGGTTATAAGATTGCCGAACAATTCGGGCTGAACGTGTTGCCGACGCGCGCAGGCCTGGTGCCATTCACCCTGCATAAACCGTTGCTGGAGGAGTTACAGGTGCTGGCGGGCGTGGCGGTGCCTTCTGTGATAACCGCTGAAAACGGCACGGTGTTCCGTGAGAACTTACTCTTCACCCACCGCGGCTTGTCTGGCCCTGCGGTATTGCAGATATCCAGCTACTGGCAACCGGGTGAATTTGTCAGCATCAATCTGCTACCGGATGTCGATCTGGACGCCTTTCTTAATGAACAGCGTAACGCGCATCCGAATCAGAGCCTGAAGAACACGCTGGCGGTTCATTTGCCGAAACGGTTGGTTGAACGGTTACAACAACTCGGGCAAATCCCGGACGTCTCGTTAAAACAGCTCAACGTGCGTGACCAACAGGCGCTCATTGCCACATTGACTGACTGGCGTGTACAACCTAACGGCACTGAAGGCTATCGCACCGCCGAAGTGACGCTCGGCGGCGTGGACACCAATGAACTCTCGTCACGGACGATGGAAGCGCGTAAAGTGCCGGGCTTGTACTTTATCGGCGAAGTGATGGATGTTACCGGCTGGCTAGGGGGCTATAACTTCCAGTGGGCGTGGTCCAGTGCGTGGGCTTGTGCACAGGATTTGGCCTCAGAATAAGAGGCAAAATGCCCCCTCGTTTTCGCGGTGTAACCAGGGGGGATTACCTGAACAAAGTCCAGATAAGACGCTCGACGCCTTATCTGAAGCCTTTTCTATTATTTTTTCGCAGACCCCGCTTCTAATATAGAAACGATGGAAAACAGTGTAAAACACACTGCACCTAAGCCAACCAAAACTCGCGAAGGAATAAAATAAGCCATATCGGTTTGCGAAATTTCAGCAAGGAACGCTGCGAGGAACAGGCAAAACAGACAGGTAAATACCGGAATCATGGGTATTCTGTTGGCTAACGAACAGGTGCGTCGCCATACCAGCGCCAACAACCACACTTTGGAGAAAATACTGTAGCAGATCATCCCCAGACAGATGAGAATAATGCCGGGTGCCAGTCTGGCACTTTCATCAGAACTGACTAAAACGTAGATCCCCTGAATAACTGTCAGTGAGCCAAGTAAAATAACCCAATAACACCAGAGCCAATGTTCTTTCTCTGAGAATGTGTTCCGCGTTTGATGAACAATAGTGGCGACCAGGCCAATAAGACAAGCGCAAATTGCCGTTAACCCTAGCAGTACGTGACCAGCAACATAATGTGGTGTGATATCTGCACTACGTAACAGCGCGACTGACCAAATGAAACCAAAGAGAGTAAGCAGAACGGGAACAGCAATTAAGCCATTACCGATTGTTGAAGAATAAGCCTGCAACGGCGTACCATCACTCTTACTGCCCGAGGCGTTTTTGGGAATTAGCAGAAAATGCCCGGAAGACGCCGCCACGGTGGATACGCAGGCGGCAATCATCCCAACACCGAAAATAACATGCCCGGCAACAAATTCATCGGCCATGACATTATCACTTGCCAGCAGTAACCATCCCCAAATCATAGTTGCGATAGACCCAGCGTAACCAATAACAGGAAAAAGTGTGTTGTAGAGCTTATTCACACCATGCGTTAACTGCGAAATAATAATAAATGCAGTAGTGAATAACGCCAGACAGATTGCAGAAAGCGAAATAAGTACATGCCCCGCCACAAAATACTCACTTTGCCCGGAACCTGCTAATACAAAATCACCCAATGCAATACATATTATCCCCATGATTAAAGGGATTAATTTAAATAGCCATCCGATATATATATTCATTTTAAACTCCATGTGTACTTTCTGCTAATATAAGAAAGCGTATCAGTAGTATTTTTAGTCAGTTAAATATAACAATGAGATACCACCAAATGTAACAAGTAACTTTACTATAGCCGGATTTATTGCCCGGAGTGTTAAGTTTTAGATGTGAGTTAATGCTGATAAATAAATATTTATCCTAAGGTAAATTCTGAGTTAATATCTTTATCTTATACTCTAAATAATTCGAGTTGCAGGAAGGCGACAAGCGAGTGAATCCCCAGGAGCTTACATGAGTAAGTGACTGGGGTGAGCGAACGCAGACGCAGCACATGCAACTTGAAGTATGACGAGTATATTTTTATTTTGTTGCTTTAAACGACCTTGTTCGAGACTGCTTTATTTAATACACAAGCATTTATCATCTATCATCTTTTCAAAAAATTATTTCACTTTCGGTAAATATTTGCACCTCGGCGATAATAACGCTATGTGATAGTCATCGGATTTTCTGTTATGCAAACCTACGCAGTAGTACCTGAGAACCTGTGCAGAAGATTTTTGGTTAAAAACGCTATCGGACAGAAGAACATCGCGATGTATCACAAGCTGATGGTAATCAAATAGACAACATGAATATAACTGTTAGTATTTAATTGATTTCACTTATGAGTATGCGTGTTTCATTTACGGCCAGGAATGCTGATGATGACAACATTACTACCCGTTTTCACTAAGCCTTCCCCGTTGGCGCTCAGTTTGCTGCGCCCTGGCCGCCTTTGCCGTTTCCTTCTTATCCCGGATGGAATAATTCACTGAACGTCGTTCGGTGGCAGTTGTAACACGCGTCGATTGCTTACAGGGATTATGGCGGGTCGATTATGGATAATATTAAGCGCCATCTGGCGTGGTGGGTTGTAGGGTTACTGGCGGTTGCAGTCGCCGTGGCGTGGTGGTTGTTGCGCCCGGCAGGTGTGCCGGAAGGCTTTGCCGTCAGTAATGGTCGTATTGAAGCGACGGAAGTGGATATCGCCAGTAAAATTGCCGGGCGTATTGACACCATTCTGGTGAAAGAAGGCCAGTTTGTTCGCGAAGGTGAAGTGCTGGCGAAGATGGATACTCGCGTGTTGCAGGAGCAGCGACTGGAAGCCATCGCGCAAATCAAAGAGGCGCAAAGTGCCGTTGCTGCCGCGCAGGCTTTGCTGGAGCAGCGGCAAAGTGAAACTCGTGCCGCACAGTCGCTGGTTAATCAACGCCAGGCTGAACTGGACTCCGTAGCCAAACGTCATACGCGTTCCCGCTCGCTCGCCCATAGTGGGGCTATTTCTGCGCAACAACTGGATGATGACCGCGCCGCCGCCGAAAGCGCCCGTGCTGCGCTGGAATCGGCAAAAGCCCAGGTTTCGGCTTCTAAAGCCGCTATAGAGGCGGCACGCACCAATATCATTCAGGCGCAAACGCGCGTCGAAGCGGCACAAGCCACTGAGCGGCGCATTGCCGCAGATATCGATGACAGCGAACTGAAAGCCCCGCGTGACGGACGCGTGCAGTATCGGGTTGCTGAGCCAGGCGAAGTGCTGGCGGCAGGTGGTCGGGTGCTGAATATGGTCGATCTCAGCGACGTCTATATGACCTTCTTCCTGCCAACCGAACAAGCGGGCACGCTGAAACTGGGTGGTGAAGCCCGGCTGATCCTCGATGCCGCGCCAGATTTGCGTATTCCTGCAACCATCAGTTTTGTCGCCAGTGTTGCCCAGTTCACGCCAAAAACTGTCGAAACCAGCGATGAGCGGCTGAAACTGATGTTCCGTGTCAAAGCGCGTATCCCACCGGAATTACTCCAGCAGCATCTGGAATATGTCAAAACCGGTTTACCGGGCGTAGCGTGGGTGCGGGTGAATGAAGAACTTCCGTGGCCTGACGACCTGGTGGTGAGGTTGCCGCAATGACGCATCTGGAACTGGTTCCCGTCCCGCCTGTCGCGCAACTGGCGGGCGTGAGCCAGCATTATGGAAAAACCGTTGCGCTGAACAATATCACACTCGATATTCCGGCCCGCTGCATGGTCGGGCTGATTGGCCCGGACGGCGTCGGTAAGTCGAGTTTATTGTCATTGATTTCCGGTGCTCGTGTCATTGAGCAGGGCAACGTGATGGTGCTGGGCGGCGATATGCGCGACCCGAAGCATCGCCGCGACGTTTGCCCGCGCATCGCCTGGATGCCGCAAGGGCTGGGCAAAAACCTCTACCACACCTTGTCGGTGTATGAAAACGTCGATTTTTTCGCTCGCCTGTTCGGTCACGACAAAGCGGAGCGAGAAGTGCGAATTAATGAGCTGTTGACCAGCACCGGGTTAGCACCGTTTCGCGATCGTCCGGCAGGTAAACTCTCCGGCGGGATGAAGCAAAAACTTGGGCTGTGCTGTGCGTTAATCCACGATCCGGAATTGTTGATTCTTGATGAGCCAACAACGGGGGTTGACCCGCTCTCCCGCGCCCAGTTCTGGGATCTGATCGACAGTATTCGCCAGCGACAAAGCAACATGAGCGTGCTGGTCGCCACCGCCTACATGGAAGAGGCCGAACGCTTCGACTGGCTGGTAGCGATGAATGCCGGAGAAGTGCTGGCAACTGGCAGCGCCGAAGAGCTGCGGCAGCAAACGCAAAGCGCCACGCTGGAAGAAGCATTTATAAATCTGTTACCGCAAGCGCAACGCCAGGCGCATCAGGCGGTAGTGATCCCACCGTATCAACCTGAAAACGCAGAGATTGCCATCGAAGCGCGCGATCTGACCATGCGTTTTGGTTCCTTCGTTGCCGTTGATCACGTCAATTTCCGCATTCCACGCGGGGAGATTTTTGGTTTCCTTGGTTCGAACGGCTGCGGTAAATCCACCACCATGAAAATGCTTACCGGACTGCTGCCCGCCAGCGAAGGTGAGGCGTGGCTGTTCGGGCAACCGGTTGATCCAAAAGATATCGATACTCGCCGTCGGGTGGGCTATATGTCGCAGGCGTTTTCGCTCTATAACGAGCTCACCGTGCGGCAAAACCTGGAGTTACATGCCCGTTTGTTTCACATCCCGGAAGCGGAAATTCCCGCGCGAGTGGCTGAAATGAGCGAGCGTTTTAAGCTCAACGACGTTGAAGATGTTCTGCCAGAGTCATTGCCACTCGGCATTCGCCAGCGGCTTTCGCTGGCGGTGGCGGTGATTCATCGCCCGGAAATGTTAATCCTCGATGAGCCTACTTCTGGCGTCGATCCGGTGGCGAGGGATATGTTCTGGCAGTTGATGGTCGATCTCTCGCGTCAGGACAAAGTGACTATTTTCATCTCCACCCACTTTATGAACGAAGCGGAACGCTGCGACCGCATCTCACTGATGCACGCCGGAAAAGTGCTTGCCAGCGGTAAACCGCAGGAGCTGGTTGAGAAACGCGGAGCCGCCAGTCTGGAAGAGGCATTTATCGCCTATTTGCAGGAAGCGGCAGGGCAGAGCAACGAAGCCGAAGCGCCGCCCGAGATACACGACACCACCCACGCGCCGCGTCAGGGATTTAGCCTGCGCCGTCTGTTTAGCTACAGCCGCCGTGAAGCACTGGAACTGCGCCGCGATCCGGTCCGTTCGACGCTGGCGCTGATGGGAACGGTGATCCTGATGCTGATAATGGGTTACGGGATCAGTATGGATGTGGAAAACCTGCGCTTTGCGGTGCTCGACCGCGACCAGACCGTCAGTAGCCAGGCGTGGACGCTCAATCTCTCCGGTTCCCGTTACTTTATCGAACAGCCACCGCTCACCAGTTATGACGAGCTTGATCGTCGGATGCGTGCGGGCGATATCACGGTGGCAATTGAGATCCCTCCCAATTTCGGGCGCGATATCGCGCGTGGTACGCCCGTGGAACTCGGTGTCTGGATCGACGGTGCGATGCCGAGCCGCGCCGAAACGGTAAAAGGCTACGTGCAGGCCATGCACCAGAGCTGGCTACAGGATGTGGCGAGCCGACAGTCCACACCCGCCAGCCAAAGCGGGCTGATGAATATTGAGACGCGCTATCGCTATAACCCGGACGTAAAAAGCCTGCCGGCGATTGTTCCGGCGGTGATCCCGCTTCTGCTGATGATGATCCCGTCAATGCTAAGCGCCCTTAGCGTGGTGCGGGAAAAAGAGCTAGGGTCGATTATCAACCTTTACGTGACCCCCACCACCCGTAGTGAATTTTTGCTTGGCAAACAGCTGCCATACATTGCGCTGGGGATGCTGAACTTTTTCCTGCTCTGCGCCTTGTCGGTGTTTGTGTTTGGCGTACCGCATAAAGGCAGTTTCCTGACGCTCACCCTGGCGGCGCTGCTGTATATCATCATCGCCACCGGAATGGGGCTGCTGATCTCCACCTTTATGAAAAGCCAGATTGCCGCCATTTTCGGTACGGCGATTATCACGTTGATCCCGGCGACACAGTTTTCCGGGATGATCGATCCGGTAGCTTCGCTGGAAGGTCCAGGACGTTGGATCGGCGAGGTTTACCCGACCAGTCATTTTCTGACTATCGCCCGCGGGACGTTCTCGAAAGCGCTGGATCTGACTGATTTGTGGCAACTTTTTATCCCGTTGCTGATAGCCATCCCGCTGGTGATGGGCTTAAGCATCCTGCTGCTGAAAAAACAGGAGGGATGATGCGCCATTTACGCAATATTTTTAATCTGGGTATCAAAGAGTTGCGCAGTCTGCTCGGTGATAAAGCGATGCTGACGCTGATTGTTTTCTCGTTTACGGTGTCGGTGTATTCATCAGCGACCGTCACGCCAGGATCATTGAACCTCGCGCCGATCGCTATTGCCGATATGGATCAATCGCAGTTGTCGAACCGGATCGTTAACAGCTTCTATCGCCCGTGGTTTTTGCCACCGGAGATGATCACCGCCGATGAGATGGATGCCGGGCTGGACGCCGGACGCTATACCTTCGCGATAAATATTCCGCCTAATTTTCAGCGTGATGTCCTCGCCGGACGCCAGCCGGATATTCAGGTGAACGTTGATGCCACGCGCATGAGCCAGGCATTTACCGGCAACGGGTATATCCAGAATATTATCAACGGTGAAGTGAACAGCTTTGTCGCGCGCTACCGTGATAACAGCGAACCGTTGGTATCGCTGGAAACCCGGATGCGCTTTAACCCGAACCTCGATCCTGCGTGGTTTGGCGGGGTGATGGCGATCATCAACAACATTACCATGCTGGCGATTGTGCTGACCGGATCGGCGCTGATCCGCGAGCGTGAACACGGCACGGTGGAACACTTACTGGTGATGCCGATAACGCCGTTTGAGATCATGATGGCAAAGGTCTGGTCGATGGGGCTGGTGGTGCTGGTGGTGTCGGGATTATCGCTGGTGCTGATGGTGAAAGGCGTACTGGGTGTACCGATTGAAGGCTCGATCCCGCTGTTTATGCTGGGCGTGGCGCTCAGTCTGTTTGCCACCACGTCAATCGGCATTTTCATGGGGACGATAGCGCGTTCAATGCCGCAACTGGGGCTGCTGGTGATTCTGGTGCTGCTGCCGCTGCAAATGCTTTCTGGTGGCTCCACGCCGCGCGAAAGTATGCCGCAGATGGTGCAGGACATTATGTTGACCATGCCGACGACACACTTTGTTAGCCTCGCGCAGGCCATTCTCTACCGTGGTGCCGGATTCGAAATCGTCTGGCCGCAGTTCCTGACGCTGATGGCAATTGGCGGCGTGTTTTTCACCATCGCGCTGCTGCGATTCAGGAAGACGATTGGGACAATGGCGTAAGGAAGGGAAACTTGACTTCATACTGTGAAGTCATAAAGTGAAGTCATAAGGGAATGCCATGAAAACACAGGTACAGGCTTTACGAAAGAAACAAAAAACACGCTGGATCAGCTATTTAAATCACCTGTACCTCAAGGAATCAAATGGTCTGATATAGAGTCAATGGTTAAAGCATTAGGCGGAGAAATTAAGGAAGGAAGAGGTTCGCGTTGTAAGTTCATACTAAATATGAGCGTTGCGTGTTTCCATCGGCCTCATCCGTCGCCAGATACCGATAAAGGCGCTGTAGAAAGCGTGCGTGACTGGTTACTAAGTATAGGGGTAAAACCATGATCAAACTGAAGACGCCAAACTCTATGGAGATTGCCGGACAACCAGCTGTTATTACCTACGTGCCAGAACTGAATGCATTTCGTGGCAAATTCCTGGGCTTGTCAGGTTATTGTGATTTTGTCTCTGACAGCATTCAGGGGCTGCAAAAAGAAGGGGAGCTTTCCCTGCGAGAGTATCTTGAGGATTGTAAAGCTGCGGGTATTGAGCCGTATGCGCGTACAGAAAAGATTAAGACCTTTACGTTACGCTATCCAGAATCGCTGAGCGAACGCCTTAATAATGCCGCTGCGCAGCAACAAGTCTCTGTTAATACCTATATTATTGAAACACTGAATGAGCGTTTGAATCATTTATAAATTTTAGCGGCGTACATTACGCAGAATATCTGCCTTTACAGGATCTATCTATGCAACTGAACTTAATTTTATAAATTAAGTTCAGTTAATATCTTTTCTTTCCTCGTTTTAGAAATAACTCAATCTTCCTTCGGCAGGCACTGCAAATGCCCGTGCCGCACGCCGCGCTGGGCGATGACGTCATCGGCAAAATGCTGCACGTCGCCCATGTCGCCTTTCAACACGGCGATTTCCAGACAGTCGTCGTGGTTGATGTGCACATGCAGAGTAGCAACCGAGAGATCGTGGTGATGATGTTGGGTGGAGACAATACGGCTGGCTAAGTCGCGTTTTTCGTGTTCATACACATACGACAGCACCGCGAAACCTTGTGTGCCGTGCTGCTGGGTAGCTTCCTGCGCCAGGGCGCTACGCAGAATATCGCGGATAGCTTCGGAACGGTTGTTATAACCACGACGCTGGCTCAGGCTGTCCAGCGTCTCCAGTAAATCGTCATCAAGCGTGATGGTGACTCGTTGCATTTGCGTTAAACCTTTTCTGTGGCGCGACGGCGCACGGGGAATGCGGGTAATACCGCGTTTTGTAGCACACGTCCGGCGTCAGAGGAAAAGGTTAATTTATCTCCCACCACCTGGGTTTCGACGATTTGTCCGTTGTCCATCACCATCACTCGCTGGCAAAAGCGTTCTACAAGACGTAAGTCGTGGGTGATGAACAGGCAGGCGGTGCCAAACTGTTGTTGCAGCTTTTTCAGCAGGCGAATGACGCCCGCCTGTAACACGAGGTCAAGGTTAGAAACCGCTTCATCCAGAATCAGCAGTTTCGGTTCGACCGCCAGCGCGCGTGCCAGGCAGACGCGCTGGAGTTGGCCGCCGCTTAACTGCGGTGGGCGTTTGTCGAGCACGCTGTCGTCAAGATCTACCGCCTTCAGCATTTCGCTGGCGCGCGCCAGTTGTTCGGATTTTTTCAGCGATAGCAGATGGCGCATCGGTTCACGCAGGATCTCGCGCACGGTTTTGCGCGGATTCACGGCGCTGATGGAGTCCTGAAACACCATTTGAATATCGCGGCGGAACGCTTTACGTTGCGCGCGATTAAGTTTCGCCAGCGGTTCGCCGCGCCATTTAATTTTCCCCTGCGCGGGCGACTCTAAGCCTACCAGTAGCCGCGCGAGAGTGCTTTTTCCGCAGCCGCTGCGCCCCAGCAGGGCGACGGTTTCGCCGCTTTTCAGGGTCAGGGAAACGTTATTAAGCACCGCCTGATGCTGGTGCTTACCGCTGAAACCACCGTGTGCGTAGTGATGGGAAAGGTCGCAGACGTTAAGTAAAGTCATGATGCCAGCTCCATACCATAGAGGGCGAGATGCGCGGAAACCAGGCTGCGCGTCACCGCATGTTTGGGGGCGTTAAACAGCGTTTCTACATCGCCCTGTTCAACAATCTTACCGTGAGACATTACCGCCACGTCATCCGCCAGACGCGCTACCACGCCCATATCATGGGTAACCAGCAGCATTCCCGGTGCTTGTTTTTGCATAATGCTTTCCAGTAGATCGAGGATGCGTGCTTGTGCTACTACGTCGAGGTCGGTGGTTGGTTCATCGGCGATGATAAACGGTGATTCGCACAGCACCGCCATCGCAATCATCATGCGCTGCAACATGCCGCCGCTCATCTCGAACGGGTAGAGCTTCAGCACGCGCGCGGCGTTTTCCAGCCCCACCGCTTCTATGGCAGCGGTAAGCGTAGCGTCATCGGCGGGTTTCCCCAGCGCCAGGCAGGTTTCCCGCGCGTGGGTCTGCATGGTGTGAAGCGGATTAAAGGCACTGCGCGGGTTCTGCATGATGGTGGCAATTTTGATGCCGCGCAGGGCGCAGGGAGAAACCGGTTTTCCATCGGCCAAAATTTCCCCCGCCGTCTGGCGAACGCCAGCAGGCAGAATGCCCAGCGTCGCGGCGCAGGTCAGCGACTTCCCGCTGCCACTACCGCCGACTAACGCCAGCACACGCCCACGTTGCAGGGTTAACGATACGCCGTGCACCAGCGGCTGCGCGGCCTGTAGCGTGATATTACGGAGTTCAATCTGTTGCGGCATTAGTGTGCGTGCTCCGTCACCAGATGAGGATCCAGATGATCGCGCAGTGCGTCACCCACCAGGTTAAAGGCCATCACGCTGATAAACAGCGCAAGCCCCGGCCAGAACATTTGCAGCGGCTGGGTCCAGATATACTGGCGCGCGTCGTTAATCATCACGCCCCATTCGGCGGTCGGCGCGGTCACGCCGAGGCCGAGGAAGGACATCCCCGCGACGTGCAGCATCATATGGCCGATATCCAGCGTTGCCAGCACCAGCAGCGAGGGGATCACCGCACCTGCCAGATGATCAACAAACACCCGCACATGGCCCGCGCCGGAAAGACGTGATGCCAGCACAAACTCGCGCTGGCGCAGTGAAATCACCAGGCTTCGCACCATGCGTGCATACCACGCCCAGTGCGACAGGGCGATGGCGATAATTACGTTGGTCAGCCCGGTGCCGAGCACGCCGACCATAAAGAACGACAGAATCGAGGTCGGGAAGGTCATAAACATATCGGCGACGCGCATGGTGGCCTGATCAACGCGCCCGCCAATCAGTCCGGCGCTGCCGCCAATAACCAGCCCTAATGTCAGCACCAGCAGCAGGCAAGCCATTACCGAACCGAGCGACACGCGGGTCGCTGCCATCAGCCGCGAGAAAATATCGCGCCCTAAGTGATCGGTGCCCAGCCAGTGCTGCGCATCCGGCGAAAGCAGGCGCGACGGCAAATCAATCGCCTGGGGGTCATACGGCAGCCACCACTGGCTGGTGAGCGCAATCAGCGCCAGCAGGGCGATAATGATCAGCGCCAGGCGTACCGACCAGCGGGAAGAGAGGAAAAAGTTCACGCGTGCGCTCCTTCATGACGACGAATGCGCGGGTCCAGCGCGGCGTTGAGCAAATCGACAATCAAATTGCAGACCACAAAAACCACCACCATCATCAGCGTAAAGCACTGAATGACCGGATAGTCACGGTTAAAAATCGCCGACACCGCATAGCGCCCGACGCCCGGCCAGGCAAAGATGTTTTCGATAATCATCGTCCCGCCAATCAGTTCGCCGATGTGCATCCCCACGGCGGTGATCATCGGCAGCGAGGCATTGCGCAGAATATGGCGGCGTTCGGTCTGTTTGTCGTTCAAACCGCGCAACCGCGCCCAGGTGACGTGACGCTGACCGGCGACGTCCAGCATACTGGCGCGCAGCAAACGCGCGTTAATCGCCAGCGACATAAAGGCAATGGAAACCGCAGGCAAAATGATGTGCTGCCAGCCGCCGTAACCCATCGCGGGTAGCCATTGCAGATACACCGAAAACGCCATCACCAGTAAAAACGCCAGCCAGAAGTTGGGCATCGACACACCGAGAAACGCGATGAAACGTACGGCGAAATCCGGCAGACGATCGCGATGACGCGCCGCCCAGATACCGAGCGGTACGGAAGTGAGCAGAATTAACACCAGCGCCGCGCCCGCCAGTTCCAGCGTGGCGGGCAGGAAGTTCAGCATATCGTCCAGTACCGGGCGCTGCGTGGCAAACGAGATACCAAAGTCAAGATGCAGCGCCTTCCATAGCCAGGTGCCGTACTGCACGTACAGCGGCTGATCCAGCCCGAGCATGGTGCGGGTAGAGGCCAACATATCTGGCGTCGGCGGCAGATTAGACAGACGCAAATAATCAAGCGCCGGGTCGCCGGTGCCGAGGCGCAACATCAGAAAAATGATCACCGAGGCGGAAAGCACCATCGGGATCAACAGCAGAAAGCGGCGTAATACGTAACGCAACATTAAGGTTTCACCGGTTTAATCTGTTCAAACGGAATTTCGGTGGCGATCGGCGCGTAGGGGATGTTACCCAGCTCCGGTTTTGATACCACCATCATTGAGATGTAACTGATAGGCAGATAAACCGCCTCGTCATGCAGACGGGTCAGAATGTCGCGATACAGCGCCTGACGTTGCGTTTCGTCATGGGTCGCCAGCACTTCGCCGATCTCTTTATCAATCAGCGGCTTGTCGGCTAATCCTTGCTGTGCCTGGAAGTCAGCGTGCGACGGTACGCGCATTGAACTCAGGAAGGCGTGTGGATCGTATGGCGCGCCCCAGGTGCGGTGGAAAATCATGCCAAAACGACCGTCGCGCTGACGAGCATAGATACTGCTCTCTTCTTCGCCAATCAGCGAGACATCTGCGCCAATCTGGCGCATATCAGCCTGAATGATTTCCGCCATCGATTTACTTAACGCATCGGTGCCGATGAACGAAAGTTCAATGCGCAGCGGCTGACCATTTTTCTCGCGGATGTCTTTGCCCGCAGGCAGCGTCCAACCGGCTTTTTCCAGCAACTCTTTCGCTTTCTGCGGATCGTACTGGCGTGGTTTCAGGCCGAGATTAGCGTAAGGCACAGAAGGGGCAAACAGGGTGTCGGCAACCTGCTGGGTGCCATACAACGCGTTATCAATCAGCGATTTTTTGTTTACCGCGTAATTAAGAGCTTCACGTACTGCCAGCTCGTTGGTAGGGGCTTTGGCAGTATTGAGCGCCAGCATCACGGTTTCGATCGGCTGTGACAGTTGGGTGTGGTAAGCCGGATTCTGGCTAAAGCGGGCGAAGGTATCGAGCGGTAATAACCCTTCGTTTCCGTACAGCAGGTCGATATCGCCAGTTTCAAACGCTACCGCGCGGGTAGTAGGGTCCGGGATGACGTTAAAAGTGATCTTTTTAATCGCTGGCTTTTCGCCCCAGTAGTTTTCGTTACGGACGAAGACATCGTACTGATTCAGTTTCGATTCCTGCAAAATCCACGGTCCGGTGCCAATCGGCGCTTTAATTCCGTTCATGGTTTCATGGTTTTTAAACTGCGAGGGGGCGATAAAACGGAAAGGACGGGGCAGGGCCAGTTCTTGCAGGAAAGGATAGTAGGCGCTTTTCAGGGTGATTTGCAGCTCGTTTTTACTGAGTGCTTTGACATCAACAATCTGGTTTGCCAGCTCCAGCCAGGCGTGACGTTGACGGTTATCGAGCACTGTGCGGAAGTTTTCTGCCGCTGCCTCGGCATCGAACGGTTCACCGTTGGAGAATTTCACGTCATCACGCAGGGTGAAGGTCCAGGTTTTACCATCTTCTGAATGAGTCCAGCTTTTTGCCAGCCACGGGATCACCGAACCATCAGCCTGATATTTTACCAGCGGTTCATAAACCATGCTCTGGGCGAACATCTGGTTAGGCGTGTAAAGGTGCGGGTTTAGTGGCCCGACGTTCACCGGCCAGGCGGTGGTGATTTCATCTGGCGCGGCGGCATGGACGATAAAAGACGCACAAGCCAGCAGCGCAAATAAAGTGCGGCGGAGTGTGGAGAGCATGGTAACCCCAATGGATTAAAATAGATGGCGGAAATAAGTATGACGATTTTAAGTATTCGTCATACTGATTACCTGTTCTGGATCAAGAGATGGACAGTCGGGTGGGCGGATCAGTTAACTGAATCGATCCATTGCACACTGTCGGCAGTGAGCGTAAAGGGGGTAGGGGTGCAGATTGCCAGGCTTAAATTGTCGAGCTGGCAATGGCTGACTGACAGCGAGGACTGATAGGTGCTGTCTACGCTGACGATTTGCCAGGCGCTGCCGCCACGCTGTTTAACGATGGCTTCTTTGCGCGTCCAGATGCGCCAGAACATTTCCAGTTGCTGATCAGGATGCACGGCGTCCATTTCAGCGTGTTCCCCGAGGCTGAACACCGCGTTCGCCAGCCAGCGCCAGTTGGCGCGCGGGCGAATCACTTCGATATCGCAGCCGACTTCGCCTTCATCACTCAACAGCAGGGCGATATCGTCACCGCTATGGCTTAAGTTGAACCATAGCGGCGTTTCCGGCGCGAATGCAGGTTTGCCTTGTTCGCCATAGATGATCTCCGGTAGCGGGGAAAGCGTGTGCGAAAGCAATGCACGCCCCGCTAGCCAACGTTCGCGTCGTGGACCTTGCGGTGCTTGCTCGCGTAAACCCGGTGGCAGTGGAGCTGCGCTTAAGGTCGAAACTTTCCCCAGAACTATCCGATACATATCAGGGCCAACGTTTAATGATGATGGATGTATTAATGCCGCCAAAGGCAAAGTTGTTACTCTGCAAAAACTCACAATCAACCTTGCGGGCTTCATGCATGATGTAATCCAGCGCGCCACAGTTCGGGTCTGGTTTATTCAGGTTTAGCGTAGGCGCAAACCAACCTTCGCGCATCATTTGCAGACTCATCCAGGCTTCGAGCGCGCCACAGGCACCAAGCGTATGACCAAAATAACTTTTCAGCGAGGAGAGCGGCACATTATCACCGTAAATGGTTGCTGTCGCCAGACTTTCTGCCATATCACCACGATCGGTCGCCGTGCCATGCGCCGAAATATAGCCGATATCTTGTGCGCTTAACCCGGCGATTTTCAGCGATTGCTCCATACAATACTGCATGGTTTCGCGCTGCGGCTGGGTAATATGTGCCGCGTCGCAGTTAGTCGCAAAGCCGACGATTTCACCGTAAATGGTCGCGCCGCGCGCTTTGGCGTGCTCCAGTTCTTCGAGAATGAGCGTACCTGCGCCTTCACCAATCACCAGCCCGTCGCGGTTTTCATCGAACGGTGAAGGTGTGGTTTTCGGCGCATCATTGTGCTGGCTGGTGGCGAAAAGCGTATCAAATACCGCTGCTTCTGAAGGACATAACTCTTCGGCACCACCAGCAACCATCACCGTTTGATAACCGTGGCGAATGGCTTCCCACGCATAACCGATCGCCTGGCTGCCGGAGGTACAGGCGCTGGAGGTTGGGATCACCCGCCCGCGCAGGCCGAAAAAGAGGCCAGTATTAACGGCGGTGGTGTGCGGCATCATCTGCACATAGGTGGTGCCAGTGATGTTATTGGTGTGCTTTTCAGTCAGCATGGTGGCGAACTCGCTTACCGGGCCGGTACTGCCGGTCGATGAACCGTACGCAATGCCCGTTTCGCCGCTGGTTAATATCGGATCGCCAATCAACCCTGCCTGCTCTAACGCCAGCTCGCTGGCACGGGTCGACATTTGCGACACGCGGCCCATCGCACGGATACGCTTGCGGGTGTAGTGCTCCGGTAGCGTGAAATCATCAACAGGCGCGCCAAGCAGGGTGTGCAGACCATCGTAGACCTGCCACTCCGGCATTTTGCGCACCGCATTTTCATACGCCAGTAAGCGTGCAGAAACGTCCTGCCAGTTTTCACCAAAGGCAGTCACGCCGCCCATTCCTGTAATCACTACGCGACGTGTCATAACATCCCTCCGTTGATGGAAATAACCTGGCGGGTGACGTAACCCGCAATATCAGACATTAAATAACTGGCAAGCCCGGCAACTTCTTCCGCCTGGCCCATACGTTTCATGGGGATCATCGACATTGCCTCTTTCAGGGCGCTCTCTTCCATTTCGATCATCCCGGTATCAATAAGCCCCGGCGCGATGCAGTTGACGGTGATTTTGCGTTTCGCGAGTTCGATAGCCAGTGCTTTTGTTGCGCCGATAATTCCGGCTTTGGCAGCGCTGTAATTCACCTGGCCGCGATTGCCCATTACGCCGGAAACCGAGGATAGCGTGATGATGCGCCCACCCTGGCGTGCGCCGATCATCGGCATAATGCACGGCTGAATGACGTTGTAGAAACTGTCGAGGTTGGTGTGGATCACCGCATCCCAGTCGTCATCGCTTAAAGCCGGAAAAGCGGCATCGCGGGCGATCCCGGCGTTACTAACCACGCCGTACCAGGCACCGTGTTGCGCGATCTCGTGCTCCAGCACTTCCCGACACTGTTCGCGGTTTGCGACGTCGAAACTGAGCAAACGCCCGTTACCCCCGTTGGCGACAATGGCATTCAGCGTTTCCTGAGCGCCTGTGGCGTCACGGTGATAGTGAACGCCAATGTTAAAACCGTCTGCCGCCAGTTGGCAGGCGATGGCTCGACCAATGCCTTTGCTGGCACCGGTAACCAGAACTGAACGACTCATCAGGACGCTCCTTGTTGAAACAGGGTGGTAAGTTCTTCCGCGGTCGGCTGGAAGGTGTTAATGCGGCCCGTCGCCTCGCCGTCGTTGATGCTGCACTCAAAACTGCCGAAGCGATCGTCTTGCATCAGCAGTTTGACGGTAATGGTCAGCGTCTGGCCTGCGGGCAGAATGCCAGCGGCGCAAAGCAATTCACGTGCGCCCAGTACCATCCCTAACTCAATACTGTTTTTGCCCTGCTGGTGGCGATGCCAGCCAGACCAGACGCCGACGGTTTGCGCCATCAATTCAAGGGCAAACCAGCCAGGGAGATTGCCGTCCGGGTCGAGAAACGGTGCTAGTACGCCACTGGGCGAGACCGTCACGCGGCACACCGCGCTGTCATCGCTGACGCTCACTACGTCTTCCAGCAGCAACATGGGCGCGTCGTGGGGCAGATAAGCGCCGGGTGATAAATAGTGGCTCACGAAACCCTCCCGAGCAGAATGCTGGCGTTATTGCCGCCAAAGGCGAAGGAATTGGACAGGATCACCGGACGTGCCAGCGGCTGCGGTTTTTCGATAATGCCGCACGGTGGCAGCGTGGGATCGCGTGGCGACAGGCTGAAGTCCTGAGCGGGCAGCGGTAAATCACGCTGTAAGATCAACATGCTGATTGCCGCCTCGGTAATGCCCGCCGCGCCCAGCGTGTGTCCGGTCAAATGTTTGGTGGAGCTGCACGGTACGCGTTCGCCAAACAGGGCGTTAACCACCATTGATTCAATCTGATCGTTGAGTTGTGTGGCGGTGCCGTGCAGGTTGATATAGCCGACGTCATCTGGCGTAAGCTGCGCATCGGTCAGCGCCTGATTAATAGCGCGGATCGCCCCTTCGCCCTGCGGATGCGGGGCCGAAATATGGTAAGCGTCGCTTGATTCACCAACGCCCAGCAACGCGATGGGCTGCGGTTCGCGGGTCAGCAGCATTAGCCCCGCCCCTTCGCCAATGGTGATACCTGCGCGGTCACGACCAAACGGCTGACATAAGGTTGGCGACAGTGATTCGAGGCTGTGAAAACCGTTAATCGGCATTCGGCTCAGGGTGTCTGCGCCACCCACAATGGCGGCATCGACCAGCCCCGCCTCGATAAGCCTGCGCCCGCTGATCATCGCTCTGGCGCTGGAAGAGCAAGCGGTTGAAAGGGTATAGGCCGGGCCGTCGAGCGCCAGCCAGTGGCTGAGAAAGCGCGACGGATCGCCGAGTTCTTGTTGCGCGTAGTGCCATGTGGTGCTCGGCTGTCCGTTGGTGCGCAGGTTAACGTGCGTGTCGCCCTCATGCAGGCCGGAGGTGCTGGTGCCAAGTACAATCGCGATGCGCTCGCGACCATATTTCGCGATAGCGTCATCAACCTGCGGCTGGATCTGCGCCAGCGCCGCCAGCAGGATCTGATTGTTGCGCGAGCGGTGCGCAGCGAATTTTTCGGGGATAAGCGGAAGCTCGCCATCCACGCCAGCCAGGACCGCCTGCGGATGCCCCTGCAACCAGCCTGCGCGCGGGCGCATTCCGGGAGCAACACCGCGAGTCAGGTTGGCTGCGATTTCGTCAAGGTTATTTCCCAGGGCGTTGATCATGCCGACGGCGGAAACATAAATCATATCAGTCACCTAAGTATTGAATGGTGATGTGGTATTTAAAGACATGCTGCTCAATGCTGATTGGCTCGCGTTTGCCCTTGCGATTCAGATAGGTGATTTCCGTGACCAGTTTGCCGCTGGCGTTACGTAGCTCGCGTTTGTCACCGTTGTCGCGAAGTGTCCAGCCTGCGGGGAGTTGCGGTTGCCAGGCGCTAATCGGCCAGTGGCTGAGCATTACGTCAGCCAGTACCTGACTTGCGGGCGGTAACTGTGGGACGACGATGGATTGCTCGGCGCGTAGCCCTTGCGCATCGTAGGTTACCAGAAACAGGCGAATGCCGACCGATGATAGTCCGGCAAGGGTGATTTTCTGGTCGTCGGCGTTAAGCATCACTAGCAGCGACTGGGTTTTGCCGTTGAAGCTGCCGGTCAACAGTTGCTGGGAATTGACGGCGGGTGAAATCCCCGGCGCAGGCAGCGTGATGCGCGTGCCAGGTTGCAGCCATGCCTGCGGGCGGCCTTCCTGTTCCGGTTGCGAGTGGCTACAGCCAGTGAGGATAAGCGTAGCGGTCAGAGCGAACGCTCGCCAGAATGTGGGTTTGATCATTTTTTTGTTCTCTTTTTATCGGGCATAGCCAGCGGCGAAAGCAGGAAGGCGGTGAAAATACCGCTCACCAGCACAATGCCAAAACTGCTGATGGCCTGAGTGGCGCTGAATACCAACATTCCCAGCGTCAGCAAGGTGGTGAGCATTGCCAGCGTGATCGCCAGTAGGGAAGTTAACGGTGTACCGCGCGGATTACTGAAAAACAGCGTGTAGTTGATACCGATGCCAAGCACCAGCACCAGCGCCAGCAGCGAAAAGAGATTCACCGCCTGCCCGCTCATCGCCAGCACCGCCAGACCGCAGCTCAGCGAAAGCACCGAAGGCACCAGGCTGATAAGCCCTTTGCGCCAGCCGAGGCGAGCTACCGCGCCGCAGGCAATCACCGCCAGCGCCACCAGCAACAAGCCGGTTAAGACGTAGCGGTAAAGTGCGAACAATTCATCAAAGGTACTTTTGCGATCAACCCAGGCAATGCCGCCAGGGTAATAGCTGGCGATTTCCTGCAACAACTCGCTACTTTTAACCCCTTCAACCGGCACCAGTACACCACTTTCGCCGTTTTCCAGCGTCAGCCACAGCAGACGCCAGCCTTCACTGGCGGGGCTTGCCAGCCATTCATCAACGTTCACCGGCATGGCGTTGAGATCCGGATTCACTGCCGTCAGCCCGGCATTTTGTAGTGCTTTTGTTACCGTCGGGGCAGCCGTTTTCAGCAGGTGTAAATCTTCCTCCTGCCGCGCCAGGGAGTTCAGCGGAATGGTGCGGTAGTTGCTGATAAGGCCGTCTTTTTTCGCCTTCTCCAGCGAGGTGGTAAATTTCTCCAGCCGTCTTAATGTTTGCTGTGGGGAGTCGCCGTAAACCACAAACCATTTTTGATCGACGCTTTGTCCGGTCAGGGCGGTAATGGCTTTCTCCTGGGCCAGAATATGCTGCGGCAGCGCCTGTAACTGCGAGATATCGTCATCGACGCGCAGCATTGACATCCCCGCCAGCGAAAACAGCGCCAGCGCGACGGGCAGGCCCAGCGACAGTTTTTTATTACGCCGCCATGCCGCCAGCCAGCGCAGCATCAGCGCCATCGCCGGAACCGGGCGCACCGGCAGGCCACGGCACAGCCACGGATGCCAGAACAGGACGGTCAGACAGGAGGCGCTCAACCCGACGGCGGCAAAAATCGCCATCTGGCGAATACCAGGGAAAGGGGCGAGCATCATAATCAGATATGCTGCTACGGTGGTGAGCAGCGCCAGCAGCAGGGCATTACGCACTTTCACCAGGCTTTGCCACGGCGAAACATCGTTGCCGTGCACCATCCGCTCGGTAAGGTAATAGAGCGTGTAGTCAGCGGAAATGCCGATAACGCTCATGCTCATCACCAGCGTCATCAGGTGTAATTCACCGAAAATCAACAATGTGGCGACCGTTCCCGCCAGCGCGCCGATGCCGATGGAAATCACGCAGAGCAGCAACGGACGTAAAGAGCGGAACACCGCCACAATCAGCAATATCACCCCCAGCAGCGTTGCCACGCCCAGGGTGGAGATGTCCTGCTTCGCCTGTTGGCTGGCGTAATCGCTGTAAAACACCGTGCCGCGCGAGAGCAACTGCGCCTGCGGGTAACGCGTTTTTAGATCTTTTTCCAGCGTATTCAGGGTCGTGATCAGCTGGTGGGTTTGCTGCATATCAAACGACGATCCCGCCAGTTCGCCGTGCAGCAGATACCAGTAGTTGCCCTGGGGATCCTGCGTCACCAGCCAGCCGTCCATCAGCCGCAAACGCTGGCCGTTTTTCGCCATCGCCAGCTGCGAGCCGCGCATTAACATCAGCGGATCGTTTTGCAACTCTTTGCCGCTTACCCCGGAGAACGCGGAATAAAGCTGGGAGAGGATCCACTGCGCCTGCGCTTCGCCGCCGTTTTGCAGGCGGGCGCGAGTGTCGGGGTCAATCAGGCCGTTGCGGTGCTGCCAGAAAAACGCTCCCCACGCTTGCTGGCTGGCGGCATCCATTGGCCCTTTAACGTCGCCGAGCGCAGCGGATTTTTGCAGCAGCGTCAGCCATTCCTGAGCGACTCTGGGATTAGCCTCTTTACCGGGGCTGACCAGCCACACCAGTTGGCGGTCCAGACGCTGCATAAAGCCGTCATTCAGCGCTGGAGGAATATCGCCCATCGCCTGTTTGGGTAACATAGCCAGCACGCTACTGTTCAGTCGTGATTGCGGCAGCAGGATCAGTAACGCCGCCGCCATGACCAGGCAGACTAGCCCCCATAACAGCGCGGGGCGGTTACTGGGCGGCAAAACGTTGGCGTTCGTCATCGGTCAGTTGCGCTGGCGTCAGTTGATGTTGGGTAAGAGCGATATCGGTGCGATCGCCCTGTTTATCATTAAGCTGAATGCTCTCCAGATAGGTTTGCCCGGCGAGATCGATGGTGTTGAAAATTTTATCCAGCGGCGTGGTGGTTGGGGTCAGGCGCAGCGTCCAGCGGCCTTCGCCTTTGTCGGCAAATTCGACGCGGAAGTTTTGTTCCAGCACTTTGCGATCGGCCTGGAACAGCGCGCGCAGCAGGTGGTTAAACTGGAACATCTGCGGGTTATTTTCTGCCGTGATGATTTGCGGCGGCTGACCGTTGATCACCTGCACCATGCGTTTATCGTCCAGCAATAGCTGCATGGGGAAGGGTGAGGTTTGATCCCACAATAGCCCCTGGTCGCGGGCGATCAACATCTGGCCCTGAGATCGCAGCGGCTGCGGCAGATCTTTAATCGTCCGGGTTTGATCGAAATGGGCGCGGATCACCGGTTGTTCGGTAAAGCGTTGCTGAAGATCGTCCAGGGTCAGGGCGCTCACAAACGGGCTAATCAGCAGCGCCAGCAGCGGTAAAAATTTCATGGTTTGACTCCCATGCGTTCAAACAGAATATCGGGGCTGACAAAGCACAGTTCGCGGCTTTGCTCGTCGACCGCGACCTGAATGGTGTATCCGGTGGTGGCGCGTTTGCCCGTTTCGGCATCGAAAATCTGATAGCTAATCCGCAGACGGTTTTCGAACTCTTCGATATGCGCACGCACGCGGATGCGCTGCTCAAAGGTGAGGGCGTGGCGATATTTCACCCGCGCATCGACCACTGGCCACAAATAACCTGACTCTTTCATCTGCCGATAGCCGTAATTGAACTGGTTGAGCAGCGCCTCGCGGGCCACTTCAAAGTAGCGAAAATAGTTACCGTGCCAGGCCACGCCCATCATATCGACGTCGTGAAAGGGAATGGTCAGCTCGACTTCAGCGGTAAATCGGGGATCGTTAAGCACCCTTTACTCCTTGTCCTGAATTTCCGGCAGTTGCCAGAAATCGAAAAAATTAAACCAGTCGAGGGGCGACTGGAGCGCGTAATGTTCCAGACGCGCGGCGTAGTGGTCGATAGCGTTTTGCAGCGCCTGTTGGCGTTCGCCACGCGGCAACAGCAGCGGGTCGGCAAAGGTTTCGCAGTGAATATGCAGCTTGCCGTGCTGGCGCAGGGCGAAAATCAGATTCACCGGGCAGCGCAAAATGGACGCGAGAATAAACGGCCCCTGTGGGAAAGGTGCAGGCTGACCCATAAACGGACTCCAGCAGACGCGCCAGTCGCCGCCGCGTTGCGGGTTGACGGCGATGCGGTCACCGACAATCGCCACCCATTCGCCGTTATCCAGCTTCTCTTTCAGCAGAATGGCGGTTTCCGGGCCAATATCCGTCACCGGGAGCAGGTTGATGCCAGCCTGCGGGGCCATCTCCTGCATTATCTGTTTAAAGCGTTGGGCGTTTTCGCTAAACACCAGCGCGTTAATGGTTTTGTAGCCCTGAATTTTTGCCAGCGCCCGGCACACTTCCACATCGCCAAGATGCGAGGCCAGCAGCAATTTGCCGCGCGGATCGCTGACGTTAAGTGCCGCTTCTGCGCCTGGCGCAAACAGCACATCGCGCCCCAGTTGTAGCTCGCCGCGCCAGCTGGCGATTTTGTCGAGCATGGCGTTGCCGAAACGTAGAAAGTGCTGATAGCTGTTGAGTTTTGCTGCCTGTGGTTGATGCTGGCGCACACGGGCGAGCCAGTCTTGTGATGCTTTGCGCGCCCGGTTGGCAGTGAGCCAGTAGACGCCCACCACCGGGTAAAGCAGCGCGGTAAACGCTGTTCTTCCCAGCAGACGCCAGACCAGCAGCATCAGGCGCATTCCCCATAATCCTTTCACTTCACTCTGCCGCGCCCAGTGTCTGGAAGAGCGGCGCATCAGCAGCGAAGGGATTCGCGGCAACATGCCGAAAAACAGACGCGTGTGCATGAGCGAGATGCGGACGTTATCTTTCAGGGCATCAAAATGCGAAAGCCCGTCCAGCGGATAGGTGACGCGGGTCGGCACGAAATAACTGGTATTTCCCTGCCAGTAGAGGCGCACCATCACTTCGGTGTCGAAATCCATCCGCTTGCCGATGGTGGCGTGTTTTGCCAGTTGCAGCGTTGGCGCAACCGGATAAACGCGAAAGCCGCACATGCTGTCTTTCAGTTGCAGGGAGAGCGTTTCGATCCATACCCAGACGTGGGTGACCCAGCGCCCGTACAGCCGTGAGCGGGGGATGGATTCATCGTAAATTGGCTGGCCGGAGATCAGCGCCGTAGGGTGCTGTTCGGCAAGTGTTAGCAGTTTGGGGATATCTTCAATCGCGTGCTGACCGTCAGCATCCACCTGTACCGCATGGCTGAACCCTGCGTCTGCCGCCGCCTGTAAGCCACGCATCACCGCCGCGCCTTTACCTGCGTTTTCTGCTAAGCGAATTAAGGTCACGCCAGGCTGTTCGCTAACCAGATTATCCAGTTGCTGTTGCGTGGCGGCATCGCTGCCGTCGTCCACCACAATACAGGGGAGATTAAATGGCTTAAGACGCGCCAGCACGCCCGGCATCATCGCGCCGTGGTTATAGCAGGGGATCAACACGCAGGGAGAAAAGTTTACCGACATAGGCGGATCTTCCCGCTACTGGCGGTGTGGCGGGCGTCACCGTCGTGACGCTGATAGCTATAGCTCAGAATCTGGCGATCTTCCTGCCAGTTAAGCGTGAGCGTGACGCGGTTTTCCGGCAGCAACGGAGACTGGAATTTTATGTTCTGAATGGAGTGAAAACGCCAGCCGGGCGCGAGCAGAGTGAGCGCGTAGCTCATCGCCCAGTCGATTTGTGCAACTCCTGGGAGTAATGGTTGCACGGCAAAATGACCGCGAAACCAGAACAGATCTGCCCTGAGATGCAAAACAATCTCAAGGTGATTCGCTTGTGCCTGATGGCGCTCGATTTCATGGGGCTTCATGAAATAACTCCTGTAATTGCGCATAGACACGCTTGTTCATACTGTTTACTGGCATTTCATCAATAACGCGCCAGTAACGCGGAATGGCAACTGGCTCCAGCGTCGGGCGCAGTAATCGCCGCCAGGTCATTTCCTGGCTATGCCCGCCGCCGTTCTGCCATTGCAGATGAGCTTCGTCATCCAGCACCAGCAAAGCGCCAATGCACTGACGCCCGCCGCGCGTAACGGGAACTGCCGCCACCTCGCGAATACCGTCCAGCGCCAGCAGACGTTGTTCCACTTCCTGCAGAGAAATACGTTTTTCTTCAATCTTAACGATGCGTCCGCGACGCCCCATCAGATGGAACTGACCATCTTCGCTAAACTGCAAGATATCGTCGAGTAACAAGCCGGTATCTTCCGCCATCAGCGGTGAAAAGAGGCGAAAAGCATCACATTCGGCCTGGAACTGCATACCTGGAAAGGGCTGCCAGCGGCGTTGCTCCTGTTCGCGGTAACGCCAGGCGATGACGCCGGTTTCCGTGCTGCCGTAGATTTCATCAGGCCAGACGCGCAGCCAGCTCGCGGTGTGTTGTACGTCCTGCCACGGTAGCTCACCGCCAGCAGAGAGAAGCACCTGAACAGGCGGCGGGGATAGCTGAGCATCCAGACGCTTCAAAAATGCCGGGCTGCTGATGAAGATATAGCGATGCTGATGACTCAACGCGGCAAACTGTTCGACATACCAGAGCATGGCGGCGTGCAGCGGTAATCCCAGCGCCATTGGCAGGAAAACGCGAAAAGTCAGGCCATACAAATGCTGCGGCAATACGGAACCGACCACCCGACAACCCGCCAGACGTGCGCCTAATCGTTCAGCCAGCAGTTGTGCTTCACGGTCCAGCAAATGAACAGGTTTAATCACCCGCTTCGGCTGCCCCGTGGAACCGGAGGTAAACAGCTCGATATAAGCGTCTGGCGCTATAGCGGCAAAGGTGAATGATTGTGTCGCGACTTGTGGGGAACTTGCTACCAATAGCAATGAACCTTGCCAGTTAAGTTCGCTGTCACTAAGTACACCATCGAACAGTTCACGTTGCTCGTTAAGCTGGATAACACGGTTATGCCCCGGAAGCAGCGGCGTTTTTCCGGCGTGTAGCGTGGCGAGCAGGGCAACGATAAACAGATAGCTGTTCTCAAAGCACAGCGCCCAACGTTCACCCGGCTGTTGCTGCAAGCGGCAGATAAGTTGCGCGACATCGTGACGCAAATCGCCCAGCGTCCAGGTGCTTTCGTCCAGCCACGCAATGGGCGTGTCATCAGGGCGTGGCGCAGTCAGCCAGCGTGCAAGCGGTAAGGTCTGCTTCATGAGCGATCTCTTTTCATCACTTGACGGCGCACCAGCCATTCACCTGCCATTAACGTCCCCATCAACAAATAAGCAATCATGCCGTTCCAGGCAGTCCATAACGACATATCGCCATGCAGCGCGGTAAAGAGAGCAATTCCGCCGTTGATGATGAAAAAGCCGCACCAGATTTGCGTGACGTGGCGGGTATAGCGCACGCCATTTTCCGGAAGGTCTGGCTCCTGCAAACGCGCCAACCGCTCAACTATCGGCATTGCCGACCACAGCGAACCGCCAAAAACCGCCAGCATTACCGTATTAACCACTACCGGGTAAAACAGCAGTAGCTGGTGCGTTTTCAACGCAAAGCTGGCGACACACAAGGCGATGCCTACGACAGCGACGATTTGTGTTACGGCTTGTAGCGGCCCCGCCTGGCCACGGGTCTGGCGCAGGCGCAACAAAAGCAGCAGCGCCATCAGCGGCAACAGCCAATGCAGGCCGTTATGTGCCAAACCAAGCCAAATCACAAACGGCCAGGTGAGCAGCAATAATCCGGTCAGCAGCTTAATAATCGGTAGCGAGCGAATGCCCGACATCAGATCAGGCTTCTTGTAGCAGGCGTTCTACGGCCTCTACGACATCCTGGACTGTACGCACTGCTTTAAACTCTTCCGGCTTGATTTTCTTACCGGTTTTCTTTTGCAGGTGCACAATCATGTCAACGGCGTCGATGCTGTCCAGTTCCAGATCTTCGTACAGGCGCGCTTCAGGTTTGATGTCCTGCGGATCGATTTCAAACAGCTTAACCAGCAGGGCTGAGACTTCCTGATAGACGGTTTGTTGTTCTGTCATGATGGCTTTCCTCAGGCACGTTGCGCAGCAATGAAAGAGGCCAGAGTGGCGACGGAGAAAAAGTGCTGACGCATCTCTTCGCTTTCCGCGGAAAGTACAACGCCATACTCATTTTTCACTGCCAGCCCCAGTTCCAGGGCATCGATGGAATCCAGCCCTAAACCGTCGCCGAACAGCGGCGCATCGGTCTCGATATCATCAGGAGTCAACTCGTCCAGATTGAGGGTGCTGATGATGAGATTTTTAATTTCCAGATAAAGCGCTTGCATTATTTATTCCTGAGAGAGGTAAACAACCTTGTTGTAATTGAAGCAAAAGATGCCGGTTAAGCTGCCTTGCTGCCAGCGCCGGTTCTTGTGAAGTTGCATCGTAAAATTCTTGAATTTCTACCCGCCCACGGACTGCAACCGTAAAAAACGGCCGGGCAGGTGGAACGTCGTACCATTTACTTTGTTTATCCAGCAGATGCTCGCTACAGCCGATCGTCACGATGCGCATATCGCTGGCGCAGCGCACGGCAATATTCGCCGCCCCGCGCTGCAACGTCATTTTTTCACCGGGCTTCGTTCGTGTGCCTTCGGGGAAAATCAGGATAGTGTCTCCCTGTGCCAGTCGCTGTTGGCAGCGGGGTAACAGGGTTTCAGCTTCGCTGTTGATTAAATAATCAGCCGCCCGCACAACGCCGCCAAGAAAAGGATTTTTTAACAGCGCGCTTTTCACCAGGCAGTCAGTTTCTGGCATGACTGACGCCAGCAGTACGTAATCAATAAGCGTGGGATGATTAGCTACGACGAGGCAACCGCGTTCCTGACGTAAGATTTCAGCCCCATCAATCCGATAATCCAGCACGCCAAGCCCTTTTGCGACTGTTAAAAACAGACGAAAACTGGCGGCAATGCTGCGGCGCGCCACACGACGGCGGCGGGAAGTATCCCACACCAAAACTAACAATACGTTAAACCACACCACAGAGAGCAGTAGTCCGCCGAGGCCAAACAGGGCAAAACACAACCCGGTCATAACCAGTCGCCATGTCCACTCCAGGCGCGACATCAGCTTACTCATCTGCGGCTCCAGCGCCATTGCACGCGCTCGCCAGGCAGTGAAAATTTATCAACGTTTTGTAAAAAGTGCTGTAAAAACAACATGCTTTGCGGCAGCAATGTTTCATTGCCCGCAATGACTGGCTGTGTTTCACATTGCCAGTCATCGCCAGCTTCAATCACCAGCGCGACGGCGTACGGCCAGGTCGGCATTTCTGCTGGCAGTTGTGGGTGATAGAACTCAGGCAGAAAGCCATCAAAATCGACCATCAACACGCGTTGGTATCCCGCTTGTAACAGGCTAAGCACTTCACATAAACCTTGCTGGAAACTGTCGCGACCAGCCGAAAGCGATGACGAAACGATCGGTTGTTTGGCCGCAATGGTCAGGTTGCCCACGGAAGAGTTGTGTACGGAGAGCGCGAAGTCCGTCGGAGAGAGCGCCTGTTCGGTTGCCAGTGCATGAACAATGCGGTAATTGCGTTCCAGTTCGCCATGACGACTGGTATACAAAACGGCGTCTGGCTGATGGCGGCGTAGCATTGCCAGACCGCACTCCACGGCCAGTTTGCTGCCAGAACTGAGACGGCGGGCGGTCATCATTGGCAGTTCACTTAATTTTGCCAACGGCGCGGCAGGGTCAACCGCCCACGGCTGGCGCGACCATGCTTGCCATTGCTGCGCTTCGCTAAGTCCAGGCGCCAGTGCCTGCCAGTCGGTAATATTTAATGTAAATTTCATCAACGCGCGCCCGCGGTAAACCAAAATTATTAAGTGACGATTATTTCTTTTGGCATATCAAAAGTGTATGCCCAACGCCTAAATTATCGTGGCGCTCTGCTACCTGAAATCCTGCTTTATTCAGATAGTCGTAAAATTTCTCTGCGCTATAGAAACGGCTGTTACCGTTTGCCATGCAGGTGAAATAAAGTGAGGAGGCATTCAAGCTAAACGATGCCGCTTCAAACCGCTGCGCATCCCAGAACAACTCCATAATGCAAAGTTTTGCGCCTGGCTTCATTACGCTGGCAACTTTGCTGAGTATGCTAATTATTTGTTCGGGTGAAAAACAGTCTAAAAATTGACTCATCCACCAGATATCAGCCTCGCCCGGTAACGGCGCATCGCTTAGCATATCCACAGCATGGAAATCTATACGATCAGAAAAGCCTGCATTCGCGATATTTTCTTTGGCGAGCACGATTTGTTGTGGCAGATCTAATAACGTAACGGTGATGTTTTCGTTGTATTTACAGCAGCGCAAAGCCCACTTACCGGTATTGCCGCCTACATCGTACAAGGTTGTGGGGTTGTTGGCGAATACATAAGGCAGTGCGGCGTTAAATGCGCCATCTGAATAGTAATGATCAAACGCGAACCAGCTTTCACGGGCGGCGTCAGGTAATTGTGAAAGTGCCGGATATATCGTCGGCCAGTCGCCAAATACTTTTAACCCGGAAGGTTTGCCTTCATTGAGTGAATCGGCGAGGAAGAATAGCCCCTGATAACAGACATCCTGGGTGAAATCCATATTCACGCGCGTCATGGTGTCATGCAGGAGGTAATGACCGATTTTCGCCAGGTAATAAATTCCCTCTTTGCAGGTAATAATTCGCCCGCTTAAGCCCATATCTAACAGAACGCTGGCAGCATATTCGTTGATATGACTATTTTCGGTGATATCAGCCAGCGTTGCGCCATGTTTGCCTTGCCGATCCAGATAAGAAAGTACACCCGCATTACGCAGGCAGAGAGCTGTTTGAAAAAGCATGGGGGCAAAGGCAATGCGTTGAGCTTCGGTAATCGCATCCAGTGCGCTAAGAGAATCCTGTTCGTACATGTTGGGCACAACCTGTTAAGAGGGAATTAAATTATTATCGGACCGAAGCGGCCCGACTTTAGGGGAAATTACAAATCTGCGCCAGCCGACAAATTCAGTTGAATATCTTTGTCGAGATTGCGGACCCAGCGATTATAGTTTTTATGAATTTGTCCGCCTGATGCTTGCAGGTTCTGACTATTTTCATAATTGATATCGTAGCTGGATGCCGTGTAGTTAATGCGAATTTCTGCTGAATGATCGCGTGATTGTTGACGTGCTTTAATTACGCCTTGTCCGGCTTCGGACATAATCCATTTGCGTTCAATGCCAGCTTTCAGAATCGCTTTTTTAACTTGATCCTGAGTATGACCGGCGCTGACGGTTGAGTGAACTTGATCAATTGGCGCAGTACGCGCACAACCCGCTAAAGCGCCCACAACAGCAATAGCAGCAAACCATTTCATGTAGTGTTTCATTATAACCCCATTAAAGTATTGTTTTTACGAGTAAAGCAGGATTTAACTGTAATTGCTGGTATCACTATATTCTTTATTTAGCGAAAAATTTACTTATGAGATAAGTCAGTAAGTGCACATCAGAACAAATCATTTTGAGATGACTAAATTACTGCCAGCGGGGACCAACTATAAGTGAGTGAGAAAAATGAGGCAATAAAAATAACACAATATAATCAGTGCGTTCTCTGGGATGGGAATTTAATGATTATTCGGTGTTTATATATATTTGACTTAAGGAGTGGTTTTTAGAAATTAATTTTCTGAATAATATTGCATCATTTTCTCGAATCAAATGGCCACCGTTAGATAAACGGTGGCCATTGTCTGATCAGGGTGCGCTATTACCCCGGTAACCGACTTTTCGGTCTGCCTGGCCCCAGTAAAATCGCCAGTTTGCTACCGCCTTTCGTGGTTTCCATCCAGATTTTACAGACGCTGGTTAATGGCACCGAAAGTAGCATCCCTACCGGACCGAGCAGCCATCCCCAAACCAACAACGAAAGAAATACCACCATGGTGGACATCCCCAGGCGATGGCCCATCATCCGTGGTTCTAAAATATTGCCGATGACCATATGGACAACTAAAAACAATGCGCCGACCAGAATACATTCGTAAACACCATTAAACAGCAGCACCTGAATCATTGGCGGTACGGCGGAAATTACCGCGCCGATATTGGGGACGTAGTTGAGTAAAAACGCCAGTACCGCCCACATCAGCGCAAACTGCACGCCCATCAGCGCCAGCCCCAGCCAGACGATAACGCCCGTCCATAAACTTAGCAGCGTTTTTAATGCCAGATAATGCGAAACGCCTTTTAATGCGCGGTGTAATCCGGCGATGTGAATCTGTGGGTTATTCAACGCAAAACGCATTTTGTAAGGGACGTGGCGTACTTCAAACAGCATAAAAACAACGGTCATCACCAGCAGAAGTACGCTCGCCATTGCCCCGGAAAGCCCGGTCATTAAAGCGGTGGTGAAGGTAACCACTTTTTCTGAATCCATCCGCTGCAACATTCGTTCCGGCGACATATGCAAATTAAGAAAAGGCAGCATCTCCTGCAATTTAAAAAGCTTGCGCGTCAGCTCCTTATTAAACTTCGGCAGCATAGAGATGAACTCGTTAAACGATGCCGCCAGCACACCGACCAGCGCAGTAAGCGCAATCAACATCACTACGACCACAATCGTAATGGCAACGGGACGCTGAACTCTGCGACGAATAAACCAGGTCACCAGGGGATTGAGGACGATGGCGAAAAACAGCGCCAGTAACAATTGCACAATGATGTCTGCCGCTGCGTGAATACCCGCGAGGATTACTACCAGTGAAGCCAGCTTGAGTAGAATGTGCATGCCCGTTTTATCGGGTTGAGATGTTTCCATTGGGGCTTCCTTATGACTTTTTGTATTAAGTGTAGCGGGAGTCACGCCAGCAATATTCTGATTCTTCTTGCTGATTTACACGCCACCACGTGGTAAAAATGAAACACTGTTGTAAAAATGTGGTGCTCCTCATGCCCGTACCTGTTGCCGAACCGGCGCTTAACGGAATGCGCCTGAATTTGCGCATTGTCTCCATTGTCATGTTTAACTTCGCCAGCTATCTGACCATTGGGTTACCGCTCGCCGTGCTACCGGGCTATGTCCATGATGTGATGGGCTTTAGCGCCTTCTGGGCGGGGTTGGTTATCAGTCTGCAATATTTCGCCACGTTGCTGAGTCGTCCTCATGCCGGGCGTTATGCTGATTTGCTGGGGCCAAAAAAGATTGTCGTCTTTGGTTTGTGCGGCTGCTTTTTGAGCGGGCTGGGTTATCTGGTGGCTGGGTTAACCGCCAGTCTGCCAATTATCAGTCTGTTATTACTTTGCCTGGGGCGCGTGATTCTTGGGATTGGGCAAAGTTTTGCCGGAACGGGGTCGACACTGTGGGGCGTTGGCGTGGTCGGTTCGCTGCATATCGGACGAGTGATTTCGTGGAATGGCATTGTCACTTACGGAGCGATGGCGATGGGCGCGCCGTTAGGTGTGGTGTTTTATCACTGGGGCGGTTTGCAGGCGTTAGCATTAATCATTATGGGCGTGGCGCTGGTGGCTATTTTGTTGGCAATACCGCGTCCGACGGTGAAAGCCAGTAAAGGCAAACCTCTGCCGTTTCGCGCGGTGCTTGGGCGCGTCTGGCTGTACGGTATGGCGCTGGCGTTGGCTTCCGCCGGGTTTGGCGTTATCGCCACCTTTATCACGCTGTTTTATGACGCTAAAGGCTGGGATGGTGCGGCCTTCGCGCTGACGTTGTTTAGCTGTGCGTTTGTTGGAACGCGATTGTTATTCCCTAACGGCATAAACCGCATGGGTGGCTTAAACGTGGCGATGCTCTGCTTTAGCGTTGAGATAATCGGCCTGCTGCTGGTTGGCGTGGCGACTATGCCGTGGATGGCGAAAATCGGCGTCTTACTGGCGGGAGCGGGCTTTTCGCTGGTGTTCCCGGCATTGGGCGTAGTGGCGGTCAAAGCGGTGCCGCAGCAGAATCAGGGGGCGGCGCTGGCAACCTACACCGTATTTATGGATTTATCGCTTGGCGTGACCGGACCACTGGCAGGGCTGGTGATGAGTTGGGCGGGCGTACCGGTGATTTATCTGGTGGCGGCGGGGCTGGTCGCAATCGCGTTATTGCTGACGTGGCGATTAAAAAAACGGCCTCCGGTGGAAGCACCTGAGGCCGTTTCGTCATCTTAAAACTTACTGAATAACCAGCGTGTTAATGATGTTTTCTGCGGTGGTCTGCGCTTTTTGCTGATCGTCAGCAGGCAGTGTGATTTGCATGGTCAGCAGTTGGTTGCCCACGTTACCCAGAATGACGGAAGAGTACGCCGTCTGGCCTTTAGCAGAGATAACGCTGTCTAACTGCTGCATTTTGTGACCTTTCAGCTCAATGGCTTTGTTGGTCACCACTTGCAGCTGTGGATCGCGGCTACGTTGCTGATCTTCCAGACGCTTCGCCAGCACAGCCAGGTCTTCTTTCGGATCATCGCCCATAATAACAATCACCGCTTTCTGCCCGGTGGCGTCGGACCAGACGTGCATGTTATTGGCCTGTGTTCCCAGCTTACCGCTCTGGTCGGTCATATCCGCTGGCAGCGAGAAGCTTAACTTGCCATCAAGCAGGTTGACGGGATTCGCGGTAGCGTTACTTTCCGCGACTGTACCTTCCGCTGTAGTGTTAGTGTCTTTATCATCACAGGCCGCAAGCCCCATAACCAGCAGGCCAATTCCGACATATTTAACCAGATTGCGCATTGACATCTTCCTTTCGATAAACGGCCATAACGGCTCATTCATCCATCTTATCACAAGTCTGATAACGAACCTTTAACTGGCCTGCAAAGCGTTGATTTCGGATTTATCTGCCAGTCTTTTCAATAGCATATTGAGTAATACGCCATACATTGGCAGGAAAAAAACGATGCTGATTAACACTTTGAAACAGTAATCAACCAGCGCGATTTCCATCCAGTGTTCGGCCATAAAGGCATCCGGACTCCGCCAGAAAGCAATGAAGAAGAAGGCCAGTGTGTCACTGACGTTACCGAACAGTGTGGACGCTGTCGGTGCCAGCCACCAGCGGCGATTCTGGCGCAGGCGGTTAAAGACATGCACGTCGAGGATCTGCCCCAGCGCGTAGGCCATAAAGCTGGCAGTAGCGATACGAGCGACAAACAGGTTGAAGTGGGCGAGAGCACCGAATCCCTGCCAGGAACCCATATAGAACAGCGACGAGATGACATAGGAGATCAATAACGCCGGGATCATCACCGCAAAGATGATACGACGGGCCAGCGGTGCGCCAAAAATACGCACAGTCAGGTCGGTAGCAAGAAAAATAAACGGAAAGCTAAACGCGCCCCAGGTGGTATGAAAACCAAAAATGGAGACGGGAAGCTGAACCAGATAGTTACTGGAGGTGATCACCAGCAGATGAAATAACGATAACCAGAACAACGCCTTGTAGCGCAGTGGTTGTGTTGAAACGTTCATATTTTACCTTTTTGATTAACCATTGGGGTGAGGGAACCCAATACGTACGACACGCTATTTTACCTTGATTAAATAACGTTCTTACCCTTTTTTCGAGCCGCCGCATGATACTGCTTTACGTTGACAATGCAATGGCTAATTTTCACGCAATCGTTAACCTGGTTTGCTAACGGACATACAGAGCGTAAACTAGCGCCGTTTTTTTATGTGATGAGAAGAAAATGACCGATCTCTTTTCCAGCCCTGACCACACACTCGACGCGCTTGGCCTGCGCTGCCCGGAGCCGGTGATGATGGTGCGCAAAACCGTGCGCAATATGCAGCCTGGCGAAACGTTACTGATTATCGCCGACGATCCGGCGACGACCCGAGATATTCCTGGGTTTTGTACCTTTATGGAACACGAACTGGTTGCTAAAGAGACGGATGGCTTGCCTTATCGTTATTTGATTCGTAAAGGCGGTTGATAGGGGCTGATTGGCTTCGATGCCGCCTTTTCCTCACCCCCTAACCCTCTCCCCAGAGGGGCGAGGGGACCGAACGTGCTCAATGTTGCGGCTTGCAACCGGTTTGCAGGACGGATAAAGCGTTCAAGCTGCATCTGGCGATACGGTGCACAATGCCTGATGCGACGCTGTCGCGTCTTATCATGCCTACGAGTTCGATGCTCTGTGTAGGCCAGATAAGGCGTTCACGCCGCGTCCGGCACGCAAGTGTAATGGAATGCACAAATGGATTATTTAATTCCAGTTTGTCTGGGATTGCTGGCGATATTCGCCCCCAATTGGCTGATGCCTGTTTTTATCATCATGGGGGGATGGCTGGGGGTACTTGCCTGTGGTTGGCTCTGGCTAATGATTTTTTTACCTTTACTTAACGGTGTCGGGCTTGCTTATGCCCTGTGGTTGATGTTCAAAAGGCCATCATTAGCATCCCGCCTGGTTGCAGCATTCAGTGTTATCTCCGTCATTCTGATGTTAGCGCTATATTACGCTTTCCTGACCATGCCGCCGTTCCCGCCTCAGCACTAAGCCTGATAGCCAGAGGCCATCAGGCAACACCTTTATTTCCTGCGCAACAATCTTAACGCATTCGCTGTCACCAGCACCGTCGCCCCCGTATCTGCCAGCACAGCCAGCCACAGGCCGGTCATCCCTAACAGCGTCGTGACGAGGAAGATCCCTTTCAGCCCCAGCGCAATAGTGATGTTCTGGCGGATATTGGCGTGAGTGGCGCGCGCCAGTTCAATCATTTGCACCAGGCCGCGCAGGTGGTTATGGGTTAATGCTGCATCGGCGGTTTCCAGCGCCACGTCTGTGCCGCTGCCCATTGCAATCCCGATGGCGGCGGCTTTCATCGCTGGCGCGTCGTTAATACCGTCACCGACCATCGCCAGCGGCGCATGTTGATTCAGCTCGGTCACCGCTTTGACTTTATCTTCCGGCAATAGGCCCGCTTTAAATTCCAGCCCCAGTTCCCCGGCGATTGCCGCCGCTGCGCGTGGATTATCGCCAGTAAGGATCACCCCTTTGACGCCCAGCGCGTTCAGTTCATTGATAGCAGTTGCGGCATCGGCGCGCAGGGTGTCCTGCAATGCAATGACACCAAGTACGTCATCGTTACGTACCACCAGCACTACCGTTTGCCCGGCGCTTTCCAGTTCATTAATCACACCAGCAAATGCATCAGCAGGATGTTTTCCGGCAGCGCAAATCAATACGCGCTCACCGTTAACCTGCGCTTCAATGCCGGACCCAACCAGCGCCCGCTGTGACTCGGCGGCGGGAATGGCGAGTGCAGCGACCTGCGCTTCACGAACTATGGCTTGTGCAAGTGGATGCGTTGCGCCTTGCTCGACCGCCGCCGCCAGTGTCAGCAGTTCAGATTCACTAACACCCGTTGCCGGATGAATCGCGGTAACGTGCGGTTTACCGACGGTCAGCGTACCGGTTTTATCAAACGCCACCTGGGTAACACGACCCAACTGCTCCAGCGCCGCACCGCCTTTAATTAACGCCCCACGACGTGCCGCCGCCGCCAGCCCGGAGGTAATCGCCGCGGGCGTGGAGATAACTAACGCACACGGGCAACCAATCAGCAGCAGAGTCAGCCCTTTATAAATCCACTCCTGCCAGCTGGCGGCAAACAGCAGCGGCGGCACCAGCGTTACCAGCAGAGCGACGGCCATAATCGCGGGCGTATAGATACGGCTGAAACGGTCGATAAACCGCTCAATGGGCGCGCGGCGCTCTTCGGCTTCTTCGATCAGTTTCAGAATCCGGTCAATGGCGCTGGCACCCGGTTCTGACAGCACTTCCAGCGTTACCAGACGGTCTACGCTGGTGGCACCAGCAGGGACTTTATCGCCCGTTGTGCGCTCCACCGGAATAGATTCGCCGGTCAGGGCGCTTTCATCAAAACTGGCAAACGGTGAGAGCAGTTTACCGTCGGCAGGCAAACGCCCACCTGCCGCAACTTCAATCACATCGCCAGGCCGCAGGCTATTGATCGCCACCTCTTCCCGCTCACCGTTACGCAGGCGCGTGGCGGTTTCTGGTTTCAGCGCCATTAACGCGCTGACCCCTTGACGTGCGCGGCTGGCGGCCCAGCCTTCCAGTCGTTCGCCAATCAAAAACAGCAGCAACACCATCGCAGCTTCAGCCGTTGCGCCAATAAACAGCGCACCAATGGCGGCTACGCTCATTAACGTTTCAATAGCAAAGTAACTGCCGGATTTGATCAGCCGTAATGCCTGACGAGCAATTGGGTACAGCCCAACCAGCGTGGTCGCGATAAACGCCAGTTGACCAAACGGATGATTGAACTGCTCCAGTCCCCAACTGATTGCCATCATCACGATAAGCGTAATCAGCGGCAGATTCTCTTTCAGGCGTGATTCTTGTGGTTCGTCGGTGGCCTGTTCATCGCGCAGGGAATAGCCTGCTTTTTGCACCGCAGATTCAACTTGTGCGCGGATGTCATTGTCGGCATCAACCACCAGCTTCTCGGTGGCAAACAACACCTGCACCTGATTCACGCCTGCAAGCTGGCGCACGGCATTTTCTACCTTGCGCGCACAGGCGGCACAGTCCATACCGCTGACTTTCCAGCTATAGCGATTGCCGGAGACGTTTTCAGAAAGGGGGGGCGTACTGGAACATGCGCCGTCGCAGCAACAGTCGTTGGCGTTCTTTACCGGTGTTAGCGGTTTGAACGCAGCAAATTGGGGGGCTTTCTTGCCGAGATTGTCAGGAGTCGACATGGCATCCTCCGGTTAAGTTTTTTCTCATTAACCGAAGGATACACTCTGGAGCCGACTCCAGAGTCAAGTTTTATCAGAGATACAGCGAGCGGACGATGAGGAAGTGACCGGCAAAGTAGCAGGCGGCAGCAATGGCGTTATCGGCCCGGAAGCGGCGGCGATAGTGGCTACCCAGCCAGACAAAGTTGCTGATAAACAGTAACGAAGCGCCGACAAACGCAGAGAGCGCCGGAGCGGTCGGACGGAAGAACCACAGTTCACCTGCCAGCCACACCATCACCAGCGTCATACCGACAAAGGTACAAATGGGCCAACGTAACTCTTCCAGGCGTGTCCAGATAATGGCCAGCAACAGCGCGCCCAGTACCAGCAACACCAGCGGCAATGGCCAGAAGAAAGAGAGCGTCATCTGGCTGGCGAAATAGATAGTGTACAGCAGGTGAGAGAGGAAAAATGCGCCAATGGCGTACATCAGACGTTGACGTGGCAACAGGGTTAGCGCATCGCCCAGCAGTGAGGCGCAGAGTCCCGCCAGCACCAGATAGCTAATGGCGTCGAACATCGGCGCTTGCCAGGCCAGTAATAGCAGGAGAAGAAGAGTTAACGGTTTAAACACCCAGCGTTGCCAGGTTGAACCACGATAGGAGGCATCCACAGATAGCCATGCGGAAAGACAGACAGCGATAAACGACCAAAGCATCTTAGTTCCTTGAATTCGTTATTATTTAGTAAGCGGAATGCCTACAGTCTTGCTATTCAGTTTAGTGGCGAGGGCGGACAGATGACAACACCATAACGGGCAGGGTATGCTTATTTCCGCATTTTCCGATAAGGTACAAAGATGAGTAAACCACCTCTTTTCTTTATTGTTATCATTGGCTTAATTGTTGTCGCTGCATCGTTTCGCTTTATGCAGCAGCGGCGGGAAAAAGTTGATAATGATATGGCACCGCTCCAGCAAAAGCTGGTGGTGGTGAGTAACAAGCGGGAAAAACCAATTAACGATCGCCGTTCGCGCCAGCAGGAAGTGACTCCGGCTGGCACCAGTATGCGCTATGAGGCAAGCTTCAAACCGCAAAGCGGTGGACTGGAGCAGACGTTCCGCCTCGACGCCCAGCAGTACCACGCCCTGACAGTGGGCGATAAAGGTACGCTGAGCTATAAAGGCACGCGTTTTGTCAGTTTTGTTGGCGAACAATAAGGTTATTTTTTAACTTTAAATTTCTTCTGCCAGGCCAGCAGTTCAAACACGCCGAAAAGGAAAATACGCACCTTTTCGGCACTGCTTAGCTGCGGACCATCCTTCGGCAAAGTGGATTTCAATAGCGCCAGCTGCATACCATGCATCAGCACGGTAAAAATCAGCGCCACGTTAACGAAAATATTCAGCGGTCGCGGAAATGGCTGAACAAGATTGAGGATTAAAAATCCCCATACGCAAAGCATTAACAAACGTCCAATATTAATCAGCATCACTTTCTCCTTGTGTTTCACGCTGATACAACCGATAAGCAACTTGCCCCGCCACTTTTTCCCGATATAACGACCAGTTTGCCGGAACAGTAGGCAGACCGTTTTCGACTTCACTCTCGACATATATCCAGGCTTCGTCAGCCAGCCAGCCGTTGTCTTCCAGTAAATTTATGGTTTCTTCCAACAAGCCTCGGCGGAATGGCGGATCGACAAACACGATATTATGCGGTGTGCCTTTTTGCGCCAGGAATGACATTGCATTGCTGTTAACCACCCGCGCATTATCTGCTTTCAGGGTTGCCAGATTCTTGATTAATTGCTGATGCACCGCACGATCCATCTCAATCAGCGTGGCGCCCGCAGCGTAGCGAGACAAGGCTTCCAGCCCCAGCGCGCCGCTACCGGCGAAGCAATCCAGACATTGCGCATCGACGATAACCGGAGCCAGCCAGTTAAATAACGTTTCGCGCACGCGATCGGTGGTGGGGCGCAGGCCTGGGCTGTCCGGGACCGGGAGTTTACGGCCTCGCCACTGCCCGCCAATAATGCGGATTTGGCCGCTACCGGAATGATTCGGTTTTTTCATGATAAATTGCTCAATCCGCCAGATAACACATAATTGCAGGCGGTGATGTGTATTCAGTTAAGTGATAGACTATTTCATCATTTTTTTAGCTGCTATGTACATAGCGTTAACGCTGTGCCATGAAGCAACAGCGAGGAGTGTAGTCGCAGATGGCGAAAGAAAAAAAACGTGGCTTTTTTTCCTGGCTGGGCTTTGGTCAAAAAGAGCAGACCCCGGAAAAAGAGACAGAAGTCCAAAATGATCAATCGGTTGTAGAAGAAACTGTCCAGGCAGAAGAGCCTGCGAAGGTTGCTGAACAACCTGTTGAGGCGTTGCCGCAGGCCCATACTGAAGCCGAGGCGGAAACTTTTGCTGCCGAAGTGGTGGAAGTGACTGAACAGGTTGTCGAAAGCGAGAAAGTGCAGCCTGAAGCTGTTATCGAAGCGGAAGTCAGTGCGCAGCCAGAACCCGTAGTGGAAGAATCGCCAGCACCGGTAGTTGAACCTGAAGTTACGCCGGAGCCAGTGGCTATTGAACGTGAAGAGCTGCCATTGCCGGAAGACGTCAACGCCGAAGAGGTTTCGCCAGAAGAGTGGCAGGCCGAAGCGGAAACCGTAGAGATTGTCGAAGCGGCACAAGAAGAAGCGGCTAAAGAAGAAATCACCGACGAAGAGCTGGAAGCACAGGCGCTGGCTGCCGAAGCGGCAGAAGAGGCGGTGATGGTGGTTCCTCCGGCAGAAGAAGAGCAGCCGGTTGAAGAAATTGCCCAGGAGCAAGAAAAACCGACCAAAGAAGGTTTCTTCGCGCGCCTGAAACGCAGCCTGTTAAAAACCAAAGAAAATCTCGGTTCCGGATTTATCAGCCTGTTCCGCGGTAAAAAAATCGACGATGATCTGTTTGAGGAGCTGGAAGAGCAGCTTTTGATCGCCGATGTGGGTGTGGAAACCACGCGTAAAATCATCACCAATCTGACAGAAGGTGCATCCCGCAAGCAGCTTCGTGACGCCGAGGCGCTCTATGGCCTGCTGAAAGAAGAGATGGGCGAGATTCTGGCGAAAGTCGATGAACCACTGAACGTCGAAGGCAAAGCGCCGTTTGTGATCCTGATGGTCGGCGTCAATGGCGTGGGGAAAACCACGACGATTGGTAAGCTGGCGCGTCAGTTTGAACAGCAAGGTAAATCTGTGATGCTGGCGGCGGGCGATACTTTCCGTGCGGCAGCGGTTGAGCAGTTGCAGGTCTGGGGGCAGCGCAACAATATCCCGGTAATTGCCCAGCATACTGGTGCAGATTCCGCCTCTGTTATCTTCGACGCCATTCAGGCTGCGAAGGCGCGTAATGTTGACGTTCTGATTGCCGATACCGCCGGACGCCTGCAGAACAAATCGCACCTGATGGAAGAGCTGAAGAAAATCGTCCGCGTGATGAAGAAACTCGACGTTGAAGCCCCGCATGAAGTTATGCTGACTATCGACGCCAGCACCGGGCAGAATGCGGTAAGCCAGGCCAAACTGTTCCACGAAGCGGTTGGCTTAACCGGCATCACGTTAACGAAACTGGACGGCACGGCGAAAGGCGGGGTAATTTTCTCGGTGGCTGACCAGTTTGGTATTCCTATCCGCTATATTGGTGTCGGCGAACGTATTGAGGATTTGCGTCCGTTTAAAGCGGACGACTTTATAGAGGCACTTTTTGCCCGAGAGGATTAACAATGATTCGCTTTGAACATGTCAGCAAGGCTTATCTCGGTGGGAGACAGGCGCTGCAGGGCGTTACGTTTCATATGCAGCCGGGTGAGATGGCGTTTCTGACCGGTCATTCCGGTGCAGGGAAAAGTACCCTCCTGAAGCTGATCTGTGGGATTGAGCGGCCAAGCGCCGGGAAAATCTGGTTTAGCGGCCATGACATCACGCGTCTGAAAAACCGTGAAGTTCCGTTTCTGCGCCGCCAGATCGGCATGATTTTCCAGGATCACCATCTACTGATGGACCGTACTGTCTATGATAACGTGGCGATCCCGTTGATTATCGCTGGTGCCAGCGGTGACGATATTCGTCGCCGTGTATCGGCGGCGCTGGACAAAGTCGGGCTACTGGACAAAGCGAAAAACTTTCCAATACAGCTTTCTGGCGGTGAACAGCAGCGCGTTGGCATTGCCCGCGCGGTGGTGAACAAACCTGCGGTACTGCTGGCTGACGAACCGACCGGTAACCTGGATGATGCGCTGTCAGAAGGGATTTTACGTCTGTTTGAAGAGTTTAATCGCGTTGGGGTAACAGTATTGATGGCAACACACGACATCAACCTGATTTCACGACGTTCCTATCGCATGCTCACCCTGAGCGATGGTCACTTGCATGGAGGCGTGGGCCATGAATAAGCGCGATGCAATCAATCATATCCGGCAGTTTGGCGGGCGTCTTGATCGCTTCCGTAAATCGGCTGGTGGCTCTGGCGACGGTGGGCGTAACGCGCCGAAACGCGCGAAGTCCTCGCCAAAACCGGCAAATCGCAAAACCAACGTTTTCAACGAACAGGTGCGCTATGCGTTCCACGGCGCTTTGCAGGATCTGAAAAGCAAACCGTTCGCCACGTTTCTAACCGTGATGGTCATCGCCATCTCCCTGACGCTGCCAAGCGTCTGTTATATGGTGTACAAAAACGTTAACCAGGCGGCGACGCAGTATTATCCGTCACCGCAAATTACCGTTTACTTGCAAAAAACGCTGGATGATGACGCCGCTGCGGGCGTGGTCGCGCAGCTACAGGCCGAGCAGGGCGTGGAGAAAGTGAACTATCTTTCTCGTGAAGATGCACTGGGCGAGTTCCGTAACTGGTCTGGCTTTGGTGGTGCGCTGGATATGCTGGAAGAAAACCCGCTTCCGGCAGTAGCGGTGGTGATCCCGAAACTCGATTTTCAGGGGACGGAGTCACTGAATACGCTGCGCGATCGAATCACTCAGATTAACGGCATTGACGAAGTGCGGATGGATGACAGCTGGTTTGCCCGTCTGGCGGCGTTGACCGGGCTGGTCGGGCGCGTTTCGGCGATGATCGGCGTATTGATGGTGGCGGCCGTGTTCCTCGTCATCGGCAACAGCGTACGTCTGAGCATCTTTGCTCGCCGTGACTCCATCAACGTGCAGAAACTGATTGGTGCGACGGATGGTTTCATCCTTCGCCCGTTCCTGTACGGCGGTGCACTGCTGGGATTTTCTGGCGCATTGTTGTCATTAATTTTGTCAGAAATTCTGGTACTGCGTTTGTCGTCAGCGGTGGCGGAAGTGGCGCAGGTTTTCGGAACTAAGTTTGATATCAATGGCTTATCGTTCGATGAATGTCTGCTTTTGCTGCTGGTGTGTTCGATGATTGGCTGGGTGGCAGCCTGGCTTGCCACGGTACAACATTTACGCCATTTTACGCCTGAATAATAAAAGCGTGTTATACTCTTTCCCTGCAATGGGTTCCGTAGCAGGGAAAGAGACCCCGTTGTCTCTTCCCGGTATTTCATCTCTATGTCACATTTTGTGCGTAATTTATTCACAGCGTTGCATTGAACTTGTGGATAAAATCACGGTCTGATAAAACAGTGAATGATAACCTCATTGCTCTTAAGCTCTGGCACAGTTGTTGCTACCACTGAGGCGCCAGAAGATATCGATTGAGAGGATTTGAATGACTGACAAAATGCAAAGTTTAGCTTTAGCCCCAGTTGGCAACCTGGATTCCTACATCCGGGCAGCTAACGCGTGGCCGATGTTGTCGGCTGACGAGGAGCGGGCGCTGGCTGAAAAGCTGCATTACCATGGCGATCTGGAAGCAGCTAAAACGCTGATCCTGTCTCACCTGCGGTTTGTTGTTCATATTGCTCGTAATTATGCGGGCTATGGCCTGCCACAGGCGGATTTGATTCAGGAAGGTAACATCGGCCTGATGAAAGCAGTGCGCCGTTTCAACCCGGAAGTGGGTGTGCGCCTGGTCTCCTTCGCCGTCCACTGGATCAAAGCAGAGATCCACGAATACGTTTTGCGTAACTGGCGTATCGTCAAAGTTGCGACCACCAAAGCGCAGCGCAAGCTGTTCTTTAACCTGCGTAAAACCAAGCAACGTCTGGGCTGGTTTAATCAGGATGAAGTCGAAATGGTGGCTCGCGAACTGGGCGTAACCAGCAAAGACGTGCGTGAGATGGAATCGCGTATGGCGGCACAGGACATGACTTTTGACATGTCTTCCGACGACGATTCTGACAGCCAGCCGATGGCTCCGGTGCTCTATCTGCAGGATAAATCATCTAACTTTGCCGACGGCATTGAAGATGATAACTGGGAAGAGCAGGCGGCAAACCGCCTGACCGATGCGATGCAAGGTCTGGACGAACGCAGCCAGGACATCATCCGCGCGCGCTGGCTGGACGAAGACAACAAGTCCACGTTGCAGGAATTGGCTGACCGTTACGGTGTTTCCGCTGAGCGTGTGCGCCAGCTGGAAAAGAACGCGATGAAAAAATTGCGCGCTGCTATTGAAGCGTAATTTCCGCTATTAAGCAGAGAACCCTGGATGAGAGTCCGGGGTTTTTGTTTTTTTGGGCCTCTGCAATAATCAATTTCCCCCTCCGGCAAAACGCCAATCCCCACGCAGATTGTTAATAAACTGTCAAAATAGCTATTCCAATATCATAAAAATCGGGTATGTTTTAGCAGAGTATGCTGCTAAAGCACGGGTAGCCATGCATAAAACGAAATAAAGTGCTGAATAACAACATCACAACACACGTAATAACCAGAAGAATGGGGATTCTCAGGATGAATATAAAGGGTAAAGCGTTACTGGCAGGATGTATCGCGCTGGCATTCAGCAATATGGCTCTGGCAGAAGATATTAAAGTTGCGGTCGTGGGCGCGATGTCTGGTCCGGTGGCCCAGTACGGTGACCAGGAGTTTACTGGCGCAGAGCAGGCGGTAGCGGATATCAACGCCAAAGGCGGCGTTAAAGGTAACAAACTGCAAATCGTAAAATATGATGATGCCTGTGACCCGAAACAGGCGGTCGCCGTGGCGAACAAAGTGGTTAACGACGGCATTAAATATGTCATTGGTCACCTCTGTTCTTCATCAACACAGCCAGCGTCTGATATCTACGAAGACGAAGGCATTTTAATGATCACCCCAGCGGCAACCGCACCAGAGCTGACCGCGCGTGGCTATCAGTTGATCATGCGCACCACCGGCCTGGACTCCGACCAGGGGCCGACGGCGGCAAAATATATTCTTGAGAAAGTGAAACCGCAGCGTATTGCTATCGTCCACGACAAACAACAGTACGGCGAAGGTCTGGCGCGTGCGGTGCAGGACGGCCTGAAGAAAGGCAATGCTAACGTGGTGTTCTTTGATGGCATCACCGCCGGGGAAAAAGATTTCTCAACGCTGGTGGCGCGTCTGAAGAAAGAGAATATCGACTTCGTTTACTACGGCGGTTACCACCCGGAAATGGGACAAATCCTGCGTCAGGCACGCGCGGCAGGGCTGAAAACTCAGTTTATGGGGCCGGAAGGTGTGGCTAACGTCTCGCTGTCTAATATCGCGGGCGAGTCAGCGGAAGGGCTGCTGGTGACCAAGCCGAAGAACTACGATCAGGTTCCGGCGAACAAACCGATTGTTGATGCCATCAAAGCGAAAAAACAGGACCCAAGCGGCGCGTTCGTCTGGACCACCTACGCCGCGCTGCAATCTTTGCAGGCGGGTCTGAATCAGTCTGACGATCCGGCTGAGATCGCGAAATACCTGAAAGCGAACTCGGTGGATACCGTGATGGGGCCGCTGACGTGGGATGAGAAAGGCGATCTGAAAGGCTTTGAGTTCGGCGTATTTGACTGGCACGCCAACGGCACGGCGACCGATGCGAAGTAATTATTAATCGGCAACTTTGGGTTGCCGCCAAATTGCTAATATCGAGTACGTTGCTTCATGCCGGATGCGGCGTAAACGCCTTATCCGGCCTACAAGATCCAAAGAAATCAGTAAATTGCAACACACATTGTAGGCCTGATAAGCGTAGCGCATCAGGCAATTTCTCGTTGGTCATCACTTTTGAAATCAAACTTGACGATTAACGCTTCTCCCAACCGCCCTGCTGTGCCGTAAATCCCAGTGCCTGCATAAACGCCGTCATCACGCCGCGATCTTCCACGCCTGCATCCGCCATCCACCAGCATGAAACGCCAGGATTGTTACGCAAAACCTCTTCCAGCAGGTATTGCCCCACACCGCGACGTCGGGTGACTTCCCGCACGCGCAGGGAATCCAGTGCTCCCTCGGTGCCGCTTAAGGTTACCCGTACGGCAGCGAGCAGGCGCTCGTTAAAACGCGCGGCGTAGATACGGTGGTTATAGTCAACCTGTAACGAGGAAGGGGAATACTCCGGCCAGATCTTTTGCAGGTCAATCCGGTCCTGGTCGCTAAAGTTTTCTAATCGAATGATGGTCAGCTTCATGGGTAACCCGTGTAAATCACAAAAGTGGAACCAGTGTAGCGAAATAATTTAATCGGAGGCTTTCTCTTTTTTATTTCTTTTGGCAGGTGATTAATTTTTTTTCAGCAATAATTACAAAGTTAAAACATTAGAGAATGAAAAATGTTCAGCATAATCCCCTGAATGGTAGTGAATTATTCCGCCCTTTGTACCGTTATTTTATGCTGACAACGGCGCTTTTTTCTGTTTATCTATCAATAAATTCAGAATATTATCTGTTCTTAATCGACTGAAAAATAGGGATTTTAATCGCTATTATCACAAAATACTTCGCTAAACCCTTAATCAGACAGGCAAAAACAGCGCAGTATAAAAAAGAACAGTCTGATTTGTTAACACATAAAAACAAAGCAACACAACATTACGAGTGGGGATTTTGAATAATGAAACGGAATGCGAAAACTATCATCGCAGGGATGATTGCACTGGCAATATCACACACCGCTTTAGCCGACGATATTAAAGTTGCCGTTGTCGGCGCGATGTCTGGCCCGGTTGCCCAGTGGGGCGATATGGAATTTAACGGCGCGCGTCAGGCAATCAAAGACATCAATGCCAAAGGGGGAATTAAGGGCGATAAGCTGGTTGGCGTGGAATATGACGACGCCTGCGACCCGAAACAGGCCGTTGCGGTCGCCAACAAAATCGTTAACGACGGCATTAAATACGTTATTGGTCATCTGTGTTCTTCTTCTACCCAACCTGCGTCAGATATCTATGAAGACGAAGGTATTCTGATGATCTCGCCGGGAGCGACCAATCCGGAGCTGACCCAACGCGGTTATCAACACATCATGCGTACTGCCGGGCTGGACTCTTCCCAGGGGCCAACGGCGGCAAAATACATTCTTGAGACGGTGAAGCCCCAGCGCATCGCCATCATTCACGACAAACAACAGTATGGCGAAGGGCTGGCACGTTCGGTGCAGGACAGTCTGAAAGCGGCTAATGCCAACGTCGTTTTCTTCGACGGCATTACCGCTGGCGAGAAAGATTTCTCTGCGCTGATTGCCCGCCTGAAAAAAGAAAACATCGACTTCGTTTACTACGGCGGTTACTACCCGGAAATGGGGCAGATGCTGCGCCAGGCCCGTTCCGTCGGCCTGAAAACTCAGTTTATGGGGCCGGAAGGTGTGGGTAATGCGTCGCTGTCGAATATTGCCGGTGATGCCGCTGAAGGCATGTTGGTCACCATGCCAAAACGCTATGACCAGGATCCGGCAAACCAGGGCATCGTTGATGCGCTGAAAGCAGACAAGAAAGATCCATCCGGGCCATATGTCTGGATCACCTACGCGGCGGTGCAATCTCTGGCAACTGCCCTTGAGCGTATCGGCAGCGATGAGCCGCTGGCGCTGGTGAAAGATTTAAAAGCTAACGGTGCAAACACCGTGATTGGGCCGCTGAACTGGGATGAAAAAGGCGATCTTAAGGGATTTGATTTTGGTGTCTTCCAGTGGCACGCCGACGGTTCATCCACGGTAGCCAAGTGATCATCCCACCGCCCGTAAAATGCGGGCGGGTTTAGAAAGGTTACCTTATGTCTGAGCAGTTTTTATATTTCTTGCAGCAGATGTTTAACGGCGTCACGCTGGGCAGTACCTACGCGCTGATAGCCATCGGCTACACCATGGTTTACGGCATTATCGGCATGATCAACTTCGCCCACGGCGAGGTTTACATGATCGGCAGCTACGTCTCATTTATGATCATCGCCGCGCTGATGATGATGGGCATTGATACCGGCTGGCTACTGGTGGCGGCGGGATTCGTCGGCGCAATTGTCATTGCCAGCGCCTACGGCTGGAGTATCGAACGGGTGGCTTATCGCCCGGTGCGTAACTCTAAGCGCCTGATTGCGCTCATCTCGGCAATCGGTATGTCCATCTTCCTGCAAAACTACGTCAGCCTGACCGAAGGTTCGCGCGACGTGGCGCTGCCCAGCCTGTTTAACGGTCAGTGGGTGGTGGGCCATAGCGAAAACTTCTCTGCCTCTATTACCACCATGCAGGCGGTGATCTGGATTGTCACCTTCCTCGCCATGCTGGCGCTGACGATTTTCATTCGCTATTCCCGCATGGGGCGCGCCTGTCGTGCCTGCGCGGAAGATCTGAAAATGGCGAGCCTGCTTGGCATTAACACCGACCGGGTGATTGCGCTGACCTTTGTGATTGGCGCGGCAATGGCGGCGGTGGCGGGTGTGCTGCTCGGTCAGTTCTACGGCGTAATTAACCCCTACATCGGCTTTATGGCCGGGATGAAAGCCTTTACTGCTGCGGTGCTCGGTGGGATTGGCAGTATTCCGGGGGCGATGATTGGCGGGCTGATTTTGGGGATTGCGGAGGCGCTCTCTTCTGCCTATCTGAGTACGGAATATAAAGATGTGGTCTCATTTGCCCTGCTGATTCTGGTGCTGCTGGTGATGCCGACCGGTATTCTGGGTCGCCCGGAGGTAGAGAAAGTATGAAACCGATGCATATTGCAATGGCGCTGCTTTCTGCCGCGATGTTCTTTATCCTCGCTGGCGTCTTTATGGGCGTGCAGCTGGAGCTGGACGGCACCAAACTGGTGGTCGACACGGCTTCGGATGTTCGTTGGGAGTGGGTGTTTATCGGCACGGCGGTGGTCTTTTTCTTCCAGCTTTTGCGACCTGCTTTCCAGAAAGGGCTAAAAAGCGTTTCCGGACCGAAGTTTATTCTGCCCGCGATTGATGGCTCCACGGTGAAACAAAAACTGTTCCTCGTGGCGCTGCTGGTGCTTGCGGTGGCGTGGCCGTTTATGGTGTCGCGTGGGACGGTGGATATCGCCACCCTGACCATGATCTACATTATCCTCGGTCTCGGGCTGAACGTGGTTGTTGGTCTTTCTGGTCTGCTGGTGCTGGGGTACGGCGGCTTTTACGCCATCGGCGCTTACACCTTTGCGCTGCTCAATCACTATTACGGCCTGGGCTTCTGGACCTGCCTGCCGATTGCTGGATTAATGGCAGCGGCGGCGGGCTTCCTGCTCGGTTTTCCGGTGCTGCGTCTGCGCGGTGACTATCTGGCGATCGTTACCCTCGGTTTCGGCGAAATTGTGCGCATATTGCTGCTCAATAACACCGAAATTACCGGCGGCCCGAACGGCATCAGTCAGATCCCGAAACCGACCTTCTTCGGCCTTGAGTTTAGCCGTACCGCCCGTGAAGGTGGCTGGGACACCTTCAGTAATTTCTTTGGCCTGAAATACGATCCCTCCGATCGCGTCATTTTCCTCTACCTGGTAGCGTTGCTTTTGGTGGTGTTTTCTTTATTCGTCATTAACCGCTTACTCCGGATGCCGCTGGGCCGCGCGTGGGAAGCGTTGCGAGAAGATGAAATCGCCTGCCGTTCGCTGGGCTTAAGCCCGCGTCGTATCAAGCTGACCGCCTTTACCATCAGCGCCGCGTTTGCCGGTTTTGCCGGAACGCTGTTCGCGGCGCGTCAGGGCTTTGTCAGCCCGGAATCCTTCACCTTTGCCGAATCGGCGTTTGTGCTGGCGATAGTGGTGCTCGGCGGTATGGGCTCGCAATTTGCAGTGATTCTGGCGGCAGTTCTGCTGGTGGTGTCGCGCGAGTTGATGCGTGATTTCAACGAATACAGCATGTTAATGCTCGGTGGTTTGATGGTGCTGATGATGATCTGGCGTCCGCAGGGCTTGCTGCCCATGACGCGCCCGCAACTGAAGCTGAAAAACGGCGCAGCGAAAGGAGAGCAGGCATGAGTCAGCCATTATTATCTGTTAACGGCCTGATGATGCGCTTCGGCGGCCTGCTGGCGGTGAACAACGTCAATCTTGAACTGTACCCGCAGGAGATCGTTTCGTTAATCGGCCCTAACGGTGCCGGAAAAACCACGGTCTTCAACTGCCTGACCGGATTCTACAAACCCACTGGCGGCACCATTTTACTGCGCGATCAGCATCTGGAAGGTTTGCCAGGTCAGCAAATTGCCCGCATGGGCGTGGTGCGTACCTTCCAGCATGTGCGTCTGTTCCGCGAAATGACGGTGATTGAAAACCTGCTGGTGGCGCAGCATCAGCAACTGAAAACCGGGCTGTTCTCTGGCCTATTGAAAACGCCTTCTTTCCGTCGCGCCCAGAGCGAAGCGCTCGATCGCGCCGCGACCTGGCTTGAGCGCATTGGTTTGCTGGAACACGCCAACCGTCAGGCGAGTAACCTGGCCTACGGTGACCAGCGCCGTCTGGAGATCGCCCGCTGTATGGTGACGCAGCCGGAGATTTTAATGCTCGACGAACCGGCAGCAGGTCTTAACCCGAAAGAGACGAAAGAGCTGGATGAGCTGATTGCCGAACTGCGTAACCATCACAACACCACTATCTTGTTGATTGAACACGATATGAAGCTGGTGATGGGAATTTCGGACCGAATTTACGTGGTCAATCAGGGGACGCCGCTGGCAAACGGTACGCCGGAGCAGATCCGTAATAACCCGGACGTGATCCGTGCCTATTTAGGTGAGGCATAAGATGGAAAAAGTCATGTTGTCCTTTGACAAAGTCAGCGCCCACTACGGCAAAATCCAGGCGCTGCATGAGGTGAGCCTGCATATCAATCAGGGCGAGATTGTCACGCTGATTGGCGCGAACGGGGCGGGGAAAACCACCTTGCTCGGCACGTTATGCGGCGATCCACGCGCCACCAGCGGGCGAATTGTGTTTGATGATAAAGACATTACCGACTGGCAGACGGCGAAAATCATGCGCGAAGCGGTGGCGATTGTCCCGGAAGGGCGTCGCGTCTTCTCGCGGATGACGGTGGAAGAGAACCTGGCGATGGGCGGCTTCTTTGCCGAACGTGACCAGTTTCAGGAGCGCATAAAGTGGGTGTATGAACTTTTTCCGCGTCTGCATGAGCGCCGTGTTCAGCGGGCGGGCACCATGTCTGGCGGTGAACAGCAGATGCTGGCGATTGGTCGCGCACTGATGAGCAACCCGCGTTTGTTGTTGCTTGATGAGCCATCGCTCGGTCTTGCGCCGATTATCATCCAGCAAATTTTCGACACCATCGAGCAGCTGCGCGAGCAGGGGATGACTATCTTCCTTGTCGAGCAGAACGCCAACCAGGCGCTGAAGCTTGCTGATCGGGGCTACGTGCTGGAAAACGGTCATGTGGTGCTCTCCGATACCGGCGATGCGCTACTGGCGAACGAAGCGGTGAGAAGTGCGTATTTAGGCGGGTAAATTATCAATAACCCGGCAGCTAAGTTCTGCCGGGTTCTTCGTCCGTTTACAGACTTGTTTCGACTGACCGGGAGGATTAAAACCAGACCACTTATTTGCCACGGAAAGGTTCCCTCCCATGCATTATGCCGTTGTCGTCATGCTTGAACTGCTTTGCTGTATTCACGCTTACCGTACCGGACAAGAGCGGTATTGGATTTTTATCATCTTCTGTTTTCCGGTGATTGGTTGCGTGGCGTATTTCGTCATGGTGATGCTGCCTGAAACGGGCGCTGACCGTCACGGACGTACTTTGCTGATGCGCCTGCAGGACAAAATCAATCCGGAACGCCACCTGCACAAATTAACCGAAGAGCTGGCGATTGCCGAGACCAATCAAAACCACTATCAACTTGCCAACGAGCTGGCGCGCCTGGAGCGTTATCACGAAGCCGTTCCCCATTATCAGCAGGCGTTAAGCGGGATATTCGTCCATGAAGCGGCAATGATGTTAAGCCTGGCGCAGGCACAATTTGCCATCCAGGAGTTCGCTGCCTGCCAGCAGACGCTGGAAGATGTGATGCGTTATAACCCTGATTTTCAGTCGGCAGAAGGGCACTTGTTATTCGCCAGAACCTTAGCCGCTCAGGAAAAATACGCAGATGCGGAAAGCGAGTTTGACGTGTTGGTTTCTTATTACCCTGGCCCGCAGGCGCGTATTTACTATGCGGAAATGCTGGCGAAAATGAGTCGGTTACGTGAAGCCAACGAGCAGTATGTTGCTGTGGTTGATACGGCTAAACGCTCAAGACCACATTACAGAAAACACCACCGGGAATGGATTAAGACCGCCAATGAACGGCTGAAGCAGAGTATTGTTCAATAAGTGCTGCGCCAGATAGCCTCTGGCGCGTTAATTTTCCCCAACGTAGCATTATCCGTGCCCCATCTCCCATTTTCCCTCACCCACGCCGTCACCGCCTTGTCATCTTTCTGACACCTTACTATCTTAAAAATGTAACAAAAGAGTTATTTTTCTGTAATTCGAGCATGTCATGTTACCCCGCGAGCATAAAACGCGTGAATTCGCGCATTCGGTACAACAAGAGAGATAAACGATGAAACCGTTACATTATACAGCTTCAGCACTGGCGCTCGGACTGGCGTTAATGGGCAATGCGCAGGCAGTGACAACTATTCCGTTCTGGCATTCTATGGAAGGGGAACTGGGTAAAGAGGTGGATTCTCTGGCCCAACGTTTTAACGCCGAAAACCCGGATTACAAAATTGTACCGACCTATAAAGGTAACTACGAACAGAATTTAAGCGCGGGGATTGCCGCATTTCGTACCGGCAACGCACCGGCTATTTTGCAGGTTTATGAAGTTGGCACCGCCACCATGATGGCGTCGAAAGCCATTAAACCGGTGTATGACGTGTTTAAAGAGGCGGGGATTCAATTCGATGAGTCGCAGTTTGTGCCGACGGTTTCAGGTTACTACTCCGACAGCAAAACGGGCCACTTACTCTCCCAGCCGTTCAACAGCTCGACTCCCGTTCTCTATTACAACAAAGACGCCTTCAAGAAAGCGGGGCTAGACCCGGAACAGCCGCCGAAAACCTGGCAGGATCTGGCTGACTATGCCGCGAAACTGAAAGCCTCCGGCATGAAGTGCGGCTACGCCAGCGGCTGGCAGGGCTGGATCCAACTGGAAAACTTTAGCGCCTGGAACGGCCTGCCGTTTGCCAGCAAAAACAACGGCTTTGACGGCACAGACGCGGTGCTTGAGTTCAACAAGCCGGAGCAGGTGAAACACATCGCCATGCTCGAAGAGATGAACAAGAAGGGCGACTTCAGCTACGTCGGGCGTAAGGATGAATCCACCGAGAAGTTCTATAACGGTGATTGCGCAATGACGACTGCCTCTTCTGGTTCTCTTGCCAACATTCGCGAGTACGCCAAATTCAACTACGGCGTAGGCATGATGCCTTACGACGCCGATGCGAAAGGTGCGCCACAAAACGCCATTATCGGCGGGGCCAGCCTGTGGGTGATGCAGGGCAAAGATAAAGAAACGTATACCGGCGTGGCGAAGTTCCTCGACTTCCTCGCGAAGCCAGAAAACGCTGCCGAGTGGCATCAGAAAACCGGTTATCTGCCAATCACCAAAGCGGCGTATGACCTGACGCGTGAGCAGGGCTTTTACGAGAAAAACCCAGGGGCGGATACCGCGACGCGTCAGATGCTGAACAAGCCGCCGTTGCCGTTCACCAAAGGGCTGCGTCTGGGCAACATGCCGCAGATCCGCGTGATTGTGGATGAAGAGCTGGAGAGCGTGTGGACCGGTAAGAAGACGCCACAGCAGGCGCTGGATACCGCCGTTGAGCGTGGGAATCAGTTACTGCGCCGCTTTGAGAAATCGACGAAGTCTTAACCAGTGAAATGTCGGGTGCGCTTCGCTTATCCGACCTGCCATCGTGTGTAGGCAGAATAAGCGAAGCGTATCCGGCACAGTTCAGGAATTAACCGTAATGTCATCATCCCGTCCGGTGTTTCGCTCGCGCTGGCTGCCTTATTTGCTGGTCGCGCCACAGCTCATCATCACCGTTATCTTTTTTATCTGGCCTGCGGGCGAAGCGTTGTGGTACTCGCTACAAAGCGTCGATCCGTTTGGTTTCTCCAGCCAGTTTGTCGGCCTGGATAACTTCGTCACGCTGTTCCATGACAGCTACTATCTCGACTCCTTCTGGACGACGATAAAATTCAGTACCTTTGTCACCGTCAGCGGTTTGCTGGTGTCGCTGTTCTTCGCGGCGCTGGTGGAGTACATCGTGCGCGGCAGTCGTTTCTATCAAACCTTGATGCTGCTGCCGTATGCCGTGGCTCCCGCCGTTGCCGCCGTATTGTGGATCTTCCTGTTTAACCCCGGCCGTGGGCTGATCACTCATTTTCTCGCAGAGTTCGGCTACGACTGGAACCACGCGCAAAACAGCGGTCAGGCAATGTTTCTGGTGGTGTTTGCCTCGGTGTGGAAGCAAATCAGCTACAACTTTCTGTTCTTCTATGCCGCGCTGCAATCCATTCCCCGTTCGTTGATTGAAGCCGCAGCCATCGACGGTGCAGGCCCGATTCGCCGCTTCTTTAAGATTGCGCTGCCGCTTATTGCGCCAGTGAGTTTCTTCCTGCTGGTGGTGAACCTGGTGTATGCCTTCTTCGACACCTTCCCGGTGATCGACGCCGCCACGTCCGGCGGGCCAGTACAGGCTACCACGACGCTGATTTATAAGATCTACCGCGAAGGCTTTACCGGACTGGATCTGGCTTCGTCTGCCGCGCAGTCGGTAGTGTTGATGTTCCTCGTCATCGTGCTGACGGTGGTGCAGTTCCGCTATGTTGAAAGCAAGGTGCGTTACCAATGATTGAGAACCGTCCGTGGCTGACAATATTCAGCCATACCATGCTGATCCTCGGGATCGCGGTGATCCTCTTCCCGCTGTACGTGGCGTTTGTCGCGGCGACGCTGGATAAACAAGAAGTCTACGCCGCGCCGATGACGCTTATTCCCGGCACGCATCTGCTGGAAAACATCCACAACATCTGGGTGAATGGGGTAGGCACGAATAGTGCGCCGTTCTGGCGGATGTTGCTTAACAGTTTTGTGATGGCGTTCAGTATTACGCTCGGCAAAATTACCGTCTCGATGCTCTCGGCATTTGCCATTGTCTGGTTTCGTTTTCCACTACGTAACCTCTTCTTCTGGATGATTTTTATCACTCTGATGTTGCCGGTTGAAGTGCGTATTTTCCCGACGGTGGAAGTCATCGCCAACCTGAAGATGCTCGACAGCTACGCCGGTTTAACGCTGCCGCTGATGGCCTCGGCGACCGCCACGTTTCTTTTCCGCCAGTTCTTTATGACGCTGCCGGATGAGCTGGTGGAAGCGGCGCGGATCGACGGCGCGTCGCCAATGCGTTTCTTTTGCGACATCGTTTTTCCGTTGTCGAAAACCAATCTGGCGGCGCTGTTTGTGATCACCTTTATTTACGGCTGGAACCAGTATTTGTGGCCGTTGTTGATTATTACCGACGTTGATCTCGGCACCACCGTGGCAGGGATTAAAGGGATGATCGCCACTGGCGAAGGCACCACGGAATGGAACTCGGTGATGGCGGCGATGTTGTTAACCCTGATCCCACCAGTAGTGATTGTTTTAGTGATGCAGCGTGCCTTTGTGCGCGGCCTGGTCGATAGTGAGAAATAAGATGGCAGGACTGAAATTACAGGCAGTAACCAAAAGCTGGGATGGCAAAACCCAGGTCATTAAACCGCTGACCCTTGATGTTGCGGATGGCGAATTTATCGTGATGGTCGGGCCGTCTGGCTGCGGGAAATCGACGTTATTGCGCATGGTGGCCGGACTGGAGCGGGTAACGACGGGCGATATCTGGATCGACCGCAAGCGTGTCACCGAAATGGAGCCGAAAGATCGCGGAATTGCGATGGTATTCCAGAACTACGCGCTTTATCCGCATATGAGCGTCGAAGAAAACATGGCGTGGGGGCTGAAAATCCGCGGCATGGGCAAGCAGCAAATTGCCGAGCGCGTTAAAGAAGCGGCGCGTATTCTGGAACTGGACGGCCTGCTCAAACGTCGCCCGCGTGAGCTTTCCGGCGGTCAGCGCCAGCGTGTGGCGATGGGGCGCGCGATTGTGCGTGAGCCGGCGGTGTTCTTGTTTGATGAGCCGCTCTCTAACCTTGATGCCAAGCTGCGCGTGCAGATGCGGCTTGAACTACAACAACTGCACCGTCGCCTGAAAACAACTTCACTCTACGTTACCCATGATCAGGTTGAAGCGATGACGCTCGCCCAGCGAGTGATGGTAATGAACGGCGGCGTTGCCGAACAGATTGGCACGCCAGTTGAAGTCTACGAAAAGCCCGCCAGCCTGTTTGTGGCGAGTTTTATCGGCAGCCCGGCGATGAACCTACTGGCTGGCCGCGTGAATAACGAAGGCACGCATTTCGAACTGGATGGCGGTATTGCGCTGCCGCTAAACGGTTACTATCGCCAGTATGCCGGGCGTAAAATGACTCTCGGCATTCGCCCGGAACATATTGCGCTAAGCTCGCAGGCAGAAGGTGGCGTTCCGCTGGTGATGGACACGCTGGAGATCCTCGGCGCAGATAACCTGGCGCACGGACGCTGGGGCGAACAGAAGCTGGTGGTGCGACTGGCGCATCAGGAGCGCCCGACGGCAGGTAGCACGCTGTGGCTGCATCTGCCGGAAAATCAGCTGCATCTTTTTGATGGTGAAACAGGACAACGAGTATGAGTAACTGGCCTTATCCCCGCATCGTCGCCCACCGTGGCGGCGGTAAACTGGCTCCGGAAAACACCCTGGCAGCAATCGATGTGGGGGCAAAATACGGTCATAAGATGATCGAATTTGACGCGAAGTTATCGAAAGATGGCGAGATCTTTCTGCTCCATGACGACAATCTTGAACGCACCAGCAACGGTTGGGGCGTTGCGGGCGAGCTGAACTGGCAGGATTTACTGCGCGTGGATGCAGGCAGTTGGTACAGCAAAGCGTTTAAAGGTGAGCCGCTGCCGTTGCTTTCGCAGGTGGCGGAACGCTGTCGCGAACATGGGATGATGGCGAATATCGAAATCAAGCCCACCACTGGCACCGGGCCATTAACGGGCAAAATGGTGGCGCTGGCGGCACGCGAACTTTGGGCCGGTATGACGCCGCCGCTGCTGTCATCGTTTGAGATTGATGCTTTAGAAGCCGCACAGCTGGCGGCACCGGAACTGCCGCGTGGTTTGTTGCTGGATGAGTGGCGCGACGACTGGCGCGAGTTGACTACGCGGCTGGGCTGCGTCTCTATTCATCTCAATCATAAGTTGCTCGATAAAGCGCGAGTGATGCAGTTGAAAGACGCTGGATTACGGATTCTGGTGTATACCGTCAACAAACCCCAGCGCGCGGCAGAGTTGCTGCGCTGGGGCGTGGATTGCATCTGTACCGATGTGATTGATGTAATTGGTCCGAACTTTACGGCCCAATAGTTTTCAACGGAATGTCAGGCTGCGACGTGCTGGGCGGATTCAGCATGTCGCCGTTTTTCCTCTCTTGCAGCATATGCTGCTGATTTAGCGAACTATCCGGATTATGGTTACTGTTTAACATCCCGCCGTTGGTGTTGGGCAGCATTTGCTGCCGGGCGGGATTTAGCTCCCCCGGCTGCGACTGCAATACCCGTTGCGAGTTACTGTTAATCTGATTTTCTAAATGCTGCTGTTGTAATTGCGTCTGAGTTTTCAGTTGCTGATTCAGCATCCCTTTTTGCTGGATTTGCTGCGTTTGCATTTGAGTTTGCATCCGCTGCTGGCTGGGGATTTGATATCCCGGCTGGTTGGGGTTGTTCAGAGTATTAATGGGCTGTGCAAAGCCGACAAACGGCAGGAGTGCCGTCAAAAGCAGAAGTCGTTTCATCGCGTATCCTCCTCTGAAGATATCCTTTAAGTTTACTCGCTTCCCGGCAAAACGATGATTAATTCAGAGTTATATACCAGGCTTAGCTGGGGTTGCCCCACACATAACTGGAGAATAACGATGATAAAACCGACGTTTTTACGCCGGGCGGCGATTGCAGCTTTGCTTTCAGGATGTTGTTTTAGTGCGGCAGCCGCGCCACCTGTTTCTTATGGTGTGGAGGAAGATGTCTTCCATCCGGTACGCGCAAAGCAGGGGATGGTGGCGTCTGTAGATGCTACTGCCACTCAGGTGGGGGGGGATATCCTCAAGGAGGGCGGGAATGCCGTTGATGCTGCCGTGGCGGTGGGCTACGCGCTGGCGGTAACGCATCCGCAGGCGGGGAATCTGGGCGGCGGTGGTTTTATGTTAATCCGCTCGAAAAATGGCAATACCACGGCTATCGATTTCCGCGAAATGGCGCCGGCCAAAGCGACCCGCGATATGTTCCTTGATGATCAGGGCAACCCGGACAGCAAAAAATCACTCACTTCGCATCTGGCTTCCGGCACGCCCGGTACGGTAGCAGGTTTCTCGCTGGCGTTGGATAAATACGGCACCATGCCGTTGAACAAAGTGGTGCAGCCAGCGTTTAAACTGGCACGCGATGGTTTTATCGTTAACGACGCGCTGGCAGACGATCTCAAAACCTACGGTAGCGAAGTGTTGCCGAATCACGAAAACAGTAAAGCTATCTTCTGGAAAGAGGGCGAGCCGCTGAAAAAGGGCGACAAGCTGGTGCAGGCGAACCTGGCAAAGAGCCTAGAGATGATTGCCGAAAACGGCCCGGATGAATTCTACAAAGGCACGATAGCAGAACAGATTGCCCAGGAGATGCAGAAAAACGGTGGCTTGATCACGAAAGAAGATTTAGCGGCGTATAAAGCGGTCGAACGTACACCGATAAGCGGCGATTATCGCGGGTATCAGGTTTACTCCATGCCACCGCCATCTTCCGGCGGTATTCATATCGTACAAATCCTCAATATCCTGGAAAACTTCGATATGCAGAAATACGGCTTTGGCAGCGCCGATGCGATGCAAATCATGGCAGAAGCTGAGAAATATGCCTACGCCGACCGCTCGGAATATCTTGGCGACCCGGATTTTGTCAAAGTCCCGTGGCAGGCACTGACCAATAAAGCCTATGCCAAATCCATTGCCGAGAAAATCGATATCAATAAAGCGAAGCCATCCAGCGAAATTCGCCCAGGCAAGCTTGCGCCTTATGAGAGTAATCAAACTACCCATTACTCAGTGGTGGATAAAGACGGTAACGCGGTAGCGGTTACCTATACGCTGAACACCACCTTCGGTACGGGTATTGTCGCAGGCGAGAGCGGTATTTTGCTCAATAACCAGATGGATGATTTCTCCGCCAAACCAGGCGTGCCGAACGTTTATGGGCTGGTGGGCGGTGATGCCAACGCCGTCGGGCCGAACAAACGCCCGCTGTCATCGATGTCGCCGACTATTGTGGTGAAAGACGGTAAAACCTGGCTGGTCACCGGAAGCCCTGGCGGTAGCCGGATCATCACCACCGTGCTGCAAATGGTGGTGAATAGCATCGATTATGGCATGAATATCGCCGAAGCGACCAATGCACCGCGTTTCCACCATCAGTGGCTGCCGGACGAGCTGCGTGTCGAGAAAGGATTTAGCCCGGATACGCTCAAGCTGCTGGAAGCAAAAGGTCAGAAAGTGGCGCTGAAAGAGGCGATGGGCAGTACGCAAAGTATTATGGTTGGGCCGGACGGTGAGTTGTACGGCGCATCCGACCCACGCTCGGTGGATGATTTAACTGCGGGGTATTAATATATTAAGCCCTCTCCCGGTAGGTGAGGGCTTAAATGACAAACTTAGATTGCAAATCCTCTATTTCACCCGCGCCATATAATACGCATCAACATATTCACCATTACGCAATGCGTACTTCTTGCCGGTCCCTTCAATCTCAAAGCCGAATTTTTTATAGACCTTAATTGCTGGCGCGTTATCGACGAACACCGTTAGCTCGATACGATCTACCCGCAACCAGTTGTTGCACATTTCAATCATCTCTCGCATCAGGGCGCTGGCGACACCGCGATTCTTCCAGCGGGCGTCGACACAGATACCAAAATCGGCAACATGACTGCGGCGTGGGCGTTGCTGTACATCAATGGTGAGATGACCTACTACAGTTCCATCAATACAGGCGACGAGTTGCTTGATGCCGGGGCGAGCGGTGAGTCGCTCCTGCCACATTGGCTCTGACGGATGAGGCACCTGTAGTGTGTTGTAATACACCTCCGGCTGGGCGTGGATATGCCGAATGGCCTCATAATCGCGCGTTTCTGCGTGGCGTATTACTATCTCACTCATTCCTCTGTCCTCTTTAGGGTAAATGTCCCTTTCAACATCATTGACTTTCAAATACGAGTCAAATGCATTTTTTTGCAAAAAGTGTTGGACAAGTGCGAATGAGAATGATTATTATTGTCTCGCGATCAGGAAGACCCTCGCGGAGAACCTGAAAGCACGACATTGCTCACATTGCTTCCAGTATTACTTAGCCAGCCGGGTGCTGGCTTTTTTTTGCTTGTCATTTTGTCCACGGGAAGTGTTCCTCGTGTTGAGACAAATGCAAAATCGCCTGATGCGCTACGCTTATCAGGCCTACAAATAGTCCTGAACCGTAGGTCAGATAAGGCGTTCACGCCGCATCCGGCATGAATAAAGTGCACTTTGCCAACAATCTGACGTACTGAAGCCCAGGCATAGGAACCGCGTCCGCTTTGCGCTAAGGTGTAAATAACCACCTTAAAAAGGACGAAATCATGGTCATCAACTGTGCCTTTATTGGCTTCGGCAAAAGCACCACCCGTTACCATCTGCCGTATGTACTTAACCGCAAGGATAGCTGGCATGTCGCGCATATTTTTCGCCGCCATGCGAAGCCGGAAGAACAGGCCCCCATTTATTCCCATATTCATTTCACCAGCGATCTCGACGAAGTGTTAAACGATCCCGATGTTAAGCTGGTTGTCGTCTGCACCCACGCGGACAGCCACTTCGAGTACGCGAAGCGCGCGCTGGAAGCCGGGAAAAATGTACTGGTCGAAAAACCGTTCACCCCGACGCTTGCGCAGGCGAAAGAGCTGTTTGCGCTGGCGAAAAGCAAAGGGCTGACCGTCACGCCGTATCAGAATCGTCGCTTTGACTCCTGCTTCCTGACGGCAAAAAAAGCGATTGAAAGCGGCAAGCTGGGAGAGATTGTCGAAGTGGAAAGCCATTTTGACTATTACCGCCCGGTGGCAGAAACCAAACCTGGACTGCCGCAGGATGGCGCGTTCTATGGGCTTGGTGTGCATACCCTGGACCAGGTTATCTCGCTGTTTGGTCGCCCGGATCACGTCGCTTATGACATCCGCAGCCTGCGTAATAAAGCCAATCCTGACGACACCTTTGAAGCGCAGCTGTTTTATGGCGACCTGAAAGCGATCGTTAAAACCAGTCATCTGGTGAAAATCGATTATCCGAAATTTATCGTTCACGGTAAGAAAGGTACATTTATTAAATACGGTATCGACCAGCAGGAAACCAGCCTGAAGGCTAATATTATACCGGGCGAACCTGGATTTGCGGCGGATGATTCGGTCGGTGTGCTGGAGTATGTCAATGACGAGGGCGTGACGGTCAGAGAAGAGATGAAGCCGGAGATGGGCGACTATGGGCGCGTTTATGATGCGTTGTACCAAACCATCACCAGCGGTGCGCCAAATTACGTCAAGGAATCTGAAGTTCTTACTAATCTGGAAATCCTTGAACGCGGTTTTGAACAAGCCTCTCCCTCCACAGTGACTCTCGCGAAGTAAGTTTGATGGCCCCTCGAATAGTTCAATTTTTTTGAACAGAGGGGTCAATTTTCACCCTCTATCATCCCAGGCAGATCGGGTCCACACTAAGCCCATCGAAATCATTCAGGGGGCGAATACAAATGATCTACTTACGCAAAGCAAATGAACGCGGTCATGCAAATCATGGCTGGCTGGACTCCTGGCATACTTTCTCTTTTGCCAATTATTACGATCCGAACTTTATGGGCTTCTCTGCACTGCGCGTGATTAACGACGACGTGATTGAAGCAGGGCAGGGCTTCGGCACTCACCCGCATAAAGATATGGAAATTTTGACCTACGTGCTGGAAGGTACTGTTGAGCACCAGGACAGCATGGGCAATAAAGAACAGGTTCCGGCGGGCGAGTTCCAGATTATGAGTGCGGGTACGGGTATTCGTCACTCAGAGTACAACCCAAGCAGCACCGAGCGTCTGCATCTGTATCAGATCTGGATCATGCCGGAAGAAAACGGCATTACGCCGCGTTATGAACAGCGTCGCTTCGATGCCGTGCAGGGTAAACAACTGGTGCTCTCGCCGGATGCGCGTGACGGTTCGCTGAAAGTGTATCAGGATATGGAACTGTACCGCTGGGCGCTGGTAAAAGATGAGCAGTCGATACATCAGATTGCCGCTGAACGCCGCGTCTGGATCCAGGTGGTGAAAGGTAATGTCACTATTAACGGCGTAAAAGCCTCGACCAGCGATGGTCTGGCGATTTGGGATGAGCAGGCGATTTCCGTCCACGCTGATAGCGACAGTGAAATCCTGCTGTTCGATTTACCGCCAGTCTAAATTTATCTCACAAACCTTCCTGAGGAATCAGGAAGGTTGTGATGCGTCCGTGGTAAACTAAAGGAATCTATCCCTTTTGTACCTTTCAGGACGATGAAAAAGAAAAGACCCGTACTTCAGGATGTGGCTGACCGTGTAGGCGTGACCAAAATGACGGTCAGCCGCTTTTTGCGTAACCCGGAGCAAGTTTCCGTCGCTCTACGTGGCAAGATTGCCGCCGCTCTTGATGAACTGGGTTATATTCCCAATCGCGCGCCCGATATCCTCTCTAACGCCACCAGCCGGGCGATTGGCGTCCTGTTACCTTCTCTCACCAACCAGGTTTTTGCGGAAGTATTACGCGGTATCGAAAGCGTCACCGACGCGCACGGTTATCAAACCATGCTGGCGCACTACGGTTATAAACCGGAAATGGAGCAAGAACGCCTTGAATCGATGCTCTCCTGGAATATCGATGGCCTGATCCTTACCGAACGCACCCACACGCCACGCACCTTAAAGATGATTGAAGTGGCGGGTATTCCGGTGGTGGAGCTGATGGACAGCCAGTCGCCGTGCCTCGATATCGCTGTCGGTTTTAATAACTTTGAAGCGGCACGCCAGATGACTGCCGCTATTATTGCTCGCGGGCATCGTCACATTGCTTATCTCGGCGCACGTCTCGACGAACGTACTATCATCAAACAGAAGGGATATGAGCAGGCGATGCTGGATGCAGGCCTGGTGCCATATAGCGTGATGGTTGAACAATCTTCTTCTTACTCTTCCGGTATTGAACTGATTCGTCAGGCGCGGCGGGAATATCCACAGTTGGATGGCGTGTTCTGTACCAACGATGACCTGGCGGTCGGCGCGGCGTTTGAATGTCAGCGTCTGGGGTTGAAAGTTCCTGACGATATGGCGATTGCCGGTTTCCACGGTCATGACATCGGCCAGGTGATGGAGCCACGGCTGGCAAGTGTGCTGACGCCGCGTGAGCGGATGGGCAGCATTGGCGCTGAACGCCTGCTGGCGCGTATTCGTGGCGAAGCGGTGACGCCGAAAATGTTAGATTTAGGTTTCACCTTGTCACCGGGTGGATCTATTTAAGCCTACAAATTTGAAGTAGCTCACACTTATACACTTAAGGCACGGATGGATATTGCTTCTGTTTTTGTCCGGCTGGAGAATGTTACCGATAACAGTTACCCGTAACATTCTTAATTCTTGTACTGTGGGGGCACCACTTTGAGCACGACTAATCATGATCACCACATTTACGTCTTAATGGGCGTATCGGGCAGCGGCAAATCTGCGGTCGCCAGTGAAGTGGCGCATCAACTTCATGCCGCGTTTCTTGATGGCGATTTCCTCCATCCGCGCCGCAATATCGAAAAAATGGCGTCTGGTGAACCGCTGAATGACGACGATCGCAAACCGTGGTTGCAGGCGCTGAACGACGCCGCGTTTGCTATGCAGCGTACCAATAAAGTGTCGCTGATCGTCTGCTCTGCACTGAAAAAACACTATCGCGACCTGCTGCGTGAAGGTAATCCGAATCTCTCTTTCATCTACCTGAAAGGCGATTTTGATGTGATTGAAAGCCGCCTGAAAGCGCGCAAAGGCCATTTCTTTAAAACCCAAATGTTGGTGACGCAGTTTGAAACGCTGCAGGAGCCGGGTGCGGACGAAACCGATGTACTGGTGGTGGATATCGATCAACCGCTGGAAGGTGTTGTGGCAAGCACCATTGAGGTTATTAAAAAAGGCAAATAAGTAGTGACTACATTAACGCTTGTTTTAACAGCAGTAGGGTCTGTTTTACTGCTGCTGTTTTTAGTCATGAAGGCGCGTATGCACGCTTTCCTGGCTTTGATGGTGGTGTCTATGGGGGCTGGCCTTTTTTCCGGTATGCCGCTCGATAAAATCGCAGCGACGATGGAAAAAGGGATGGGAGGCACCCTCGGCTTCCTGGCGGTGGTTGTCGCCCTGGGAGCCATGTTTGGCAAGATCTTACATGAAACCGGCGCAGTCGATCAGATTGCCGTCAAAATGCTCAAATCCTTCGGTCACAGCCGCGCGCATTATGCCATCGGCCTTGCGGGGCTGGTCTGCGCGCTACCGCTGTTCTTTGAAGTGGCGATTGTTCTGCTGATTAGCGTTGCTTTCTCAATGGCGCGCCACACCGGTACGAACCTGGTGAAGCTGGTAATCCCATTATTCGCAGGCGTGGCAGCAGCGGCTGCGTTCCTGGTGCCTGGACCAGCGCCGATGCTGCTGGCATCGCAGATGAATGCCGACTTTGGCTGGATGATCCTGATTGGCCTGTGTGCGGCAATTCCGGGGATGATTATTGCCGGGCCGCTGTGGGGCAATTTCATCAGCCGTTACGTGGAGCTGCATATTCCTGACGACATCAGCGAACCGCATCTCGGCGAAGGCAAAATGCCGTCTTTTGGATTCAGCCTGTCGCTGATCCTGCTGCCGCTGGTGCTGGTAGGGCTGAAAACCATTGCTGCGCGTTTTGTACCAGAAGGATCAGCTGCTTACGAATGGTTTGAATTTATCGGCCATCCGTTTACTGCGATTCTGGTTGCTTGTCTGGTAGCAATTTATGGCCTGGCAATGCGTCAGGGCATGCCAAAAGACAAAGTGATGGAGATTTGCGGTCACGCGCTGCAACCGGCGGGGATCATTCTGCTGGTGATTGGTGCAGGCGGCGTGTTCAAACAGGTGCTGGTTGACTCTGGCGTAGGTCCGGCGCTGGGCGAAGCGTTAACCGGCATGGGCCTGCCGATTGCCATCACCTGCTTCGTGCTGGCAGCTGCAGTGCGCATCATTCAGGGGTCTGCCACCGTTGCCTGTTTAACGGCGGTGGGGCTGGTGATGCCGGTTATTGAACAATTGAATTACTCCGGTGCGCAAATGGCGGCACTGTCGATTTGTATCGCTGGTGGTTCGATTGTCGTCAGCCACGTTAACGACGCTGGTTTCTGGTTGTTCGGTAAATTTACCGGTGCGACCGAAGCCGAAACGCTGAAAACCTGGACCATGATGGAAACCATCCTCGGCACTGTTGGTGCCATCGTCGGGATGATTGCGTTCCAGCTGTTGAGTTAATTACTGCGACAAATTACTGCGAGCTTGCTCGCAGTAATTCATTTCTCTTTTCTCCCCTCTTCATCTTTTTGATCTCTCTCGCAAATTTACCTGCTAATAATCCGTTCTAATCACTGCCTAAAGATCGCAGGAGATAAAGATGGAAAAGCACGGAGCTGAATTGCTTTTAAAGCGGATGTTAGGAAATACCACCGCTACTTTCAGGGAAGGGCAATGGGAAGCCATAGACGCGGTGGTGAACCAACGGCGAAAACTGCTGGTTGTCCAACGCACTGGCTGGGGGAAAAGTGCCGTGTACTTCATCGCCAGTAAAATCTTCCGCGATCGCGGCGTTGGCCCGACAATTATCATCTCTCCTTTGCTTGCCCTGATGCGTAACCAGGTTGCCGCCGCTGAACGGTTAGGTATTACGGCTGAAACGTTGAATTCTACAAACAGAGAAGAATGGCAGCGCATTAGCGATAAGTTGCTGCAAGGTGAGGTCGATTGCTTGCTGGTTTCCCCGGAACGTTTGGCAAACCAGGACTTTATCGAAACGGTTTTATATCCTATAGCCGATCGTATTGGCTTGCTTGTGGTCGACGAGGCGCACTGCATCTCTGATTGGGGCCACGATTTTCGCCCGGATTACCGACGTATATTAGATATTTTGCGCCAACTGCCTGCGAATACCCCTGTTCTGGGTACAACCGCGACAGCGAATAACCGTGTCGTTGAGGATATCCGTCAGCAATTGGGTGACATTGTGATTCAGCGTGGAACGCTGGCTCGCGAAAGTTTGGCGCTTGATGCCTTAGTCTTAGGTGAACAGTCATCCCGTCTGGCATGGTTAGCAACGGTTATCCCTCAGTTTTCCAAATCGGGAATTGTTTATACCCTGACTACTCGCGATGCCGAACTTGTCGCCGAGTGGTTAAGGAAAAATGGTATCAGTGCATTTGCTTACTACAGTGGCGTGACTTGTGAAGGCGCGGAAGATTCTAATACTGCCAGGGAATATCTGGAGCAGGCACTGCTGGCAAATAAAATTAAAGTTCTGGTCGCGACGACGGCGCTGGGAATGGGCTTTGACAAACCGGATTTGGGGTTTGTTATTCATTACCAGATGCCAGGTTCGATAGTTGGTTACTACCAACAGGTGGGGCGTGCCGGTCGCGGTATCGATTCTGCTGTTGGCATACTGCTTTGTGGCAGTGAAGACCGCGCTATTCATAAATTCTTCCGTGAAAGCGCCTTTCCTGCGGAGGCGCAAATTCATGAAATACTCAACGTACTTAGCGAGAATGACGGTCTTACCCTACGAGGCATTGAACAACGGACGAATCTTCGTTATGGGCAAATAGAAAAAGCACTGAAGTTACTGGTAGCTGAAAATCCATCGCCTGTGGTGTATACCGAGAAATTATGGCGCAGAACAATTGTCAGTTTTTCTCCTGACCATGAACGAATTAACCATTTGATGAATCAGAGAAAAAGCGAGCTGGAAGACGTTGAAAGCTATATCACGACCAAGGAGTGCAAAATGCAATTTCTGCGCCGCGCACTCGATGAGCCAAGTGCCGAACGTTGTGGTAAATGTAGCAGTTGTCTTCAGCATCCGTTGTTGTCGCCCGACATTGATAGCAGCTTACTCCATGCGGCAAATTTATTTATTAAACACGCTGACCTGCCATTAAATCTCAATAAACAGGTGGCAGCTGGGGCTTTTACGCAATACGGATTTAAAGGGAACTTGCCTGCGGGTTTACAAGGATCTACGGGGCGAGTCCTTTCTCGTTGGGGCGATTCCGGGTGGGGAAAGCAGGTAGCACAGGAGAAAAAAATGGGGCGCTTCAGTGATGAGCTGGTGGAGGCATGTGCGGAAATGGTTCGCCAACGCTGGAATCCGCATCCTGAACCAACCTGGGTATGCTGCGTTCCTTCATTAAGGCACCTCGACCTGGTTCCTGATTTTGCCCGGCGACTGGCGGCGAAACTAGGCTTACCTTTTATTGATGCCATTGGAAAAGTCGTGGACAATCCACCGCAGAAAATGCAGCAAAACCGTTTTCACCAGTGTCAAAATCTCGACGGGGCGTTTGTGATTACCCCTCCTTTGATGCCAGGTCCGGCGTTGCTGGTTGACGATATCGTGGATTCTGCATGGACGCTGACAGTTCTGACAGCACTGTTACGCCAGGCTGGTTGCCCGACGGTTTATCCTCTTGCCCTTGCTTCTACCTCGGTAAAAAATTGATGAATCTTTCAGCCAATGCACAAGCGACTCTCCTGCTAACCAGCGATTTTTCTCGCGCGGCGGCGAGTGAGTATAAACCTCTTAGTAATAGTGAATGGGGGAAGTTTGCATTATGGCTGAAGCACCAACGTATCAGTCCCGCCGATCTTCTGGTGCCGCAACCGCAAGAGAAACTTACAGGCTGGAGCGATCCGCGTATTTCACAGGAGCGTATTCTTGGCTTGCTGGCGCGGGGTCATAGTCTGGCGTTGGCGGTAGATAAGTGGCAACGCGCCGGTTTATGGATCTTAACTCGAGGAGATGCCGATTATCCCGTTCGCTTGAAAAACCGATTGCGAACGGATGCACCTCCCGTTTTATTTGGCTGCGGGAATAAAGCATTACTGCAAGCGGAAGGTATGGCGATTGTTGGCTCGCGAGACGCTCCGACTGACGATTTGCGCTATACCCAACAACTGGCAGCGAAACTGGCCCAACAGGGGATTTGCGTTATCTCTGGTGGTGCGCGAGGTATTGATGAGTGTGCAATGGCGTCGGCACTAGAGGCCGGGGGAACTGCCGTTGGCGTATTAGCTGATAGCTTGTTAAAAACGAGCACGTTAGTGAAATGGCGTGAAGGGCTTATAGCAGGCAACCTGGTGTTGATTTCGCCGTTTTACCCAGAGGTACGTTTCACTGTCGGCAATGCGATGGCGCGGAATAAATATGTTTATTGCCTTGCTGAAAGCGCAATGGTTGTACGTGCGGGAATGACCGGTGGAACGATAACTGGGGCGATGGAGGCATTAAAACATCAGTGGCTGCCTGTCCTGGTTAAACCAAATCAGGATGTGCAATCAGCCAATTCACGATTAGTAGAAAATGGGGCGTCATGGAGTGCTGAACAGGCTGAAAATGTGACGATCAGACTGCCAGACGTTCCTGGGCAGATGTATGACAGAGCATTCCGTAACGCTCAACCAGAACTGTTTTCGCTGCATGAAGATGACGCAAATTATGCAGTAATGCCTGCGCATACGCCTGTCGATTTTTATCAACTCTTTGTAGCGGAACTGGCGATCCTTGCAAAGGAATCGATAAGTATTGAAAGGCTGGCGTCTTGTACTGGTTTAACCATCGAACAAGCTAGTGTATGGCTGAATCGCGCAGAAGAAGAGGGAAGGGTTATCCGATTGGGCGAAGGTCATTATCAGTTCAGGTAATAAAACAGGTGCCGCGTCTGATTGTTTGCAGCACCTGTTTGAACCTTACCCCTTCATCCACATCCGAATGCCGTCGAGGAACATCTGGGTTGCCATCATCACCAGAATCAATCCCATCAGGCGTTCAAGTGCGTTCACTCCTTTCTCGCCCAGCAGACGTAAAAATAGCGATGACTGTAGCAGGATAACAAAGGTGCCGCCCCAGGCCAGCAGCAGCGCAATCACCAGATGCCCCATCTGATTCGGGTACTGGTGAGACAGCAACATTAATGTGGCGAGGATAGTCGGCCCTGCTACTAATGGGATTGCCAGCGGCACAATAAACGGCTCTTCACCTGCCGGAAGCCCACTGCTATTGCCCGAAGCACTGGGGAAAATCATCTTAATGGCGATCAGAAAGAGAATGATGCCGCCAGAAATGGAGACGGTTTCTGCCCGCAGGCTAAGAAATGCCAGAATTTTCTCACCCGCAAACAGGAACACCAGCATCACCATGAGAGCAATAAGCAACTCTCGCACCATGATTGCCCGACGTCTTTTCGGTTCTGTATGTTTCAGTACGGACATAAAAATAGGTAGGTTTCCGAGCGGATCCATAATCAAGATCAATAAAACTGCTGCAGAAATGATTTCATTCATAACTCAAGTTCCCTGATAATTGCCGTGGACTTTCTGCGTGCTACGAAAGCAGGATAAGTCGCATTACTGATGGCTTCGCTATCATTGATTAATTTCACTTGCGACTTTGGCTGCTTTTTGTATGGTGAAAGATGTGCCATGAGGACACCGGCACATATATACAGCACACATCTTTGCAGGAAAAAACGCTTATGAAAAATGTTGGTTTTATCGGCTGGCGCGGTATGGTCGGCTCCGTTCTCATGCAACGCATGGTTGAAGAGCGCGACTTCGACGCCATTCGCCCTGTCTTCTTTTCGACTTCACAGTCTGGTCAGGCTGCGCCTTCCTTTGGCGGTGCTTCTGGCACACTTCAGGATGCCTTTGATCTGGAGGCGCTGAAGGCTCTCGATATCATCGTAACCTGTCAGGGCGGCGAGTATACCAACGAAATCTATCCAAAGCTCCGTGAGAGCGGATGGCAAGGTTACTGGATTGACGCAGCATCGTCTCTGCGCATGAAAGATGACGCCATCATCATTCTTGACCCAGTCAATCAGGACGTCATTACTGATGGATTAAATAAAGGCATCAGGACTTTTGTTGGCGGTAACTGTACCGTAAGCCTGATGTTGATGTCGTTGGGCGGTTTATTCGCCAATGATCTTGTTGATTGGGTTTCCGTTGCAACCTACCAGGCGGCTTCCGGCGGTGGTGCGCGACATATGCGTGAGTTGTTAACCCAGATGGGCCAACTGTATGGCCATGTGGCGGATGAACTCGCGACACCGTCCTCTGCTATTCTCGATATTGAACGCAAAGTCACGACCTTAACCCGCAGCGGCGAGTTGTCAGTGGATAACTTTGGCGTGCCATTGGCAGGCAGCCTGATTCCGTGGATCGACAAACAGCTTGATAACGGTCAGAGCCGCGAAGAATGGAAAGGGCAGGCGGAAACCAACAAGATTCTCAACACATCTTCCGTTATTCCGGTAGATGGTTTGTGTGTGCGTGTCGGGGCGTTGCGCTGCCACAGCCAGGCATTCACCATCAAACTGAAAAAAGATGTGTCTATTCCGACCGTGGAAGAACTGTTGGCGGCCCATAACCCGTGGGCAAAAGTGGTTCCAAACGATCGCGAAATCACTATGCGTGAGCTAACCCCAGCTGCCGTCACCGGTACGCTGACCACGCCGGTAGGGCGTCTGCGTAAGCTGAATATGGGACCTGAGTTCCTGTCAGCCTTTACCGTGGGCGACCAGCTGCTGTGGGGGGCCGCGGAGCCGCTACGCCGGATGCTTCGTCAACTGGCGTAATGTTTATTCATTAAATTTGGGGCGTAATGCTGCCCCTTTTAGTGCGTAGTACAGGAGTAAGCGCAGATGTTTCATGATTTACCGGGAGTTAAATAGAGCATTGGCTATTCTTTAAGGGTGGCGGGATACATACGTATTCAATGCCTTACCTGAAGTGAGGACGGCGTAGAGAGGATGCACAGAGTGCTGCGCCGTTCAGGTCAAAAAAATGTCACAACCAGATGTCAAAAATTAGTTGGATGGGGTGACACAATAAAACAGGAAGACAAGCATGTCCGATCGTATCGATAGAGACGTGATTAACGCGCTAATTGCAGGTCATTTTGCGGATCCTTTTTCCGTACTTGGAATGCATAAAACCACAGCGGGACTGGAAGTCCGTGCCCTTTTACCTGACGCCACCGATGTGTGGGTAATTGAACCAAAAACTGGACGCAAAGTCGCTAAACTGGAGTGTCTCGACTCTCGTGGATTCTTCAGCGGCGTCGTTCCTCGGCGTAAAAATTTTTTCCGCTATCAGTTGGCGGTTGTCTGGCATGGCCAGCAGAATCTGATTGATGATCCTTACCGTTTTGGCCCTTTAATCCAGGAAATGGACGCCTGGCTGTTATCTGAAGGTACCCACCTGCGCCCGTATGAAACCTTAGGTGCGCACGCAGATACTATGGATGGCGTTACCGGCACGCGTTTTTCTGTCTGGGCGCCAAATGCCCGCCGTGTCTCGGTTGTTGGGCAATTCAACTACTGGGATGGTCGTCGTCACCCGATGCGCCTGCGTAAAGAGAGCGGCATCTGGGAACTGTTTATCCCTGGCGCGCATAACGGTCAGCTCTATAAATACGAAATGATTGATGCCAATGGCAATCTGCGTTTGAAGTCTGATCCTTATGCCTTCGAAGCGCAGATGCGCCCGGAAACCGCTTCCCTTATTTGCGGACTGCCTGAAAAGGTCGTGCAGACCGAAGAGCGCAAAAAAGCGAATCAGTTTGATGCGCCAATTTCTATCTATGAAGTTCACCTGGGGTCATGGCGTCGTCACGCCGACAACAACTTCTGGTTAAGCTACCGCGAACTTGCCGATCAGTTGGTGCCTTACGCGAAATGGATGGGCTTTACCCACCTCGAACTGTTGCCAATTAACGAGCATCCATTCGATGGCAGTTGGGGCTATCAGCCGACAGGTTTGTATGCGCCAACTCGCCGTTTTGGCACTCGCGATGATTTCCGCTATTTCATTGATGCCGCCCACGCAGCAGGTTTGAACGTGATTCTCGACTGGGTGCCGGGTCACTTCCCAACAGATGACTTTGCACTTGCCGAATTTGACGGTACAAATCTGTATGAACACAGCGATCCGCGTGAAGGCTACCATCAGGACTGGAATACCCTGATCTACAACTATGGTCGTCGCGAAGTCAGCAATTTCCTTGTTGGTAACGCGCTGTACTGGATCGAGCGTTTTGGTATCGATGCGCTGCGTGTCGATGCGGTTGCTTCGATGATTTATCGTGATTACAGCCGTAAAGAAGGTGAGTGGATCCCGAACGAGTATGGTGGACGCGAGAATCTGGAAGCGATTGAATTCCTTCGCAATACCAACCGTATTATCGGTGAACAAGTTCCTGGTGCAGTAACGATGGCGGAGGAGTCTACCGACTTCCCGAACGTTTCCCGCCCGCAGGATATTGGTGGTCTGGGCTTCTGGTACAAGTGGAACCTTGGCTGGATGCACGACACTCTGGATTACATGAAGCTCGACCCGGTTTATCGTCAATACCACCACAATAAACTCACCTTCGGGATGCTCTACAACTACACTGAAAACTTCGTCCTGCCGCTGTCGCACGACGAAGTGGTGCACGGCAAAAAATCGATTCTCGACAGGATGCCAGGCGATGCATGGCAGAAGTTTGCCAATCTGCGAGCCTACTATGCCTGGATGTGGGCGTTCCCGGGCAAGAAACTGTTGTTCATGGGTAATGAATTTGCCCAAGGGCGTGAGTGGAACCACGATGCCAGCCTCGACTGGCATCTGCTGGAAGGTGGCGACAACTGGCATCACGGTGTCCAGCGACTGGTACGCGATCTGAACCATACTTATCGTCACCACAAAGCTCTGCACGAGCTGGATTTCGACGCCTACGGCTTTGAATGGCTGGTGGTGGATGACCATGAACGCTCGGTGCTGATCTTTGTGCGTCGCGATAAAGAGGGTAACGAAATTATCGTTGCCAGCAACTTTACGCCGGTGCCGCGCCATGATTATCGCTTTGGCATTAATCAGCCAGGTAAGTGGCGTGAGATTCTCAACACCGATTCCATGCACTACCACGGCAGCAATGCTGGCAATGGCGGCGCGGTACATAGCGATGAGATCGCCAGCCACGGTCGTCAGCATTCATTGAGCCTTACTCTACCACCGCTGGCCACTATCTGGCTGGTGCGGGAGGGAGAATGACACAACTCGCCATTGGCAAACCTGCTCCCCTTGGCGCGCACTATGATGGCCAGGGCGTCAACTTCACGCTCTTTTCCGCTCATGCTGAGCGGGTAGAGCTATGTGTGTTTGACGCTCAGGGCATAGAACACCGGTATGACTTGCCAGGACGCAGCGGCGATGTCTGGCACGGTTACTTGCCGGATGCGCGCCCGGGTTTGCACTATGGGTATCGCGTACATGGCCCCTGGCAACCTGCCGTGGGGCATCGCTTTAACCCGGCGAAGTTGTTGATTGATCCTTGCGCGCGGCAAATTGAGGGTGAGTTTAAAGATAACCCGCTGCTGCATGCAGGCCATAATGAACCTGATTATCGTGACAACGCCGCCATTGCGCCGAAATGCGTGGTGGTGGTCGATCACTATGACTGGGAGGATGATGCCCCGCCGCGCACGCCGTGGGGCAGCACCATCATTTATGAAGCCCATGTCAAAGGATTAACCTATCTGCATCCGGAGATCCCGGTTGAGATCCGCGGCACCTATAAAGCGCTCGGCCATCCGGTGATGATCAACTATTTAAAACGGTTGGGCATTACCGCGCTGGAACTGTTGCCAGTGGCGCAGTTTGCCAGTGAACCGCGCCTGCAACGCATGGGGCTAAGTAACTACTGGGGCTACAATCCGGTGGCGCTGTTTGCGCTGCATCCGGCATATGCCAGCTCGCCCGAAACGGCGTTGGACGAGTTTCGCGACGCAGTGAAAGCCCTGCACAAGGCGGGTATTGAAGTCATTCTCGACATCGTACTCAACCACAGTGCGGAACTGGACCTCGACGGTCCGGTATTCTCACTGCGCGGGATCGACAACCGTAGCTATTATTGGATAAGAGACGACGGCGATTATCACAACTGGACTGGTTGTGGTAATACGCTCAATTTGAGCCATCCGGCGGTAGTGGAGTACGCCAGCGCCTGTCTACGCTACTGGGTGGAAACCTGCCACGTTGATGGTTTCCGCTTCGATCTCGCAGCAGTCATGGGGCGAACACCGGAGTTTCGTCAGGATGCGCCGCTGTTTACGGCTATCCAGAATTGCCCTGTGCTTTCGCAAGTGAAGTTAATTGCCGAACCGTGGGATATCGCGCCAGGTGGTTATCAGGTGGGCAATTTCCCACCGCTGTTTGCCGAGTGGAATGATCATTTCCGCGACGCCGCACGCCGTTTCTGGCTGCACTATAACCTGTCGCTGGGTGAGTTTGCCGGGCGTTTTGCCGCCTCCAGCGATGTTTTTAAACGTAATGGCCGTCTGCCGAGTGCTGCGATTAATCTCGTCACTGCGCATGACGGTTTTACGCTTCGCGACTGCGTTTGTTTCAACCATAAACACAATGAAGCAAATGGAGAGGAAAATCGCGACGGGACCAACAACAATTACAGTAACAATCATGGTAAAGAAGGGTTAGGCGGTACTCTTGATTTGATTGAACGGCGGCGCGACAGCATTCACGCCCTGTTAACGACGTTGTTGCTCTCCCAGGGTACGCCGATGTTACTGGCAGGTGATGAACATGGTCACAGCCAGCATGGCAATAACAATGCCTACTGTCAGGATAACCAACTAACGTGGTTGGACTGGTCGCAGGCAAACAGTGGGTTAACGGCGTTTACCGCCGCGTTAATCCATTTGCGCAAGCGCATTCCTGCTTTGGTAGAGGATCGCTGGTGGGAAGAAGGCGATGGCAATGTCCGTTGGCTGAATCGATATGCTCAACCTTTAAGCTCGGATGAGTGGCAAAACGGGCCAAAGCAGCTGCAAATTTTGCTTTCGGATCGTTTTTTGATCGCAATAAACGCCACGCTTGAGGTAACAGAGATTGTTTTACCTGCTGGGGAGTGGCACGCCATTCCCCCATTCGCTGGAGAGGATAACCCAGTGATTACGGCTGTCTGGCCGGGACCTGCACACGGATTGTGTGTGTTCCAGAGATGATAAAAAAGGAGTTAGTCATGGTTAGTTTAGAGAAGAACGATCACTTAATGTTGGCGCGCCAGCTGCCATTGAAATCTGTTGCCCTGATACTGGCGGGAGGACGTGGTACTCGCCTGAAGGATTTAACCAATAAGAGAGCAAAGCCTGCCGTACACTTCGGCGGTAAGTTCCGCATTATCGACTTTGCGCTGTCCAACTGCATCAACTCTGGGATCCGTCGTATGGGCGTGATCACCCAGTACCAGTCTCACACCCTGGTGCAGCATATTCAGCGCGGCTGGTCGTTCTTCAATGAAGAAATGAACGAGTTTGTCGACCTGCTGCCCGCGCAGCAGAGAATGAAAGGGGAAAACTGGTATCGCGGTACCGCAGACGCGGTCACTCAAAACCTCGATATCATCCGCCGCTATAAAGCGGAGTATGTGGTGATCCTGGCTGGTGACCACATCTACAAGCAAGACTACTCGCGAATGCTTATCGACCACGTCGAAAAAGGTGCGCGTTGTACTGTTGCTTGTATGCCAGTACCGATTGAAGAAGCCTCTGCATTTGGCGTTATGGCAGTCGATGAAAACGATAAAATTATCGAATTTGTTGAAAAACCGGCTAACCCGCCATCAATGCCAAACGATCCGAGCAAATCTCTGGCGAGTATGGGTATCTACGTCTTTGACGCCGACTATCTATATGAATTGCTGGAAGAAGACGATCGCGATGAAAACTCCAGCCACGACTTTGGTAAAGATTTGATTCCAAAAATCACCGAAGCAGGCCTGGCTTATGCGCATCCATTCCCTCTCTCTTGCGTACAGTCTGACCCAGACGCCGAGCCGTACTGGCGCGATGTGGGTACGCTGGAAGCTTACTGGAAAGCGAACCTTGATCTGGCCTCTGTGGTGCCGGAACTGGATATGTACGATCGCAACTGGCCAATTCGCACCTACAATGAATCATTGCCACCAGCGAAATTTGTTCAGGATCGCTCCGGTAGCCATGGGATGACCCTTAACTCACTGGTTTCCGGCGGTTGTGTAATCTCTGGTTCAGTGGTGGTGCAGTCCGTTCTGTTCTCGCGCGTTCGTGTTAATTCATTCTGCAACATTGATTCCGCCGTATTGTTACCGGAAGTATGGGTAGGTCGCTCGTGCCGTCTGCGCCGCTGTGTCATTGACCGCGCTTGTGTCATTCCGGAAGGCATGGTGATTGGTGAGGATGCAGAGGAAGATGCACGTCGTTTCTATCGTTCAGAAGAAGGCATCGTGCTGGTTACGCGCGAAATGCTACGGAAGTTAGGGTATAAACAGGAGCGATAATGCAGGTTTTACATGTATGTTCAGAGATGTTCCCGCTGCTTAAAACCGGCGGTCTGGCTGATGTTATTGGGGCATTACCCGCAGCACAAATCGCAGACGGCGTTGACGCTCGCGTACTGTTGCCTGCATTTCCCGATATTCGCCGTGGCGTGACCGATGCGCAGGTGGTATCTCGTCGTGATACCTTTGCCGGGCATATCACGCTGTTGTTCGGTCATTACAACGGGGTTGGTATTTACCTGATTGACGCGCCGCATCTCTACGATCGTCCCGGAAGCCCGTATCACGATACCAACTTATTTGCCTACACTGACAACGTGTTGCGTTTTGCGCTGTTGGGGTGGGTCGGGGCAGAAATGGCCAGTGGGCTGGACCCATTCTGGCGCCCTGATGTAGTGCACGCGCACGACTGGCATGCAGGCCTTGCGCCTGCGTATCTGGCGGCACGCGGGCGTCCGGCGAAGTCTGTGTTTACTGTGCACAATCTGGCCTATCAAGGCATGTTTTATGCACATCACATGAATGACATCCAACTGCCGTGGTCATTCTTTAATGTTCACGGGCTGGAGTTCAACGGGCAAATCTCTTTCCTGAAAGCCGGACTGTATTACGCTGACCATATTACAGCGGTTAGTCCGACCTACGCTCGCGAGATTACTGAACCACAGTTTGCCTACGGTATGGAAGGTCTACTTCAGCAGCGTCATCGTGAAGGACGACTTTCCGGCGTACTGAACGGCGTGGACGAGAAAATCTGGAGTCCAGAGACGGACTTACTTTTAGCCTCGCGTTACACCCGCGATTCATTGGAGGATAAAGCGGAGAATAAGCGCCAGTTGCAAATCGCAATGGGGCTTAAGGTTGACGATAAAGTGCCGCTTTTTGCAGTGGTGAGCCGTCTGACCAGCCAGAAAGGCCTGGATCTGGTGTTAGAAGCCTTACCGGGCCTTCTGGAACAGGGCGGACAACTGGCGCTGCTCGGCGCGGGCGATCCGGTATTGCAGGAAGGTTTCCTTGCTGCAGCAGCGGAACACCCCGGTCAGGTTGGTGTACAGATTGGTTATCACGAAGCATTTTCGCATCGCATTATGGGCGGCGCGGACGTCATTCTGGTGCCCAGTCGTTTTGAACCGTGCGGTTTAACACAACTTTATGGATTGAAGTACGGCACGCTGCCTTTGGTGCGGCGTACCGGTGGGCTTGCTGATACAGTCTCTGACAGTTCTCTAGAGAACCTCGCAGATGGCGTCGCCAGTGGGTTTGTCTTTGAAGATAGTAATGCCTGGTCGCTGTTACGGGCTATTCGACGTGCTTTTGTACTTTGGTCCCGTCCTTCACTTTGGCGGTTTGTGCAACGTCAGGCTATGGCAATGGATTTTAGCTGGCAGGTCGCGGCGAAGTCGTACCGTGAGCTTTACTATCGCTTGAAATAGTTTTCAGGAAACGCCTATATGAATGCTCCGTTTACATATTCATCGCCCACGCTTAGCGTAGAAGCTCTTAAGCATTCTATCGCTTATAAGCTGATGTTTACGATTGGAAAGGACCCGGTCGTCGCCAATAAACATGAATGGCTGAACGCAACGTTATTTGCTGTGCGCGATCGTCTCGTGGAGCGCTGGTTACGCTCGAACCGTGCCCAACTGTCGCAAGAAACTCGTCAGGTTTATTACCTTTCGATGGAGTTTTTGATTGGCCGTACTCTCTCCAACGCCATGTTGTCGTTAGGTATTTATGACGATGTTCAGGGGGCGCTGGAGTCGATGGGGTTAAATCTCGAAGAGTTGATTGATGAAGAAAATGACCCGGGCCTCGGGAACGGTGGTCTGGGACGCCTGGCAGCTTGCTTCCTGGATTCACTGGCGACTTTAGGGTTACCAGGTCGCGGCTACGGTATTCGTTACGACTACGGCATGTTCAAGCAGAACATCGTTAACGGCAGTCAGAAAGAGTCACCGGACTACTGGCTGGAATACGGCAACCCGTGGGAATTTAAACGACACAATACGCGCTACAAAGTGCGTTTTGGTGGACGTATTCAGCAAGAAGGCAAGAAAACTCGCTGGATTGAAACTGAAGAAATTCTGGCCGTTGCTTATGACCAGATAATCCCCGGCTATGACACTGACGCAACTAATACCCTGCGTTTATGGAGCGCACAAGCCAGTAGCGAAATTAACCTGGGTAAATTCAACCAGGGGGACTACTTCGCGGCGGTGGAAGACAAAAACCACTCCGAGAACGTATCCCGCGTACTGTACCCGGACGACTCCACTTATTCCGGGCGTGAACTGCGTCTGCGTCAGGAATACTTCCTGGTTTCCTCGACCATTCAGGACATTTTAAGCCGCCATTATCAGCTGCATAAAACCTACGATAATCTGGCAGATAAAATCGCGATTCATCTCAATGACACTCATCCGGTGCTGTCGATTCCTGAGCTGATGCGTCTGCTGATTGACGAGCATAAATTCAGCTGGGATGACGCTTTTGAAGTGTGCTGCGAGGTCTTCTCTTACACCAACCACACGCTGATGAGCGAGGCGCTGGAAACCTGGCCGGTCGATATGCTGGGTAAAATTCTGCCGCGTCACTTGCAGATAATCTTTGAAATCAATGACTATTTCCTGAAAACCTTGCAAGAGCAGTATCCGAACGACACTGACCTGCTGGGACGGGCGTCAATCATTGATGAATCCAACGGGCGTCGTGTGCGGATGGCCTGGCTGGCGGTTGTCGTGAGTCATAAAGTTAACGGTGTTTCAGAGTTGCACTCTAACCTGATGGTGCAGTCGCTGTTTGCTGATTTTGCGAAAATTTTCCCGGGTCGTTTCACCAACGTTACCAACGGTGTGACGCCGCGTCGCTGGCTGGCGGTAGCGAACCCATCGCTTTCAGCTGTGCTGGACGAGCACCTGGGCCGTAACTGGCGCACCGACCTTAGCCTGCTGAGCGAGCTGCAACAGCATTGTGATTTCCCGATGGTCAACCATGCGGTGCATCAGGCGAAGCTGGATAACAAAAAACGTCTGGCCGAGTACATCGCCCAGCAGTTGAATGTGGTGGTGAATCCGAAGGCGCTGTTTGATGTGCAGATCAAACGTATTCACGAATACAAACGTCAATTGATGAATGTGTTGCACGTTATCACTCGTTATAACCGTATCAAGGCCGATCCGGATGCTAATTGGGTGCCGCGCGTGAATATTTTTGGTGGCAAGGCCGCTTCGGCTTATTACATGGCGAAGCACATTATCCATTTGATCAACGATGTAGCTAAAGTGATCAACAACGATCCGCAGATTGGCGACAAGTTGAAAGTGGTGTTTATCCCGAACTACAGCGTTAGTCTTGCGCAGTTGATCATTCCGGCGGCCGATCTGTCTGAACAGATTTCGCTGGCGGGGACGGAAGCCTCCGGCACCAGTAACATGAAGTTTGCCCTTAACGGCGCGCTGACTATCGGTACGCTGGACGGTGCGAACGTCGAAATGCTGGATCATGTCGGTGATGACAATATCTTTATCTTTGGTAACACAGCGGAAGAAGTGGAAGAACTGCGTCGTCAGGGTTACAAACCGCGTGAATACTACGAGAAAGATGAAGAGCTGCATCAGGTGCTGACGCAAATCGGCAGCGGTGTATTCAGTCCGGAAGATCCGGGACGCTATCGCGATCTGGTTGATTCGCTGATCAACTTTGGCGACCACTATCAGGTACTGGCGGATTATCGCAGCTATGTCGATTGTCAGGATAAAGTCGACGAACTCTACGAGCGTCAGGAAGAGTGGACAGCAAAAGCGATGCTTAACATCGCCAATATGGGCTACTTCTCTTCAGACCGTACGATCAAAGAGTACGCCGATCATATCTGGCATATTGATCCAGTGAGATTGTAAGTTCGCAAAGTGGTAACTGCCGTGTGTTCCCTTAAAGCTATCGTTAATGGGCACACGGCATTTTTATATCAGATAAACGATATGTCATGACAATTTACATACAGTATCGATATATAATTAATATTTATTAATTCTTAATAAAAATCCTCATCTGAGTATGTATCATATAATAAGCATTATAAGTGACTAATAAATTATTTATTATATTTATATATTGCCGCGCTCCTCAGTTATACTGCCTAAAATAAATCTCTTTGTTTTCAAATGACTGTATTTTTATATAAAGTCAATCATTGCGAGCATGGATTCTTTTAGTTACATTACCAGGCAGCTTATATAATATTTTCCAGCCATTATATCTCTTAATTTTCTGGGGTTAACCACACCAGCTTTATTCATTTAAATAATGTGATTTGTTAAAGCTGAATGTAAAAATAATCGCCAATATTGCTTGGATTTTTTAACAAAAGGAAAGGTATAAATGAAATTCAATCTATCTAATTTATCCGTGGTTTTACTCGCATCAGGAATGCTGATGTCAACTGCGGTAACCGCTGCGCCAGACGATGCATCACAATTTGGTGGTGCGGATAAAAACTGGAGCACCGCTGATTATCCAAAACTCACCGATATGGATGACAACACTGATGCGATGGGCGGAAACATTCGCTTTACTGGTCGAGTGGTTAAAGCGACGTGTAAGGTCGCTACAGAATCAAAACAGATTGAAGTGGTACTGCCAGTCGTACCTTCTAACGCTTTCACGGGCATTGATACCGAAGCGACGGGCGCCAGTAACCAGACTGACTTCAACATTAAGCTGACCGATTGTAGCAATACGGACAGTCAAGACATTGAGTTTCGTTTTACTGGCGCCGCAGACGGTGCCAACCAGACGCTTGCCAATGAAGTGGAAGGACTTGCTAATGCTGATGGTACTGGCGAAACGGGAGCAACAGGTGTAGGGATTCGTATTTATTCTAAAAACACGACAACTGATGGCCTGATTAAACTGAATACACAAACTCCTCAGGGGAGTGGTTCTTCGGCAGCTTACGTGATTCCTGGCGATGCTGCTACCCATGATTTTACTGCCGCATTTACCGCAGGCTATGCGCAGAACGGTAGTTCCGTTGCACCAGGTCTGGTGAAAGCTACGGCAAGTTTCGTCGTGCTGTACGAATAATTACAGCAAAATAATTTCAGGTTACAGTTACTTGTAGCCTGAAATTAATATTACGTGTTTATTTGTAATAAATAGACTCGTATCAGTAATTACAATTAATTTCATCTACAAGGATGCAGTATGAGATGGATTTCAAAAAATAAATGTTTTACGAATAGAAACATTAATTCTTTGCAGAAGGCTCATTATGTCATAAGGGCCGGTGTTCTATTTTTACTATCCGCCATATCTATCAATGCTATTGCTGCGGGTGGCTTCGGTCTTGGTTCTACGCGTCTGGTTTATCCATCTGACAGTCAGCAAATTACGTTAAGTGTACAGAATGGTGGGGCTAACACCAGCTATTTAATCCAGTCATGGATTGATGACAATCAAAGCAGTAAAAAAAGTCAGGATTTTGTGGTTACGCCTCCTTTATTTATGTTGCCAACGCGAAAAGAAGCCTCATTGAGGATAATGTTTATTGGTAAATCACAGTTACCGACTGATCGCGAAACATTATTCTGGATGAATGTGAAAGCGATTCCGCCAACGGATGAGAAGAATACCCAGAAAAACACGTTACAACTGGCGTTACAAAACAGAATTAAATTATTTTACCGTCCGAATAATTTACCCGTTCAAGCTGGTAAAGCACGGGATATGCTGCGATTTAAATACGAAGGTAAACAGCTGAGAGTCATTAACCCTTCTCCCTATTATCTGACGGTGACTGGAATCAGGGTGCAAGGGGCAAAATTACCCAATGCGTTTGTTCCACCGAAAAGTGACGTAACAGTGTCTTCACCAGTGACGTTAGCCGGTGAAATTACTTATCAAACTATCAATGATTACGGTGCCACAACGGCCAGGCAAAAGGGAACGATGCAATAAACCTGGAAGATTAAAACGTTAAAGCAACTCAGGTCAGGGATATGAACCTAAAGCTCAGAAAACTCGAACACAGGATGGCAAGGCACAAGCAGATGAGGCGGTGTATGCTGCTTCTACTGACACTTTTGCCTACGTGTTCAGTGGCGGGTATGCGCTTTAACCCTGCATTCCTGTCGGGTGATACTGAAGCTGTTGCTGATTTATCTCGTTTTGAGAAAGGGATGACGTATCTTCCTGGTAGCTATGAGGTTGAAATATGGGTCAATGATTCGCCTTTGACATCACGTAAGGTTACTTTCAAAGCTGATGATCAGAATCAGTTGATCCCCTGTTTTTCGCTCGATGAGTTAGTTACTTTAGGAATTAACAAAAGTGCATTGCCGGAGCAGGCGCAAGCAGAGGGGAATAATTGTCTCGATTTACGTATATGGTTTGCAGAAGTTCAATATACTCCTGAACTGGATGCGCAACGACTCAAACTGACCTTTCCGCAGGCAATATTAAAGCATGAAGCACGTGGTTATATTCCACCTGAGGAATGGGATAATGGTATCCCAGCCATTCTTATTAATTATGATTTTTCTGGCAACAGCGATCGTGGAGACTATGCGTCTGATAGTTATTATTTAAATCTTCGTTCAGGTTTAAACTTAGGAGCGTGGCGTTTTCGTGATTATTCTACATGGAGTCGTTCAGGTAATTCACCGGGTAAAATTGCACATGTGAGTAGTACGTTACAACGGGTCATTATTCCATTCAAAAGTGAATTAACACTGGGTGATACCTGGTCTTCATCAGATGTTTTCGACAGCGTGAGTATTCGGGGTGTCAAACTTGAGTCCGATGAAAACATGCTGCCGGATAGCCAAAGTGGCTTTGCCCCGACTGTGCGCGGCATTGCTAAAAGTAATGCCCAGGTCACGATTAAACAAAATGGCTATGTTATTTATCAGACATATACTCCCCCTGGGCCTTTTGAAATCAACGATCTGAACCCTACGTCTTCCGCAGGGGATTTAGAAGTTACGATCAAAGAGTCTGATAATTCCGAAACTATCTATACCATTCCTTACGCCGCTGTACCCATCCTTCAACGCGAAGGACATATTAAATATTCCGCAACTGCCGGTAAATATCGTAGTAATAGCTATAATCAAAACAATCCGAATATCTTTCAAGGCGATTTGATTTGGGGGTTACCCTGGGATATTACCGCCTATGGAGGGATACAATACGCTAATAATTATCGGGCAATAGCACTCGGGCTTGGGTTCAACCTTGGTATGTTTGGTGCGACCTCATTTGATTTGACGCAAGCCAATAGCACGCTTGCTGATGGCAGTAAACATCAAGGGCAATCGTACCGTTTTCTATACTCAAAATCGTTAGTGCAAACAGGTACGGCTTTTCAGATTATTGGTTATCGTTACTCGACGGAGGGATTTTATTCGTTGAGTGATACGACATACAAACAAATGTCGGGTACGGTTATCGATCCAGATACCCTTAATGAAAAAGACTATGTTTATAACTGGAATGATTTTTATAATTTACGTTATAACAAAAGAGGAAAATTTCAGGCGAATATATCACAACCATTGGGTGAATATGGCTCTATGTATTTGGCAGCGAGTCAACAAACTTACTGGAATACGAATAATAAAGATACCTTATACCAGGTTGGCTATAATACGAGTGTGCATGGGGTTTATTTAAATATTGCTTATAATTACAGCAAATCACCAGGTTCAGATGCGGACAGAATCTTATCCGTCAATATATCATTGCCGATCAGCAATTGGTTATCACCAGCAGTCGATGGGCGCACTGCGACAAATTCTATGACTGCGACCTATGGTTACAGTCAAGATAATAGCGGTCATGTGAATCAGTATGCTGGAGTATCTGGTTCACTGCTGGAACAACATAATCTCAACTATAATATTCAACAAAATTTTGCCAATCAGAATAATAGCGGAAATGGATCGGTAGGTTTAAATTACCGCGGTACTTATGGTTCACTAAATTCCGGATACAGCTACGATAATAATGGTAACCAGCAATTTAACTATGGTTTAAGTGGTGCCATGGTTGTTCACGAAAATGGTTTAACGCTAAGTCAGCCGTTAGGTGAAACAAATATACTGATAAAAGCACCAGGAGCAAACAATGTAAATGTGGAGCGCGGAACGGGGGTTAAAACAGACTGGCGTGGCTATGCTGTCGTGCCTTATGCCACGGAATATCGGCGTAATAATATCTCTTTAGACCCTATGTCTATGAGTATGCATACAGAATTAGATGCCACTACTATGGAAGTGATACCCAGTAAAGGTGCTTTAGTTCGCGCTGAGTTTAATGCACATGTCGGTATTCGTGGTTTATTTAATCTTCACTATCGTAATAAACCAGTTCCATTTGGTGCGACGGCCAGTGTACCCACTGAGGGGACCACTCAGATTACAGGAATAGTGGGTGACAGTGGGCAGGTTTATCTCTCCGGTTTGCCTTTACAAGGCATAATAAATATACAGTGGGGAGAAAGTTCTTATCAGCAATGTCAGGCAAGCTATCAATTACCGGAAAGCGAGCTGGATAATGCCATTAGCTATGCAAATCTGGAGTGCCGCTAATGAATATATTACAGAAATTTATTCTATTAATTTTTACATCATTATTCATGATGGTGATTTCATGTAACGCACTGGCTAACGATACCGTAATAGTCACATTTACAGGACAATTATTAGCAAAAACGTGTGATATTACAGCTGGAAGCAAAGATCAGCCAGTAAATATGGGAACTTATGACGTCAATGATTTTTTGAATGTAGGGGATGTTTCTGGCAGCCATACATTTACGATCAATCTGGAAGGATGTCCTACAACAACCAGTACTGTTTATAGTTCAGGAGTAAGTGCTAATGTGAGGTTTACTGGAGATACTGATGCTATCAATACCACTTTATTACGCCTTACTTCCAGTGCAGATAGTGCAACTGGAGTGGGCGTCGAAATTTTAGATAGCAATGATAAAATTATATCAATTAATAGTGAGTCAGGGTTCAAAGAATTAATTTTAGATAATAATGGCGATGCCAGTTTAGCCTTTAAACTCCGCTATAAGTCAACTCAGCAAAACGTACATGCGGGGCAGGCGAATGCACTGTTGTACTTTGATATAGATTATCAGTGAGGATAATATGACGCGCTCCTGGAATTTAATTGCTCTGTTATTCTCTGTGATATCAATGCCATCCATTGCTGATGATACAACACATACAGGTGTTGTACGTATAGAAGGAATAATAACGGCAAAGACTTGTATTGTTGCCGATGAGTCTAAAAATTTCACAGTTAACATGCCTGATGTTCCCAGTTATAGGGTGAGAAATTCAGGGAGTGTTACTGAAAAAGTTGGCTTCTCTGTAAAGTTAACCCGTTGTGGCAGTGATGTCGGTCATGCCAATGTCACGTTTGATGGAACATCAGTTAGTGAAGACACGGCCCTATATAAACTGGAAGAGGGCTCAGTCGAGGGGTTAGCACTGGCTATTTTTGACAACAACAAACAAAGTATTAGTAATGGTATAAAGAGTACAAGTTATGCCCTTACACCATTGGTAGATAATACATTGCATTTCTTTGCTGCTTATAAAGCTATAAAAAATGATGTACAACCAGGAGAGGCGAATGCATCAGTTTCCTTTATCGTCACTTATGATTAATGTGCTGATATGCTTTTTTATGTGTTGCACAAATGCGCAGGCAGGAGTTGTTGTTGGCGGTACCCGTTTTGTTTACCCAGAAAAGCAGTCATCAATTTCGGTCGAGCTTAAAAATACTGCCAGTAAAGATATGCTGGTTAAAATTTCCGTGACACCTGATGATGGCCGCCAGTTAAAAGGCACACTGGAATCCCAACCTTTACTACCAAATAAGGCGTTTATTGCCACACCACCATTATTGGTACTTAAACAAGATAAAAATACCAAAATAAGAATTAATCGCGTGGGTGGTCAGTTACCTGTGGATCGTGAGAGTTTATTTATACTGAATGTTGCAGCGTTACCTGCTCAGGAACAAAACTCACAACTTAAGAACGAAAATCAACTCCAGGTAGCTGTACGCAATAGGATGAAAATATTTTATCGCCCGGAGACGTTATCAGGTAATCCACTTGATGCTTATCAACAGTTACGGTGGTCGCGACACAATGAAGCTGTCACCATTTTTAACCCTACGCCCTGGTATGTGACACTCTATAATTTATCTATTGATGGTAAAAGCGTAAATGGTGGCATGGTCGCACCATTTAGTCATCGTCAACAGAATTGGTGTCAGCGGCAAGGAAATTGTGAGATTAACTGGCAAACGTTGGATCTTTACAATAATGCTTTACCTGTTTGGAGCGTAAAATTAAATGTTTTACAAAATAATGCTATGGGTGCAGTAGCGATACATGGATAACCGGAGAAGCATGATGCTTACTTATTTTTGGGGAAATATAAAAGCAATTTGTATATTGTTTATTCTTTTAGTCAGTAGCTGCTATAACATCGTATATGCGGAAGATATGGGACGGGATCGCGCTTTTTGTTATCCTGGTGCACCAGGTAATAATACTACTCCTGCGACATTTTCTTATAACTTTGGTACGGTGACTGTCTCAGATGTTAATAATAATTCTCCCGGAACAGTGTTACCAACACAGAGCTGGAAAATAGGGCGTTATAAGGCTTATTGTAATTCTCTGGATGATTATGAAATTTATTTTTCTGGTGTGTCTGGTATTGATCCGTCGGGAGCGGCTGGTGATCATCAGGGGAGCGATATATTTATACCATTGACACATGAGATATCTGTTTTGACACATATTAAACTTTATAATAAAAACGGCACAATGACAGATAAGACGGTACCTTTTGAGAACTATAGCACCAATTATCCAGCGGACAGAAGTAAACCAGATAATTGGTCCTCTGGAACAGAAGGTTATATAAAAATTAGACTTGATAAAAAAATAATATCCGATATATCGATAAATAACGTATTGCTGGTTTCTTTGTATGTCAGCCAATTCCCAACAGAGCACGGACCAATTCCCGTATTTAATGCTTATATTGGTAACTTAAATATTGAGGTTCCACAAGGCTGCACAATTAATGAGGGCACCAGCTTTACGGTTAATATGCCGGATGTTTGGGCCAGTGAGTTAAGTCGTGCTGGCGCTGGAGCAAAGCCAACAGGTGTTTCTCCAGTTGCAACCACTATTCCGATAAATTGTACGAATAAGGATATTGATGCCGTAATGACGCTGGTTTTTGATGGCAATATCTCATCAACGAGAGATGTTAATGGCCGGCAAAGCATTATTCAGGCGGAGGATAACCCAGACGTTGGCATTATGATTATGGATAGCCAACAGGAATCCGTAGACTTGAACGCCCTTGCTGCGCATGTTGGTGTGCCATTTAAGTTAATTGAAAACCGAGCTGAGTCAGCTCAGACAGCAGACGTGACTTTTCTGTCTCTACCCGTTAGTACCACAGGGCGACTACCCGCTGCGGGTCGTTATAATGCCCTGGCTGTTTTGCGGGTGGAATACCAGTGATGTATGAGTCAGTGCAGAAACGGATTAGCCCGCTTTTAGCCATCGGTGAAAAATAAAGCACAGTAACAGCAAGGATGAATAATATGCAAAACAGAAAATGGATTTTGACCTCGCTGGTAATGACTTTTTTCGGCATCCCCATACTGACGCAATTTTTGGCAGCGGTTGTTGCCATGCTGGGTGCCGGGCTTGCCGCCATTCTTGAAGTTTGCAATTTACTCTTCACGCCAACAATTTACCTTCTGCTTAACATTTTTATGTTGGCGCTGGGTGCGATAATGCTATTTTTCTCGGGGCGAGTATGGGCGGGCGATAGTGCACCAGAAAAAAGAGAAATAGCCGCCTGGCGGCAATGTCTTTTTTTAGTTCCCGCTTTATTAACCCTGATTGGCTGGATAATCACGCTGCATCTGGCAGATTATCAATTTCGCCAGATGGGATCAGGTTGGTTGGCAGACCTTATGCTCCCCTGGCTGGGCGTTTTGTTAGTCTCATTAGTCGGTGGTGAGTACTGGTGGGTAGTCATTATTCCCGTTGGGGCGCATATCAGTTTTTCGCTAGGATACAGCTGGCCAACCAGACATTCTTTAACCGGCACATCCGGGCTACGTTGCCGTAATTCCCTCCTGTTTATCCTTCTCATGCTTGGTTTTATCGCTGGTTATCAGGCTCATTTATATAAAGAACTTAATCCAGGCGTTGGTGTACGCGAAAATATTGATACCTGGGCCTGGCAACCCGATAAACTCAATAATCAACTGACGCCACTGCGTGGTAAACCGCAAATTCAGTTCACTCAAAACTGGCCGCGACTCGATGGCGCCACGGCAGCGTACCCAATTTATGCTTCTGCCTTTTATGCGTTAAGCGTAATACCAGAGGATTTTCACGTCTGGGAATATCTGGATAACTCTCGTACCCCCGAAGCATATAATAAGATTGTTAAAGGTGATGCCGATATTATCTTTGTGGCTCAACCTTCCGGTGGGCAGAAAAAACGCGCAGGGGAATCGGGCGTCACTTTGAACTACACACCTTTCGCCCGTGAAGCGTTTGTTTTCATCGTCAATGCGGATAACCCGGTTAATTCCCTGACTGAACAACAAGTGCGTGACATCTTCAGTGGCTCAATTACCAACTGGCGCACGGTTGGCGGTAATGATCAGGAGATCCAGACCTGGCAACGCCCGGAAGACTCTGGCAGTCAGACGGTGATGCAATCACAGGTTATGAAAAATGTCCGCATGATCTCACCACAGGAAACTGAGGTGGCTAGTATGATGGGAGGAATGATTAAAGTTGTTGCCGAATACCGTAATACAAACAACGCAATAGGCTACACCTTCCGCTATTACGCGACGCAAATGAATGCTGACAAAAATATCAAATTGTTATCGATTAACGGTATTACACCGACTGCGGAAAACATCCGTAACGGCAAATATCCGTATATCGTCGATGCCTTTATGGTAACGCGGGAAAATACGACGTCAGAGACACAAAAATTGGTGGAATGGTTTTTAACTCCGCAAGGGCAGAGCCTGGTGGAAGATGTGGGATATGTGCCGATGTATCCAACAATGAAATAACCCTCGAGGGAAAGGAATCAACGCGATGAATAAATTCACAGGCGTTTTACTGTTAGGTGCAGTATTACTGGCGGGATGCGCCGACCGGGAAGGGTACTATAACAGCGTCAGGGAAGAAGAGAGCCATGGCCTGACGTCTCTGCGGGGACAACCTGAATTCCGTTACAGCGAAGATTGGACAAGATGGCCGAGAGTGTACGGTGCAACAGCTTTATACCCGCTGTATGCTTCTGCATATTATGAATTAGTACCGGAGCCGAAAGATGCGGATCAAACCTCGCTGGCCTGGCAGGCGTATGGTTTACAGCAAACCCGAACAGCGGAAGCCTACGATAGTCTGATTAAAGGTACTGCGACTGTTATTTTTGTCGCGCAACCCTCTGAAGGGCAGAAAAAACGTGCAGGAGAAGCGGGTGTTAAGCTGAAATATACCGCGTTTGCCCGCGAAGCCTTTGTCTTTATCGTTGATATCAAAAACCCGGTTAATTCACTTAGCGAACGGCAGGTCAAAGACATTTTTAGCGGTAAAGTGAGTCGCTGGAATAAAGTGGGCGGCAGTGACGAAAGTATAAAAGTCTGGCAGCGGCCAGAAGATTCAGGAAGCCAAACGGTTATGAAGGGACTGGTTATGCAAGATACTCCAATGCTGCCAGCCAAAAAATCCACTGTTATTGATCTTATGGGCGGTTTAATTACCGAAGTCGCCGACTACCAAAATACACCATCTTCCATTGGATACACCTTCCACTATTACGTCACACGTATGAATGACAATATGCTTAAAATGCGCAAACAGATCAAACTGTTGGCTATAAACGGCGTTGCGCCTACAGAGGAAAATATTCGTAACGGATCTTATCCCTATGTTGTGGATGCCTATATGGTGACGCGTGAAAACCCCACGCCGGAAACGCAGAAATTCGTTGACTGGTTTTTAAGCCCGCAGGGGCAGCAATTGGTAGAGGATGTGGGCTATGTGCCGCTGTATAAAACGCAACCTTAGAGCAGGGAAATAATATGGATACTACCATTATTCGCCTGAACGCGGCGAATGCTCGTTTTGTTTATCAACCGTTTACACGCGACCAGCGGGCGAGGGGGTAATTATGCAACCCAGCCCCGCCATGCAGGCATTAATTGAGCAGATATATCACACCTTTCACCGTTATCCGGTGCCGAAGCAATTTGTGGTTTGTTGTGAATATTGCCTGAGTCAGCAGGAACAAAAGGCATTACGGAATACATCGTTACGAGCGATCCCTTATTCTTTAATCAATGCCTGGAATAGTAGTCCTGGTCCTGATCCGCAAAACAGCGATGAAGTCCGTTATTTTCTGCCGCGTCTACTGGAATTTGTTGCGCAGGGGTATTTTGACAATATTCACGAAGTCTTTTCTCTGCGCCGTATCAACCTGGCTAATAAAGCAAACTGGCGTGCGGATGAACTGGCGATATTGCAGCAATTTGCCTGCCAGTATATGGCTGATTGGGTATCTGGCGATGAAGCTGTCGAATTACAGTACATGCTGGAAATGTTTTTCCGTGCCGATATCGCCCTTGCGCCATTGCTTGATGCCGTTATCTCTGTACCCGGTTACCAGCCCACAGTGTCAGTGGCATGTTTACTGTGGCATAACAGGGAAGAGAATATCCAGAATAGTAGCTTTGAGCAGGATGATGACGATAAAGCTATTACCGCCCAAATCAATACCTGGGCTGACAACAATCAATCCATCCTGAAAGAACGCTCGCGGCAAGCGATTGAGAACCCGCTTAGGCAGCCTGAACAGGGCACACGATATCAGGTCTGGGAAGATGACTGGCTGATTGATGAGTGTTTATGCGCGATGTATGACGCATCATCCGAATCACCAGGGCAATAAAGATGAATAAAATCAGACTTTATATTCCCCCGCTAATTCTCGGCTTTATTATTGTACCGTTGTTGATATGGCCGACGGTGGTTGCGCTGGCTGCTTCTGTTATAACGCTGAGTTTTCTGGGGGAGATACTGTTCTCTATCCCGCTCATGATCAGGCGTATTTCATTTCTGGAATTACAACTTTGGTTATCGGTCGAATATGCGCTTTTCTTCTGTGTAATGTGCTGCGTCGGTTGGCAATTTGCTCGCAGAACTCAATCTGAATTGAAAAGCAGACTGCATTGTTGGCTGGTATTTGCACCAGTTTATTTCTGGTTGCTCCTGTGGAATATCATTTTTTATGTCGCGCCAGCGCAAATTGCTTTGCTGGAAAATATGCGCAGTTTCTTTCTGACAGTCGTCTGGCTCCCACTGAATTTTTCGCCATTTTGGTCCCAACCGTGGACTGGCTTTGTCGGCCCGATAAGTGCACAGCTTGGTTTTGCGTTGGGATATTATTGCCAGTGGCGTAGCAAAAATAGAAGCCAGAGGAAGAAGTGGGGCGAGTGGGTAATGTGTCTGAGTTTTGTTACGTTGGGTATGATGGCGTGGGCTTTGCGGTAATTCCCTGAATCAAAAAGTAGGTTAGATTGAAATTTGACCTCAGATTGTTGACGAAGTGCGCTTTGTGCATGCCGGATGCGACATGAACGTCTTATTGGCCTACAAGACCATGCAAATTCAATATATTGCATAAACCACGTAGGCCTGATAAGCGTAGCGCATCAGGCAATTTTATGTTTGTCATCAGTCTCAGGCCAGATCGAAATCTGATCTGGCCACCTTACGTTAAATCACGACGCCAGCGACAACTTCTGCTGCGTATACTCTACCAGCCACTGACTCACACGAGATTGTTGATCCGCATTCAGCCACATGCCTTGCTTTGTGCGACGCCACAGGGCATCGTCGGCACGGCGGACCCATTCGTGATCCACCAGATATTTCAGCTCCGCTTCGTAAAACTCATGTCCGAAATCCTCCCCGAGGTCGCTTATCGCCCCTGCATTGCCGAGCAGCAGCTCGCTGTTGCTGCCGTAAGTGCGCGCATAATGACGTGCCAGCGATTCGGTCAGGAATGGGTAACGGCGGCGCAGACGCGCGGCATAATCGTCGCGGTCGCCTTCAATGGCACCACCCGGCAGCACGCTCTCTTTCGTCCACGCCGGGCCAATACCCTGATAATACGGCGTCAGTTTTTCCAGCGCATGTTCCGCCAGTTTGCGGTAGGTGGTCAACTTACCGCCGAATACCGACAGCAGCGGTGCTTTGCCGTTTTCATCATGGATATCAAGGGTGTAATCACGGGTAATAGCCTGCGGCGAGTCGGACTCATCATCACACAGCGGACGCACACCGGAGTAGGTCCAGACGATATCGTCACGGCTTAACTGCTTTTTAAAGTGCGTGTTATACACTTTCAGCAGGTAATTGATTTCACTCTCTTCAATCTTCACTGCTTTCGGATCACCTTTGTATTCCACATCGGTGGTGCCGATGATGGAAAACTCGTCCATCCACGGGATCACGAACACAATGCGTTTATCTTCGTTTTGCAGAATGTAGGCCTGCTTTTGGGTATGCACGCGCGGCACCACAATATGGCTGCCTTTGATCAGGCGAATGCCATAAGGCGAAGGCAGATGCATCCCATCGTCGAAGAACTGCTTCACCCACGGGCCGGTGGCGTTCACCAGGCCGCGTGCCTGCCAGCTGTATTTTTTACCGGTATCGATATCTTCCGCTTCCACAATCCACAGGCCGTTTTCGCGGCGAGCAGAAGTGGCACGAGTACGAGTAAGCACTTCGCCGCCTTTACGCACCACCATCTGGGCGTTGGCGAGTACCAGACGGGCGTCGTCAACCCAACAGTCAGAATATTCGAATCCGCGCTTAATTTCCGGTTTTAACACTGAGTTTGCGCCAAAACGCAAAACGGTTGATCCCGGCAGGCTGGTGCGTTTACCCAGATGATCGTACATAAACAGACCAATCCGAATCATCCACGCCGGGCGCAGATGCGGACGATGCGGCAAGCGAAAACGCATCGGGAAGGCGATATGCGGGGCCATTTTCAGTAGCACTTCACGTTCGGCCAGCGCCTCGCTGACCAGTCGGAATTCATAGTGCTCAAGGTAGCGCAGGCCACCGTGAATGAGTTTTGAACTGGCGGAGGAGGTCGCGCAAGCGAGATCCTGCGCCTCCAGCATCAGCACGGATAAACCGCGTCCAGCGGCGTCTGCCGCGATACCAGCACCATTGATGCCGCCACCTATCACAATCAGATCTTTGGTTTCCATGCTGCCCTCATTCACTTTCGTTAAAGCTCATAAATGCTCGTTATCGAACATATTAGCAAAGAATCGCGCTTTGGGTAACATTGAAAAAACATTTTAGAGTGATATGTATAACATTATGGCGTTTATCTGCCGCTTCGACGTAAACTGTGCGGTAAATTTGCCCACTTGTTTGTAAAGAAAGAGAGACGCATGGATCAGTTCGAATGTATTAACGTTGCCGACGCGCACCAGAAGTTGCAGGAAAAAGAGGCGGTGCTGGTCGATATTCGCGATCCACAGAGTTTCGCAATGGGGCATGCGGCGCAGGCTTTCCATTTGACTAACGACACGCTGGGCGCGTTTATGCGTGATAACGACTTCGATACACCGGTGATGGTGATGTGTTACCACGGTAATAGCAGCAAAGGCGCGGCGCAGTATCTGCTGCAACAGGGCTACGATGTGGTCTATAGCATTGATGGCGGTTTTGAAGCCTGGCAACGTCAGTTTCCCACAGAGGTGGCGTACGGCGCGTAAGGCTTTATACTGTCCCCTTTTGTGTGGAATAAGCGACAGCAACAATGTTGATGATTACCTCTTTTGCTAACCCCCGCGTGGCGCAGGCGTTTGTCGATTACATGGCGACGCAGGGTGTTATCCTCACGATTCAACAACATAATCAAAGCGATGTCTGGCTGGCGGATGAATCCCAGGCTGAACGTGTGCGGGCGGAGCTGGCGCGTTTTCTCGAAAACCCGGCAGATCCGCGTTATCTGGCGGCCAGCTGGCAGGCGGGCCATACCGGCAGTGGCCTGCATTATCGCCGTTATCCTTTCTTTGCTGCCTTGCGTGAACGTGCAGGTCCGGTAACCTGGGTGATGATGATCGCCTGCGTGCTGGTGTTTATCGCCATGCAAATCCTTGGCGATCAGGACGTGATGCTATGGTTGGCCTGGCCATTCGATCCGACGCTGAAATTTGAGTTCTGGCGCTACTTCACCCATGCGTTAATGCATTTCTCACTAATGCATATCCTCTTTAACTTGCTCTGGTGGTGGTATCTCGGCGGTGCGGTGGAAAAACGCCTCGGTAGCGGTAAGCTAATTGTCATTACTCTCATTAGCGCCCTGTTAAGTGGCTATGTGCAGCAAAAATTCAGCGGGCCGTGGTTTGGCGGGCTTTCTGGCGTGGTGTATGCGCTGATGGGCTACGTCTGGCTACGTGGCGAACGCGATCCGCAAAGTGGCATTTACCTGCAACGTGGGTTAATTATCTTTGCGCTGATCTGGATTGTCGCCGGATGGTTTGATTTGTTTGGGATGTCGATGGCGAATGGAGCACACATCGCCGGGTTAGCCGTGGGTTTAGCGATGGCTTTTGTTGATTCGCTCAATGCGCGAAAACGAAAATAATTCCAGGGATTTATAAATGAAACAAACACAACGTCACAACGGTATTATCGAACTGGTTAAACAGCAGGGTTATGTCAGTACCGAGGAACTGGTGGAGCACTTCTCTGTCAGCCCGCAGACTATTCGCCGCGACCTCAACGAGCTGGCAGAGCAAAACCTGATCCTGCGCCATCATGGCGGTGCGGCGCTGCCTTCCAGTTCGGTTAACACGCCGTGGCACGATCGCAAGGCCACCCAGACTGAAGAAAAAGAGCGCATCGCCCGTAAAGTGGCGGAGCAAATCCCCAACGGCTCGACGCTGTTTATCGATATCGGCACCACGCCGGAAGCGGTGGCGCACGCGCTGCTCAATCACAGCAATTTGCGCATTGTCACCAACAATCTCAACGTTGCTAACACGTTGATGGTAAAAGACGATTTTCGCATCATTCTCGCCGGAGGCGAATTACGCAGCCGCGATGGCGGGATCATTGGCGAAGCGACGCTCGATTTTATCTCTCAGTTCCGTCTGGACTTTGGCATTCTGGGGATCAGCGGCATCGATAGCGACGGCTCGCTGCTGGAGTTCGATTACCACGAAGTTCGCACCAAACGCGCCATTATTGAGAACTCGCGTCACGTTATGCTGGTTGTCGATCACTCGAAATTTGGCCGTAATGCGATGGTCAATATGGGCAGCATCAGCATGGTTGATGCCGTCTACACCGACGCCCCGCCGCCAGCGGGCGTGATGCAGGTGCTGACGGACCATCATATTCAACTGGAGCTGTGCTGATCCTGCACGGCTTCCCACGCCAGACCAAAACGCGCCAGGTATTTGCGTAGCCGATCCGCGTCATTGACGCTGGCTTTGCCCTGGCGCGAAACATCAAAAAGCTGTCGTCCAGCTGCGGAAAGCGACTTTGCCTGGCGGCAGATAGCGATAACGTGTTCCAGTTGCATACGGTCGAAGAGATCGATGTTTTCTGCCTCTGCGCCCAGCAACGCCGTAAGCGCGGAGGGGCGGCTCTCCTGCCAGTTATAGCGCAGACGGTTTATCTCATCTTCAACCACGTCCAGAGTGATGCGTCCGCTAGTGGCAAAGGTTGCCATCCGCGTGACGCTGGCAGAAAGCTCGCGAAAGTTACCGCGCCATGTTGCCTGGGGAGATGTCGCAAAGGCCAGCCAGGCGCGCCGTGCTTCGGTGTTAAAACGCACGCTGTCGCCGGTGAGTGAGGCGTGGCGCTCCACTTCATAATCCAGGTTAGGTTCAATATCTTCCTGGCGCTGGCGCAGCCCCGGCAGGGTGAAGGTCCAGAGATTGATCCGCGCGTACAGATCTTCGCGGAATTTGCCTTCGGCAACCAGCTGGCGCAAATCGCGCACCGTTCCGGCGATAAGCTGAAAATCACTGCTCACCTGGCGATCGCTGCCAAACGGGTAAAAGGTTTTCTCTTCAATGGCTTTCAGCAGCATTGCCTGTTCGTCTGCGCCCAGTTCGCCAATCTCATCAAGAAACAACATTCCACCGTTGGCGCTGCGTAATAATCCTTCACGAGATTCCCGCGCCCCGGTAAACGCGCCTTTCACATGACCAAACAGCGTCGACATGGCGGTATCGCCGCGCAGGGTGGCGCAGTTCACTTCCACAAACGCGCCGCTAAACTGATGCCGTGCCTGTTTTAACTCGAAGATGCGTCGCGCCAGAAACGACTTACCTGCACCGGTTGGGCCGTTAAGCAGGATCGGTGCGCGGGATTTAATCGCCACTTTTTCGATCTGCTCAATCATGCGGTTGAAGTGGGGGTTACGCGTGGCAATGCCGGACTTAAGAAAATCGAGCGTTTGCTGGCGTTCCTCGGCAAAGCGGCTGGCGATGGCGTTATAACGGCTTAAATCGAGATCGATAATCGTCACCGCGCCTGGACTATCGGGCTGTTCTTTTTTGCGCGGAGGTGAAGATTGTATCAACCGGGCGGGTAGGTAACGCGCTTCTGCCAGCAGAAACCAGCAAATCTGCGCGACGTGGGTGCCGGTGGTGATGTGAATTAAATAGTCTTCTTTATCAGGTTGGAACGCGTAACCACGGGCGAAGTCATGCAGGCAGGCGTAAACCTCTTCGAAATCCCATGGGTTATGCAGTTCAATCTCAACGCTCACCACTTCTGTTTCTGGCGAAACGCTGGCGATATCGCGTTTAAGCGTTTCAAATAGCGAGCGCGAGCGGGCGTCGTGCAATAATTCCAGTCGATCGATGACCAACGATTCTTGCTGGCATAAACAGAGTGTCGGACGCCATTTTGACCAGCGCTGACTACCGCGCCCGGCATAATCCAGCACCGTTCCGACAAAGCCAAAAGCCACTGTTTTACGCATCTTAGATATCCTTATAAAAGACGATATTTCATTATCGGTAAATTGGCTTTGCGGGAAATCTCCGTTTACGGACGTAAAGATTTTATCTATTTAAAAACAATGAATTAAAAAATTAACCTGCATATTTAATTTTCTGGCACGACGGTTGCAATTATCAGGACATACCAACGAAAAGAGAAAAACAAAATGAATTACGAATTACTGACCACTGAAAATGCCCCGGTAAAAATGTGGACCAAAGGCGTGCCGGTAGAACCCGATGCACGTCAGCAACTTATTAATACGGCGAAGATGCCGTTTATTTTCAAACATATTGCGGTAATGCCTGATGTACACCTGGGTAAAGGTTCCACCATTGGTAGCGTGATCCCGACTAAAGGGGCGATTATTCCGGCGGCGGTGGGCGTGGATATCGGTTGTGGAATGAACGCACTGCGTACCGCGTTAACGGCGGCAGACCTGCCTGAAAACCTGGCGGAGCTGCGTCAGGCAATTGAAACGGCCGTGCCGCATGGGCGTACCACTGGCCGTTGTAAACGTGATAAAGGCGCATGGGAAAACCCGCCTGTTAACGTCGATGCGAAATGGGCTGAGCTTGAAGCCGGTTATCAGTGGTTAACGCAAAAATATCCCCGTTTCCTTAACACTAACAACTATAAACACCTGGGAACGCTGGGAACGGGTAACCACTTTATTGAAATCTGCCTTGATGAGTCGGACCAGGTGTGGATTATGCTGCACTCCGGTTCACGCGGAATCGGTAACGCCATCGGAACATATTTTATCGATCTGGCACAAAAAGAGATGCAGGACCAGCTTGAGACGTTGCCGTCGCGTGACCTGGCGTACTTTCTGGAAGGAACAGAATACTTTGATGATTACCTGAAAGCCGTGGCCTGGGCGCAGCTTTTTGCCAGCCTTAACCGCGATGCGATGATGGAAAACGTGGTAACGGCGTTGCAGAGCATTACGCAGAAAACGGTAAGACAGCCACAAACGCTGGCGATGGAAGAGATCAACTGTCACCACAACTATGTGCAAAAAGAACAGCACTTTGGCGAAGAGATCTATGTGACGCGTAAAGGCGCGGTGTCTGCGCGTGCTGGTCAATATGGAATTATTCCCGGTTCGATGGGAGCGAAAAGCTTTATCGTCCGTGGGCTGGGAAATGAAGAGTCGTTCTGTTCATGCATCCACGGTGCCGGGCGGGTAATGAGCCGTACTAAAGCGAAAAAACTGTTCAGCGTGGAAGATCAAATTCGTGCCACCGCGCATGTGGAATGCCGTAAAGATGCCGAAGTGATCGACGAAATCCCGATGGCGTATAAAGATATTGATGCGGTGATGGCGGCACAAAGCGATCTGGTGGAAGTTATCTACACCCTGCGTCAGGTGGTGTGCGTAAAAGGATAAATGATGAAAAGGATGATTGCGCTGGATGGCGCACAGGGCGAAGGCGGCGGGCAGATCCTGCGTTCGGCGCTGAGCCTGTCGATGATAACCGGCCAGCCATTTACCATCACCGGCATTCGTGCCGGGCGGGCGAAACCGGGGCTGTTGCGCCAGCATCTGACTGCGGTAAAGGCGGCGACGGAAATTTGCGGAGCAACGGTGGAAGGCGCGGAGCTGGGATCGCAGCGTCTGGTCTTCCGGCCTGGTACCATGCGCGGCGGCGATTACCGCTTTGCTATCGGTAGCGCCGGAAGTTGTACGCTGGTGCTGCAAACGGTGCTGCCCGCGCTGTGGTTTGCCGATGGGCCTTCGCGTGTTGAAGTGAGCGGCGGCACCGATAACCCGTCGGCCCCGCCTGCGGATTTTATCCGCCGGGTGCTGGAGCCGCTGCTGGCGAAAATAGGAGTTCATCAGCAAACCACATTATTACGCCACGGTTTTTACCCTGCCGGAGGCGGCGTGGTGGCAACGGATGTCTCGCCCGTGGCATCGTTTAACACCTTGCAACTTGGCGAGCGCGGGAACATTGTGCAGATGCGTGGAGAGGTGCTACTGGCTGGTGTGCCGCGCCATGTTGCTGAGCGTGAAATCGCTACACTGGTGGGTAGTTTTTCCCTGCATGAGCAGAATATTCATAACCTGCCGCGCGACCAGGGGCCGGGTAATACCGTCTCGCTTGAAGTCGAAAGTGAAAATATCACCGAACGCTTTTTTGTCGTCGGTGAAAAGCGCGTCAGTGCCGAGGTGGTCGCGGCACAGTTAGTGAAAGAGGTGAAACGCTACCTGGCAAGCCCAGCGGCGGTGGGGGAATATCTCGCTGACCAGTTGGTACTGCCGATGGCGCTGGCGGGCGCGGGAGAATTTACGGTCGCCCATCCCTCATGTCATCTGCTGACCAATATCGCCGTGGTGGAGCGTTTCTTGCCCGTGCAGTTCAGTCTGACAGAAACAGACGGCGTAACGCGAGTGAGCGTTGAATGATGCAGAGATGTAAGCCGGATCTGGCGCGTTATCCGGCTAAATTCACACTCCATACCCCATCATCTTCAGCAGTTTCTGCGCGTGTTGTACCGCAGCCTGGCGGTGGGCGACGCCGAGTTTTTGGTACAGATTGCGGATATGCGTTTTGATGGTGGTCGCTGCGACTTCCAGTTCACCGGCAATTTGTTCGTTGCTGTAACCGGAGTAAATCAGCCCCAGTACTTGCCATTCACGTTGTGTCAGCGGGCTGGTGCGGATAAGTTCTGGCACTTCCGGATGATTTAGCAGACGTTCAACGAAACTCTCATCGAAATGGGCGAATTTATGTCGATGATGTTGATTGATTTCCCGCAGAATACGCTGCGCGCGGTGCTGTTCCAGTTCCGGCAACGTATTGAGTTGAATCAGCTGACGTAACTGTTGCGCCATCGCTTCGCCTTCAATAACAAAATGACTGATAAATCCAGTGCGGTTTGCCAGTTTTAATGCATCCAGCAACACACGCTGGGCGTCGCTTTTACGCCCAGCTTGCCAGTACAACTGATTGAGTAAAAGCAGGTTCCGGTTGAGGTCGCTCATTAACCGCAGACTGCGGGCGTTTTCGTTCAGTTCTTCGAGGACTATTTCCGCCGGTTCAAACTCTCCCAGCAAGATTTGTGCGCGGGCAATGTTGCGCCATTGACCTTGCAGGAAGTGATTGTTCGCAAACTCTGGTTTCGCAGTATGGCTCAGCCAGTTGGCGGCAGCCGCTTTATCTCCGGTCATTTGCCAGTAAATCACCCGGACTTTGTTGGCGTTAGAGATCCAGTCGCTGTGATATTTGCCATTCCCCAGCAGGTTTTCCAGACGGTTTAGCTGGCTACGGGCGTTATCTAAATCACCACGGGCCAGCGAGCATTGGATCAACATTGCCAGGCACTGAAGCTGTTGCTGCGGCTGATAAGACGACAAGACTTCAATCCCGCTTCGCGCCGAGGCTTCGGCTTCATCCAGCCGCGCCCAGGCCCATAGCAGCTGTGCACGGATGCGCACCAGAAACTCATGCATCGGCAACTGTTCCAGATGCTGCTCGTTGATCAACTGGAATGCTTTTTCCTGTGTTTCCCATGCAGTTTGCAGGAACCCTTGGGCAAACAGAATTTCACTTTGCTGAATCAGACTCCACAAGGCGTAGTGCCAGACATCGTGCTGACGCGCCATTTGTTCGGTTTGCTGCATTAACGCCAGTGAACGGGGCAATTCGCCTTTGCAGTGCAACACTTCGCCAAGCACGGATGTCGCGACAATGCGGCTGTAGAACCAGCCCGGGGGCAGTTCTTCCAGCGCCAGTTTTGCCAGTCGCTCGGCTTCATCCGGATTGCCGTCGTTAATAGCCACCTGGGCGCGCAGAGCGTTAAATTCTGCGTGCATGGTACCTTCCCTGATATCCTTGATCTCATGCTCGGCACGCGCCAGCAGGGTGTTCACTTCGCCATAGCGATGTTGGCTTTGCATCAGCCACGCCTGCAACAACACCAGCTGTGGGTTTTCCAGCAGGCTGTCCCACGGCAGGGCGTTGAGCGACTCTTCCAGCAGTGACAGTTCGCTATGGTTGAACAAACTCCAGGCGTGATTAAGCAGAATATCGCGCAGCATCAGCGCGTCGCCTGCGGCCAGCGCATGATGAATAGCTTCGCTGGGGAAACCTTGCGCCATCCAGCTTTCTGCGGCAGCACGGTGAATTTCCGGCAGTTCCGCCGCCAGTTCCCACTGGCAGCGCTGGCGCAGGAAGTTGCCAAACAACGGGTGATAGCAGAACCACTCGCCGGTATCATCCATCCGTTGCAAAAACAGTCCCTGACGTTCAATTTCTTCGAGGCGCATTTGCCCGTTGTCTTCACCGGTCACGCGGGTGATTAGCGCATCGTTCATCGAGCGTAAAATGGCACTTTTCAGTAGAAAATGGCGCGTTGCCAGATCAACGTTATCCAACACTTCATCGACCAGATAATCAGAAAGATGGCTGGCATTAATGCCCGCCAGGCGACGTGCGGATTTGTGCGCAGAGTGGGTATTCTGTCGGACGGAGAGGGCGATTAATTGTAAAGCCGTTGCCCAACCAGAAACGTCATCGCAAATCCGGCTACTTTCAGCGGCTTCAATGGGCGAAGACAGACGGCAATCAAAAAACTGCTTGGCTTCCTGGTGGGTAAACGCCAGTTGCTGGCTGCCAATTTCCAGCAGTTGGTCACGTACACGCAAATTGGCAATACCCAGTTGCGGAAGATTGCGCGACAAAACCACCAGGGTCAGATTTTCTGGTTGATGACGAATAAAGAAGCGCATTGACTCGTGAATCACTGGGTTGGTGATCAGATGATAATCGTCAATAACCAGGTAGAGCGGCTGGTGCCACTCTGCCAGTTCGATAAACAGTTGGGCAAAAAGTGAGGATAGACTGGCATATTGCCGCTTTTGCGCCATCACTTCACTGGCGGGGCAATGCCCGTTGGTGGCCTGTTGAATTGCGGCAATCAGGTAGCTGGCGAAACGTTCTTGCTGGTTATCGCCGTCATCCAGCGAGTACCAGCCCAAATCGTTTTTGCCTGCCGCCCATTGGGATATGAGCGTTGTCTTTCCGTAGCCCGCAGGACTTGTGATCAGCACCAGCCTGAAGTTGTTCGCGCCGGAAAGTTTAGCCAGCAGGCGCTCACGAACCACGGTATGGTCGAGTCGAACCGGACGACTTAATTTTGACGGAATCAGCATAGTTAATCACTTCACTGTGGAAATTGAGGAAATATTATTTTTTTTGCGCTTCGTAATTAATGGTTATAAGGTCGGCCAGAAATCTGTGCAATGCAAGCGATGACGGTTTTTTATGTGTCTGAATTTGCACTCTGTCACAATTCAAAACCTTTATTAATGGTTCACCTAAAAACTACGCTGATTCAGCGTAGATACTGGATCTTATGGTGTTTTCTCGTGGTTCAAAAGCGTTATTAAAGCAATGATGCTTCCTTAATTCATGATGAAAGGTCTATCTAAAAAGATGATCCTAATAAATCTATTAAGAATGAGATGAATCACGATTGGTATTTCATTACTGAAACTATTTCGCTGCTTTACTTAATTTATAGAGTGGCTTTCCGCTTTTTGATAATACGCGACGCCCTTTCTTACTGTTAATCGTCGATTTTTTTGCGCTCTTTGGCACTGGGCCGATGCTTTTGCAGTTGATTGCACTACCTTTAAGTGTTCGCGATCACATTTTCTTGCTCATCCCCGTCACTCCTCCCCGCCTAATCCCCCGTAGGATGAGGAAGGTCAACATGGAGCCTGGCAAACTAACGATAACGTTGTGTTTAATGTCTAAGAAAACTGGAACTCCTATGTCACAACCCATTTTTAATGAAAAGCAATTTCAGGAAGCCCTGTCACGTCAATGGCAGCATTATGGCTTAACTTCTGCAGCTGAGATGACCCCTCGTCAGTGGTGGCAGGCCGTGAGTGAAGCGCTGGCGGAAATGTTGCGTGCCCAGCCTTTTGCCAAACCGACGGCGAATCAGCGCCATGTTAACTACATCTCAATGGAGTTTTTGATTGGTCGTCTGACGGGCAACAACCTGTTAAATCTCGGTTGGTATCAGGCTGTTCAGGATTCGCTGAAGTCTTATGACATCAACCTGACAGATTTGCTGGAAGAAGAGACTGACCCGGCGCTGGGCAACGGCGGTCTGGGCCGTCTGGCGGCATGTTTCCTCGATTCAATGGCGACCGTCGGACAATCCGCAACAGGCTATGGTCTGAACTATCAATATGGTCTGTTCCGTCAGTCATTTGTTGACGGTCAACAAATGGAAGCGCCAGATGACTGGCATCGCGGTAACTATCCGTGGTTCAGCCATAATGAAGCGCTTGACGTGCAGGTTGGGATTGGTGGCAAGGTCACGAAAGACGGACGTTGGGAGCCCGCATTTACCATTACCGGCCAGGCGTGGGATTTACCTGTGTTGGGCTACCGAAATGGTGTGGCGCAGCCGCTGCGTTTATGGCAAGCGACACATGCGCATCCGTTTAACCTCACCAAATTCAACGACGGCGATTTCCTGCGTGCTGAACAACAGGGCATCGACGCTGAAAAACTGACTAAAGTGCTCTATCCAAACGACAACCATACTGCCGGTAAAAAACTGCGTCTGATGCAGCAATATTTCCAGTGTGCTTGTTCGGTTGCCGACATTCTGCGTCGTCACCATCTGGCGGGGCGTAAACTGCACGAGCTGGCAGATTACGAAGTCATTCAACTGAACGATACCCACCCGACTATCGCTATTCCGGAACTGCTGCGCGTGCTAATCGATGAGCACCAGATGAGCTGGGATGACGCATGGGCAATCACCAGCAATACCTTTGCTTATACCAACCATACCCTGATGCCAGAAGCACTGGAGTGCTGGGATGAGAAACTGGTAAAAGCCCTGCTGCCACGCCATATGCAGGTAATCAACGAAATTAACAACCGCTTTAAGAAGTTGGTGGAAAAAACCTGGCCGGGCGATAAAGCGGTATGGGCGAAGCTGGCGGTGGTGCATGACAAACAAGTTCGCATGGCCAATATGTGCGTGGTAAGCGGCTTTGCGGTAAACGGTGTGGCGGCGCTGCACTCGGATCTGGTGGTGAAAGATCTGTTCCCGGAATATCACCAGCTATGGCCGAACAAATTCCATAACGTCACCAACGGTATTACACCACGTCGCTGGATCAAACAGTGCAACCCGGCACTGGCAGCATTGTTGGATAAGTCACTGAAAAAAGAGTGGGCTAACGATCTCGATCAACTGATTAATCTGGAAAAATTCGCTGATGACGCGAAATTCCGTCAGCAATATCGCGAGATCAAACAGGCGAATAAAGTTCGTCTGGCGGAGTTTGTGAAAGTTCGTACCGGTATTGAAATCAATCCTCAGGCGATTTTCGATATTCAGATCAAACGCCTGCACGAGTACAAACGCCAGCACCTGAATCTGCTGCATATTCTGGCGTTGTACAAAGAAATTCGTGAAAACCCGCAGGCTGATCGCGTACCGCGCGTCTTCCTCTTCGGCGCGAAAGCGGCACCGGGCTACTACCTGGCGAAGAATATTATCTTTGCGATCAACAAAGTGGCTGACGTGATCAACAACGATCCGCAGGTGGGCGACAAGCTGAAGGTTGTATTCCTGCCAGATTATTGTGTATCTGCTGCGGAAATGCTGATCCCGGCGGCGGATATCTCCGAACAGATCTCCACCGCAGGTAAAGAAGCTTCTGGTACTGGCAATATGAAACTGGCGCTTAACGGTGCGCTCACTGTCGGCACGCTGGATGGCGCAAACGTCGAAATCGCTGAGAAAGTCGGTGAAGAGAATATCTTTATCTTTGGTCATACTGTCGAGCAGGTTAAGGCGCTGAAAGCGAAGGGCTATGACCCGGTGAAATGGCGGAAGAAAGATAAGGTGCTTGATGCGGTATTGAAGGAGCTGGAAAGCGGCAAATATAGCGATGGCGATAAACACGCGTTTGACCAGATGCTGCATAGCCTCGGTAAGCAGGGCGGCGATCCGTATCTGGTGATGGCGGACTTTGCGGCTTATGTCGAAGCGCAAAAACGCGTGGATGTGCTGTACCGCGACCAGGAGGCCTGGACTCGCGCGGCGATCCTCAATACCGCCCGCTGCGGTATGTTCAGCTCGGATCGCTCAATCCGTGATTATCAGGCTCGTATCTGGCAGGCAAAACGCTAAGGAAGCGCGATGGAAAGCAAACGTCTGGATAAAGCCGCGTTGGCGGCGGGGATCAGCCCCAATTACATCAATGCCCACGGAAAACCGCAGTCGATTAGCGCCGAAACCAAACGGCGTTTGCTTGATGCGATGCATCAAAGTACCGCCACGAAAGTGGCGGTAACACCAGTGCCAAATGTCATGGTGTATACCGCCGGGAAAAAAATGCCAATGGCGGTAGAGGGCAGCGGCGAATTTAGCTGGTTGCTGACCACCGAAGAAGGTACGCAGTACAAAGGCCACGTGAGCGGTGGTAACGCGTTCAATCTACCGACGAAGCTGCCGGAAGGTTATCACACGCTGACGCTTACCCAGGATGAACAGCGTGCTCATTGTCGGGTGATTGTCGCCCCGAAACGCTGCTACGAACCGCAGGCATTGCTCAACAAGCAAAAGCTGTGGGGGGCCTGCGTTCAGCTTTATACGCTGCGATCGGAAAAAAACTGGGGTATTGGGGATTTTGGCGATCTCAAAGCGATGCTGGTGGATGTGGCGAAACGTGGTGGAGCGTTTATCGGCCTGAATCCGATTCATGCGCTCTATCCGGCAAACCCGGAAAGCGCCAGCCCATATAGCCCGTCTTCTCGCCGCTGGCTGAACGTGATTTATATCGACGTCAACGCCGTTGAAGATTTTCAGCTTAGCGAAGAGGCGCAAACCTGGTGGCACATGCCGACGACGCAGCAGACGCTGCAACAGGCGCGGGATGCCGACTGGGTCGATTACTCCACGGTTACCGCCTTAAAAATGACAGCATTGCGCATGGCGTGGAAAGGTTTCGCGCAACGTGATGATGAGCAGATGACAGCGTTTCGCCAGTTTGTTGCAGAGCAAGGCGACAGCCTGTTTTGGCAGGCAGCCTTTGATGCGCTACATGCCCAGCAAGTGAAAGAAGACGAAATGCGCTGGGGCTGGCCAGCATGGCCTGAGATGTATCAGAACGTGGATTCGCCAGAAGTGCGTCAGTTCTGCGAAGAACATCGCGATGACGTCGATTTTTATCTCTGGTTGCAGTGGCTGGCTTACAGCCAGTTTGCCGCTTGCTGGGAGATAAGCCAGGGCTATGAAATGCCGATTGGCTTGTATCGTGACCTGGCGGTTGGTGTAGCAGAAGGTGGGGCAGAAACCTGGTGCGACCGTGAATTGTATTGCCTGAAAGCGTCGGTTGGCGCGCCGCCGGATATCCTCGGCCCGTTGGGGCAGAACTGGGGCTTGCCGCCGATGGACCCGCATATCATCACCGCGCGCGCCTATGAACCGTTTATCGAGCTGCTGCGTGCCAATATGCAAAACTGCGGCGCATTACGAATTGACCATGTGATGTCGATGCTGCGTTTGTGGTGGATACCGTATGGCGAGACGGCGGATCAGGGGGCATATGTTCACTATCCGGTGGATGATCTGCTCTCGATTCTGGCACTTGAAAGTCAGCGTCATCGCTGCATGGTGATTGGCGAAGATCTCGGCACTGTACCAGTAGAGATTGTCGGTAAACTGCGTAGTAGCGGTGTTTACTCCTATAAAGTGCTCTATTTCGAAAGCGACCATGAGAAGACATTCCGCGCGCCGAAAGCGTACCCGGAGCAGTCGATGGCAGTTGCGGCGACACACGACCTGCCAACGCTTCGCGGTTACTGGGAAAGCGGTGATTTAACGCTGGGCAAAACGCTGGGCCTGTATCCGGATGAAGATGTGCTACGCGGTTTGTATCATGATCGCGAACTGGCGAAGCAGGGGCTGCTGGATGCACTGCATAAATACGGTTGTCTGCCTAAACGCGCCGGGCATAAGGCGTCGCTGATGGCGATGACGCCGACGCTTAATCGTGGTTTGCAACGCTACATTGCCGACAGTAACAGCGCCCTGTTAGGGCTACAGCCGGAAGACTGGCTCGATATGGCGGAACCGGTAAATATTCCTGGAACCAGTTACCAGTACAAAAACTGGCGACGCAAGCTTTCCGCAACGCTTGAGACGATGTTTGCCGATGATGGGGTGAACAAGTTGATTCAGGATCTGGACAAGCGGCGCAGGGCGGTAGCGAAGAAGAAGTAGAGTGCGGTTGATGCCGGATGCGACGCTTGACGCGTCTTATCCGGCCTACTAATTAATGCCGAATCGTAGGCCGGATAAGGCGTTCACGCCGCATCCGGCCATCAGTATTATCAAATCACCATATTCAGCAGCAGACAGCCAACCAGACCGCACACTGAGATAATGGTTTCCAGCATCGACCAGGATTTGATGGTCTCGCCGATAGTCAGGTTAAAGTACTCTTTGAACAGCCAGAAGCCCGGATCGTTCACGTGCGAGAAAATCACACTACCGGAACCAACCGCAATAACCATCAGCTCTGGGCTAACGCCTGTCGTTGCAATCAGCGGTGCCGCGATACCCCCCGCAGTGATTGCCGCAACGGTTGCGGAACCCAGCGCGATACGCAGTACGGCAGCAATCGACCATGCCATCAGCAGCGGAGAAATGTTGGTTTCGTGCATCATGGAAGCAATGTATTTGTCCACGCCGCTGTCTACCAGCACCTGCTTGAACGCACCGCCACCACCGATAATCAACAGCATCATCGCGATGATTTTGATGGAAGAAACCAGCGTGTCGTTAATCTGATCCATTGAACGGCCACGGTTCAGACCAAAGGTGAACATCGCAATCAGCACAGCAATCAGCGTTGCCATTACCGGGTCACCGAGGAACTCCGCCACCGGCAGGAAAGCGTGACCTTTCGGCAGGATCATTTCGGCAATCGCACGCATCGCCATCAGCACAACTGGCACCAGAGAAGTCCAGACGCTGACGCCAAAGCTCGGCATTTCTTCTTCGCTGAAGGTTTTCGCGCTGTACAGACCTTCCGGGATTGGCTTATCGATACCTTTCAACACACGAGCGTAAACCGGACCGGCGAGAATCACGGTCGGGATTGCCAGAATAGTACCGTACAGCAGGGTTTTACCCATATCGGCATTGAAAATGGTGGCAATCGCAGTCGGGCCCGGATGCGGTGGCAGGAAGCCGTGGGTCACAGACAGTGCAGCCGCCATTGGTACTCCAACATACAGCAGTGGAATATTCGCGGAAGCCGCGATGGTAAACACCAGCGGCAGCATCAGCACAAAGCCCACTTCATAGAACAGGGCAAAACCAACGGTAAAACCGGTCAGTACCACCGCCCACTGGATGTGTTTTTTACCAAATTTGGCAATCAGCGTGGTGGCGATACGTTGTGCACCACCGCAGTCTGCCAGCATTTTGCCCAGCATCGCGCCAAAACCCATGATCAGGGCAAGGCTGCCGAGCGTACCGCCGACACCGGCTTTGATAGAGCCAATAACTTTATCCAGTGGCATACCTTGCATTAATCCAACAGCAAGCGCCACCAGGACGAGAGCGATGAAACCGTTCATTTTGAAGCGGATCATCAGGAGTAATAACAAGATTACACCGATAGCAACAATGACTAATGGCATGATTTACCTGGCCTTTCATTTGTTATGGGTAACGTCAGGCTTCTGACGATAAATTCTGATCGTCCCAACTGGGAACAGAGATATAACAGCACCATGGCTGACGACTTCTAAAACTAATTAGTGTAGTCAGATGTTATGAGTGTGTTTGGTGCCCATGTAAATGATACGGGTAACATTGTGTGCTTGAGAATCACCAGAGCGGGGTAAATTTAAATTATGAGAGGTTGGTCATATTATCGCGGGGAAACGAAGGGATGGATTTGCCGAGTCAATGTAGAGCCAATGCCTGGCAGACGGCCCGATAAGACGCTTTAGCGTCGCATCGGGCTATCTGCAAAAGAGGGGGGACTTAGTAGTAAGAGTGCTCGCCGCGCTGGTGTTCGGTGAGATCGCGTACACCTTTCAGCTCCGGGAATTCGTTCAGCAGCTGCTTCTCGATCCCCTCTTTCAGCGTCACATCGACCATAGAACAACCGTTACAGCCGCCGCCGAATTGCAGAATGGCGTAACCGTCTTCGGTGATTTCCATCAGCGAAACGCGACCACCGTGACCGGCAAGTTGCGGGTTGATCTGCGATTGCAGCATATACTCCACACGCTCCATCAGCGGCGCATCGTCAGCCACTTTACGCATTTTGGCGTTCGGGGCTTTCAGCGTTAACTGAGAACCCAACTGGTCGGTAACAAAGTCGATCTCTGCATCTTCCAGGTATGGCGCGCTTAACTCATCAACATACGCAGTCAGCAGGTCAAATTTCAGGGCGGTGTCGGTGGCTTCCACAGCGTCCGGCGGACAATAAGAAACGCCACATTCAGCGTTAGGCGTGCCAGGGTTAATCACAAATACGCGGATTTGTGTCCCTTCTTCCTGGTTTGCCAGCAGTTTGGCAAAGTGCGCTTGTGCAGCATCGGAAATACGGATCATAGTAATGGCCTAATAGTTGACTATTTTAGTTGGTTATAATACGCCCATCATCGAGGCTCTACAAGGTTCGACAAAGGCACCAGACCTGGACTGTCGCCGCACCATTGCGTAAAAGCAGCTGCGCAATCTCTGCGACGGTACTTCCGGTGGTAACGACATCATCCACAATCACCATATGGCGACCTTGCACAGGCAATTCAAGGCGAAAGGCATTTTTCAGGTTGCGCTTGCGCAGCCGGGCACTGAGAAAATGCTGGATAGCGGTGGCCCGTGTTCGTACGACGGCTTCGCTATCCCACTGGCAGTGCAACCAGCGTGATAACGGCTGACACAGCAAATCGCTCTGATTAAATCCCCGACGCCAGTGACGCCGCTGCCATAACGGAACGCTGATGATGCGATCCGGCAGTTGCAACCCGGCGGTACGACGAGCGTGTAAGACCTCCAATAGTAACAGACGTGACAGGGCGCTGGCGATTTCGCTGCGCCGCGAAAATTTAAGCTGGTGGATGAGCGGGCTTAATGGCGGCGTGTAGTTGGCGACCGTGACCAGTCTTTGCCAGGGCGGCGGTTTTTGCAGGCAGCGGCCGCAGGGAAGATGTGAGTGTGTGGCGGGTAATCCACATTGTGGGCATAAGGTTTTATCTGTACGTGCGGCGCGGGAGCAGACCGAACAAATCCCCCAATGACCTAACGCCAGCGGCATTCGGCATAGCCAGCATAATCCCGGTACTGTTAGCATATGTTCATCCTTGTAAGTCAAAAGAGAACAATAGCGGATGAATAACATCTGGTGGCAGACCAAAGGTCAGGGGAATGTTCATCTTGTGCTGCTGCACGGATGGGGACTGAATGCCGAAGTGTGGCGTTGCATTGACGAGGAACTCAGCTCGCATTTTACGCTGCACCTTGTTGACCTGCCCGGCTTCGGGCGCAGCCAGGGATTTGGTGCGATGTCGCTTGCTGAGATGGCAGAAGTCGTGCTGCAACAGGCACCGGATAAGGCCATCTGGCTGGGCTGGAGTCTGGGGGGACTGGTGGCAAGCCAGATTGCGTTAACCCATCCCGAGCGTGTTCAGGCGTTGGTTACCGTGGCATCGTCACCGTGTTTCAGTGCTCGTGACGGCTGGCCGGGGATAAAACCGGACGTGCTGGCAGGTTTCCAGCAGCAACTGAGTGAAGATTTTCAGCGCACAGTAGAACGGTTCCTTGCGTTACAAACCATGGGTACAGAAACGGCACGCCAGGATGCGCGAGCGCTGAAGAAAACCGTTCTGGCGTTACCGATGCCGGAGGTTGACGTGCTTAATGGTGGGCTGGAAATTCTGAAAACGGTCGATCTCCGTCAGTCGCTGCAAAACGTACCTATGCCGTTTTTGCGATTGTATGGCTATCTCGACGGTCTGGTGCCGCGCAAAGTGGTGCCGATGCTGGATCAACTCTGGCCGCACAGCGAGTCATACATCTTCGCCAAAGCGGCCCATGCGCCGTTTATTTCGCATCCGGATGAGTTTTGTCACCTGCTGGTGGCATTGAAGCAGAGGGTGTAGGCAGGAAGTGAGGGTTACTGTTGTGGGTCGATTATATTCACCAGTTTACCGATCACCTCACTAATCAATGCTTCATCGGCAACAGTATGAAATTGAGCGCCACGGGCAATAAGATCGACTGCTTTCAGCTGGTGACAAAGCACAACGCCATGCAGGTTACCGGTTTGCGTATCATGGGGGAGGACGTTCACCGTCACCCCTGTGGAACGTGCTGCATTTGCCCCTGTTGAAATCGGACAGCACATAGCAACTTTTAAAACATTGTTGAGTTCTTTGTCTGTTACCACAATGCAATAATGTGGATCCCGAAGTTCATGCCCGGCAACCGGATCAGGGTTAAAACACCAAATCTCACCACGATGTGGCGTCCGTGCCTTTACCATGCTTCATTACCTTTTTTCCCTTCAGCCCATCCTTCTGTGGACTGATTTAGCTCCGTAATTTCGCTTTCATCGATCTGACTCAACAACTGCGCGACGGTAAGACGCCCACGTGGTTTGTGCTCTGTTGCGCGCAAATTAACGCTATCGCCTTTTTTCTCCACGGTAAGCTCTGTGCCCGGTGACCAGCCAAGATCGGTGGCAACATCTCGTGGGATAGTAACGATCATGGCTCCTCCTTGTTGCCGTAATTTCACTGTCTGCATATCAGTTCCTAAGTGCTACTTTGTGTTACATGCAAGATAGCACAAAGTAGCACTTAAGCAGGGGATAGTGTCTACTGGCTCGCCGCAGCCAACTCTTCTTCTGACACCCCGGTAAAGCGCATGATGTCTGCAAGAGGGACTCCGGATTCAAGCATTATTTTTGCTATATGTAAGGCTTTGGATTGTTCCCCTTCCTGCCGCAACCTTTCCGCAATAGTCATTAAACTCTCCTTTGTTTTATCAATGGATAATTTCTTTAAGCTCCTCCATCGTCAGGCTGGTAAATAATATTATGTATTCATGGGGGATACCCGCTTTCAGCATCGTTTGGGCAATATCCAGGGCTTCCAGGCGTCGTCCTTGCTGTACGCCTTGACGATGACCTTCCTGCCGCAATCTTTCCGCAATAGTCATTAAACTCTCCTTGTGTTTCGGTGAACGTTCGGCCACACCGTCGATAAAATCGTTAAAACGCACCGCATCGCCGGTTTGCAATATGTAATTAAACAGCCCTTTGATTTGTCTGTCATTAGCGTATCCACTACTTAATAAGCAGGCCATTTGCTCTACCAGCCCCATCAGGTCGCGTTGACGAATATGTTTTTGAATTAACTCCAGCAGCGCCATGCGTCGGTGTTGCATGATTTCATCATCAGGCATGACGGTGACATCAATCAGCGGAAATGCAGAGGCATAGAGCTGCCTGGCCAGGTTGGGATCGGCGAAACAATCCAGCCAACACAGCGAATAGGGATAGGGGCTTTCAATACCGTGGTAAAACAACAACGGCACCACCATCGGCAACGTTTTGTATCCGGCATCAAGGTGGTTTTGCATTGCGGCAATGGCGTAACGCATCATGCGAAATGCGATCAGTTTGTTTGAGGTGCTTTGATGTTCAATCAGGCAATAGATATATCCCGGTCCTTGTTCCGTTTTCACCGACCACAGCACGTCGGAGTAGCTTTCACGCAGATCGTCATCAATAAAACTGCTCGACTCCAGCTTGAGGGTTTTCATATCACAGAGCGCGTGAATGGGGGCCGGTAAATGGAACGCAAGAAAATCGCGTGCCGTGTCCGGTTGGCGTAAAAAGAGTTTGAACAGTGCATCGTGTGGGGTGGAACTCTGCTTTTTGCTCATGGCGTTCCTTCACCTGTTGTTTGAATGTCGCGACTCTACGCGCCACTCCACACCTGTGCATTAGCGAGTTTTCATCCCTGCGAGACGCTTTCAGAGGAACTTACTCTGTGCTGCAAGAATTGCATTTTTATGGAAAGCCGCACGCAAAAAAGCCCGGTAGCAAACGCATACCGGGCTTTTCAAAACAGGCGATGGAGTATGGTTAACGCAGCGCCCACCACTCGCGCAGACAGGCTTTTCCTTCCGGGCAGCTTTTACAACTGCCGGAGAGGCAGCCGTCGGGTTCTTCCTGAATCCGCACGGCTTTGCCCATACTTTCCAGTTGTTGCAGCATGGCGTTAATCATTGGCTGTGGAGTGTTCAATGCCTGGCTTATCTGGGCCGCTTCCATACGACCCCGTAACGCCAGCAAATCACGCACCTGAATGAGCGAAGCCATTGCTGTATCCTTAGTGGCAATCGCCAGTGGTGCTGGCTGCACAGCAACTGCTTACCGACTTGCGCGTTGCCAGCAGTTCGATATCCACCCGGCTACGCGCGCGGCGCAGCAAACCGATAACCACGATGTTAAACAGGATAACCGCCAGAATGCATACCAGACTGTAGGTTGGATGCTGGCTGTAGCTGGCGACTTGATAGAACAATGTTGCCAGCGAGTAAGCGATATTCAGCCCCCACAGGATGGAGAAGCCCATCCAGCCACGGCTTGATTCACGCGCGATAGCACCCATCACCGAGATGCACGGTACATACAGCAGGACGAAAATCAGGTAGCTGTAAGCGGCTGCGGCGCTACCGAATTTCTGATCCATCACGCCCATCGCCCCGGTACCCATTTCGCCGTCGCCTTTGCTTGCTTCAATGGGGTTCATCAGTACGCTAAGGCTGAAGGTGTCTTTCAGGCTCTGCCAGGTTTCATCTACCGCACTGAACAGCTCTTCACCGAGGTTAAATTCCGCCGGATTGAACTCTTCGTCCTGAATATTTTCTGCGGTGTAGAGGGTGTTGAGCGTACCCACCACCACTTCTTTCGCCATGGCACCTGTAAACAGGCCAACCGTTGCCTGCCAGTTATCTTCATGTACGCCAATCGGCTTGAAGACCGGGGTGATCACCCGGCTGACGGAAGCCAGCGCCGAGTCGTTGATGTTATCGACGATTTTTCCGCTCAGCGAGAAGCTGTTGAAGGCGCTCAGGAAAATGCTGACGATGATAATCACTTTACCAGCACGCAGAACGAAGCCTTTCAGACGCTGCCAGGTCTGGATAATCAGGCTTTTAACGTGTGGTACATGGTAGACCGGCAGCTCCATGACGAACGGCGTCGCTTCACCGCGCATGATGGTGTACTTGAGCATCAGGCCAGTCAGCACCGCCATCACGATACCCAGCATATACAGCGAGAAGACCGCCAGCGCGCCGTTCTGCCCGAAGAAGGCAGCCGCAAATACTGCGAAGATAGCCAGACGTGCGCCGCAGGACATAAACGGTGCCATCATAATGGTCATCAGGCGTTCACGCGGAGCATCAAGAGTTCGCGCGCCCATTACCGACGGTACGTTACAACCGAAACCAACGATCAGCGGTACAAAGGATTTCCCCGGCAAGCCCAGCGCCTGCATCAGACGGTCCATCACAAACGCCGCACGCGCCATATAACCGGAGTCCTCGAGGAAGGAGAGGAACAGGTACATCATGCCGATCTGCGGCACCAGTGGCAGCACGGTGTTAATACCGCCGCCCAGGCCCTGGGCGAGGAAGATAGTCAGCCAGTCCGGGAAGTGGAGCGTGTAGCCAATCCACTGAATACCATGCACAAATAGCGCCACGGAGCCGACGTCAAACAGCGGCTGTAACGCCCCGCCGATGTTGATAGCGAGCAGGAACATCAGGTACATCACAAAGAGGAAAATCGGCAGACCGAGGAAACGGTTGAGCACGATTTTATCTACCGCAGTGGTGAAACGGCTGGGTTCTGCCGTCAGGGTGTTGCTTACCACATCACAGATGGCAGCAATGCACTGGTAACGCGCATCGGCAATGTGCAGCGCCGGATCGTCCATCTCATTACGCAGACGGGCGAGGGCGGCATCCAGATGCTGCGACGCTTCACCGGCGTAGGCGCGGCTGTAGATATCGCCTTCCAGCATTTGCAGGCCCAGCCAGCGACGCTGCTTGAGCGGGATGTCGGACGGCATCACTTTTGCCAGCGAGTCGGCTTCATTGATTAGCGGCTGGGCGTAATGCACCAGTTCTACATTGTCGTTGGCTTTGTAGCGGTCAATCGCCAGTTTCAGAGCTTCGATACCGCGACCACGCGTGGAAACCAGTGGAACTACCGGGCAGCCAAGACGCGCCGACAGCGCATCAATTTCGATGCGAATATTTTGTTTCTCGGCAATGTCGAGCATGTTCAGCGCCACGATGCAGGGAATGCCGAGTTCCAGCAGCTGTAGCGTCAGGTACAGGTTACGCTCAAGGTTAGACGCATCCACCACGTTAATCAGCAGATCGGCGTCGCCACTCAAAATGTAGTGACAGGCGATTTGCTCGTCCAACGACGTCTGCGATGAAATAGTAGTCAGAGAATAAGTACCGGGCAGATCCACCAGCGTGACCTGATGATCGGTGGTGGAAAACTGACCCTCTTTACGTTCGACGGTAACGCCGGCCCAGTTTCCTACACGCTGACGTGCGCCGGTGAGCTGGTTAAATAAAGTTGTCTTGCCAGAATTTGGATTACCAATTAAGCCAATGGTTAATTTTTTCATTGTTGTTATCACCGTATTAACAGGAAACCGCTTCCACTTCTAATAAGGCCAGATCTTTTTTCCGTAATACTAGGCTTACACGACGGGTTTCGATATGAATGGGGTCGCCGAGTGGAGCGACGCGCACCACATTAAAAGAGGAGCCAGGTAACATGCCAAGAGAAAGCAGTTTTTGGCGATATGCCGGGCTGATTTCACGGGAAAAGCCAGTGATTTTCCACGCAGTATCTGGAGTGTATTGCATAGGTGCCTACTTGTTTCTCATTAACTGGATAACTACCTCATGGGGCGTTTGACAGCGACATGAGACCAGATGATTTGCCAACGAAGGAGAGATTAAATAATCAACAGTACAATGATAATGAGAATGGTTTCTATCAGCAATACTTAAAATGTGTGCGAATGTTGGTTTGAATAATAATCTGACTCAATGTTGATGTGGCTCAAGGTTATATCGCAGCCAAAATATAATTCGAATGACGAATTATTAGGGCGGGTTAATGTTTAATTAAGGTTTCAGTTGTTAATGAGGTGATAAATATTAACGGAATATATTGTGAGTTTGGCTGTGGAATAAATATGCCGGAGAATATCTCCGGCATATTTATGTCAGGCAGGGCGTTCGTTGGCAGATGCGGCGTGAACGCCTTATCTGGCCTACGATTTCGTGCAAATTTGAACCGTAGGCCAATCAGGGTGTTTAACGCTTTTTACCCATTGCTGCCGCCAGCGCATCCATCATCGCGCTATTACCGGCAGGCTGCGCTTCACGCCCACGCGGTTTGGCTGCCGGGCGGTTGTTTTGCGGGCGATCGTTACCGCCGCCGCGACGAGCGTTGGCTTCGCCAGGCTGCTCGTCCAGACGCATGGTCAGGGCGATACGTTTACGCTGAAGATCCACTTCCAGCACTTTCACCTTCACAATGTCGCCTGCTTTCACCACGGTATGCGGATCTTCCACAAACTTGTTCGACAAAGAAGAGATGTGAACCAGGCCGTCCTGATGTACGCCGATATCAACAAAAGCACCAAAGTTGGTGACGTTGGTGACCGCGCCTTCGAGGATCATACCCGGTTGCAGGTCGTTCATCGTTTCGACGCCATCGGCAAACTGAGCGGTTTTAAATTCCGGACGCGGATCGCGACCCGGTTTTTCCAGCTCTTTGATGATGTCGGTTACCGTCGGCACACCGAATTTCTCATCGGTAAAATCAGACGCTTTCAGGTTACGCAGCTCGCTGCTGTTACCCATCAGATCTTTCAGTGCCTGCTGTGTTGCTGCCAGAATGCGTTCCACCACCGGATAGGCTTCCGGGTGAACGGTAGACGCGTCCAGCGGGTTATCACCGTGGTTAATGCGCAAGAAGCCCGCACACTGCTCGAAGGCTTTCGGCCCCAGACGGCTCACTTTTAACAGTTGCTGACGGTTCTGGAACTGGCCGTTCTCATCGCGCCAGGCCACGATGTTTTGCGCCATCATGCGCGTCAGGCCCGCTACGCGAGTTAACAGCGGAACAGAAGCGGTATTCAAATCAACGCCAACGGCGTTAACGCAGTCTTCTACTACTGCATCCAGCTTGCGGGCCAGCTGCGTCTGGCTGACGTCATGCTGATACTGACCCACGCCGATAGATTTCGGATCGATTTTCACCAGCTCCGCCAGCGGATCCTGCAAACGGCGGGCGATAGATACTGCGCCACGCAGAGAAACGTCGAGATCCGGGAACTCCTGTGCTGCCAGCTCGGAAGCCGAGTAAACTGATGCGCCAGCTTCGCTGACGATCACTTTCTGCGCGGTCACTTTCGGGAACTGCTTCTGGACATCAAGATAGAAACGCTCGGTTTCGCGGGAAGCTGTACCGTTGCCGATCGCCACCAGTTCAACGTTATGCTTTTCACACAGGGCAGCAACGGTCATCGCTGCTTTTGCGGCTTGTCCGGTGTGCGGGTAAATGGTATCGGTTGCCACCAGTTTGCCGGTTGCATCGACTACCGCTACTTTTACCCCGGTACGCAGACCCGGATCGAGGCCCATCGTCGCACGCAGTCCGGCAGGGGCCGCCATCAGCAGATCGTGCAGGTTACGGGCAAAGACATTAATCGCTTCATCTTCCGCACGTTCGCGCACGGTGCCCATCAGTTCTGTTTCCAGATGCATCAGCACCTTGATGCGCCACGTCCAGCTCACCACGCCTTTGCGCCAGCTATCCGCCGGGGCATTGTTCAGGCGCAGGCCGAGATGATCCATGATGATTTGCTCGCAATAGCTCTCTTTTGGCGGCTCATCGAACTGCGGATCGGCATTCAGCGAAAGCTGGAGTATGCCTTCGTTACGACCACGGAACATCGCCAGCGCGCGGTGAGAAGGCACCGTTGACAGCGGTTCGTGATGATCGAAATAGTCGCGGAATTTCGCCCCTTCCTCTTCTTTACCGCTCACCACTGTAGAAACCAAATGCGCGTTTTTCCACAGATAATCACGCACTTTTGCCAGCAGCGCGGCATCTTCGGCAAAGCGTTCCATCAGGATATAACGCGCGCCGTCCAGCGCGGCTTTGGTATCTGCCACGCCTTTATCGGCATCAACATATTGTGCGGCGGCGACTTCTGGCGTGTGTGACGGATCGCTCCACAGCAGGTCAGCCAGTGGCTCAAGACCTGCTTCAATGGCGATTTGCCCGCGGGTACGACGTTTAGGTTTGTAAGGCAGGTAGAGGTCTTCGAGTTCGGTTTTGCTCAAGGTAGCGTTAATGGCATTCGCCAGCTCGTCGGTGAGTTTACCTTGCTCAGAAATGGACTTGAGAATAGCCTGACGTCTCTCTTCCAGCTCGCGCAGATATCCCAGACGTGTTTCCAGATTACGCAGCTGCGTGTCATCCAGACCGCCGGTGATTTCCTTACGATAACGTGCGATAAACGGCACGGTATTCCCTTCGTCAAGCAGGCGAACGGCAGCGTCAACCTGTTCCGGGCGTGCCTGAATTTCACCCGCAATAATGCGGCAGAACGAATCATTCATCATGGTTTGAGTTCATCTTTTCGGATCAAAAATCAGGGGATAGTTATACGGACTGGCTGGCAAAAATGCCAGCCATCGGCAGGAGGTTAAGACTCTTCCTTACGGTTTCACGTACTCGATAGCATTAACATACCAGCTCGCTTCCCCGGCAGGGGTATTCACCACCGCCAGATCGCCCACTTCTTTTTTCAGCAATGCGCGGGCCATTGGGGAATCGATAGAGATGTAGTCTTTACGGCCAAAGATTTCATCATAGCCGACGATCCGGAAACGGTGAGTCACGCCATCGTCGTTTTCAATCTCTACCCACGCGCCAAAGAAAACTTTTCCTTCCTGCTGGGGCGAGTAATCGACGATTTTGAGATTTTCCATGCATTTAGTGAGATAGCGCACACGACGGTCGATTTCACGCAGGCGCTTTTTATTATACTGATAGTCAGCGTTTTCGCTGCGGTCGCCCAGACTTGCGGCCCAGGTCACCTTCTTTGTGACTTCCGGGCGCTCTTCACGCCAGAGATAATTTAGCTCTTGTTTGAGTTTTTCATACCCTTCCCGGGTAACCAGGGGCGTTTTCATCTCGTTGATTCCCTTTGTCTGTTTGATAATGCGCACATTGGGTATAACGTGATCATATCAACAGAATCAATAATGTTTCGCTGAATAAATTGTATACTTAAGCCGCTGTTTAATATGCTTTGTAACAATTTAGGCTGAAATTCATACCAGATTTAGCTGGTGACGAACGTGAGCTTTTTTAAGAATACACGCTTACAAATTGTTGCGAACCTTTGGGAGTACAAACAATGCAAGAGAACTACAAGATTCTGGTGGTCGATGACGACATGCGCTTGCGTGCGCTGCTGGAGCGTTATCTCACCGAACAAGGCTTCCAGGTTCGAAGCGTCGCTAATGCAGAACAGATGGATCGCCTGCTGACTCGTGAATCTTTCCATCTTATGGTACTGGATTTGATGTTACCTGGTGAAGATGGTTTGTCGATTTGCCGACGTCTTCGTAGCCAGAGTAACCCGATGCCGATCATTATGGTAACGGCGAAAGGGGAAGAAGTTGACCGTATCGTTGGCCTGGAAATTGGTGCTGACGATTACATTCCAAAACCGTTTAACCCGCGTGAATTGCTGGCCCGCATCCGTGCGGTGCTGCGTCGTCAGGCGAATGAACTGCCGGGCGCGCCGTCACAGGAAGAAGCTGTGATTGCTTTCGGTAAGTTCAAACTTAACCTGGGTACGCGTGAAATGTTCCGCGAAGATGAACCGATGCCGCTGACCAGCGGTGAATTTGCGGTCCTGAAGGCGCTGGTCAGCCATCCGCGTGAGCCGCTCTCCCGCGATAAGCTGATGAACCTTGCCCGTGGCCGTGAATATTCCGCAATGGAACGTTCCATCGACGTGCAGATCTCTCGTCTGCGCCGCATGGTGGAAGAAGATCCGGCACATCCGCGTTACATTCAGACCGTCTGGGGTCTGGGCTACGTCTTTGTACCGGACGGTTCTAAAGCATGAGGCGATTGCGCTTCTCGCCACGAAGTTCATTTGCCCGCACGTTATTGCTCATCGTCACCTTGCTGTTCGTCAGCCTGGTGACGACTTATCTGGTGGTGCTGAACTTCGCGATTTTGCCGAGCCTCCAGCAGTTTAATAAAGTCCTCGCGTACGAAGTGCGTATGTTGATGACCGACAAACTGCAACTGGAGGACGGCACGCAGTTGGTTGTGCCTCCCGCTTTCCGTCGGGAGATCTACCGTGAGCTGGGGATCTCCCTCTATTCCAACGAAGCTGCCGAAGAGGCCGGGCTGCGTTGGGCGCAACACTATGAATTCTTAAGCCATCAGATGGCGCAGCAGCTGGGCGGCCCGACGGAAGTTCGCGTCGAGGTTAACAAAAGCTCGCCTGTTGTCTGGCTGAAAACCTGGCTGTCGCCCAATATCTGGGTACGCGTGCCGCTGACCGAAATTCATCAGGGCGATTTCTCCCCGCTGTTCCGCTATACGCTGGCGATTATGCTGATGGCGATTGGCGGGGCGTGGCTGTTTATTCGTATTCAGAACCGACCGTTGGTCGATCTCGAACATGCTGCTTTGCAGGTCGGTAAAGGGATTATTCCGCCGCCGCTGCGTGAATATGGCGCTTCGGAGGTGCGTTCGGTTACCCGCGCCTTCAACCATATGGCGGCTGGTGTTAAGCAACTGGCGGATGACCGCACGCTGCTGATGGCAGGGGTAAGTCATGACCTGCGCACGCCACTGACGCGTATTCGCCTGGCGACCGAGATGATGAGCGAGCAGGATGGCTACCTGGCAGAATCGATCAACAAAGATATCGAAGAGTGCAACGCCATCATTGAGCAGTTTATCGACTACCTGCGTACTGGTCAGGAGATGCCAATGGAACTGGCGGATCTTAATGCGGTGCTTGGTGAGGTGATTGCCGCGGAAAGTGGCTATGAGCGTGAAATTGATACCGCGCTTTATCCTGGCTGCATAGAAGTGAAAATGCATCCGCTGTCAATCAAACGTGCGGTGGCGAATATGGTGGTGAACGCTGCCCGCTATGGCAATGGTTGGATCAAAGTCAGCAGCGGAACGGAGCCAAATCGCGCCTGGTTCCAGGTGGAAGACGACGGTCCGGGTATCGAGCCTGAACAGCGTAAGCATCTGTTCCAGCCTTTTGTCCGCGGCGACAGTGCGCGCACCATTAGCGGCACGGGACTAGGCCTGGCGATTGTGCAGCGTATCGTGGATAACCATAACGGGATGCTGGAGCTTGGCACCAGCGAGCGGGGCGGGCTTTCCATTCGCGCCTGGCTGCCATTACCGGTAACGCGGGCGCAGGGCACGACAAAAGAAGGGTAAATAAACGGGAGGCGAAGGTGCCTCCCGTTTTTAGATTGTTTTCAATTGATTGATAATGAAAGGATTCGCTTGCAAAAGCAGGAGCAATTTTCGAGGTGCTCCGGTAGGTTGACGGCGTTTGGTTTCCCAGCTTTTTACCAGGTCGTAACTCACCCCCACGGCGACAGCGAAATCTTGCTGACGTAAGCCAGTTGCTTCACGGATCGCTTTTACATCGATTTCGCTAAAAGTATGGACGTGTTCTGGCTCAGGCGTTTTTTCACCCTTTTCGATGCGTACCATTTCTTCTGCGCTGGCAAGAAGATCAGCAAATAATTCGTCTTTCATCTATTTCCAATGCCTCTGTTGGCGTTGCGGCCGTGATGGGATTTGTTGAGCTTCAACATTAAAGCAGCTTTTCGGACAATAGTTTCAATGCCTTTCTTTGTTCTTCTGTTAAATCATCCTGTTCATTTTTAGGATAAATCAATGCCAGATAAATTCGGCCATTGCGTGTCACGTTGTAATAAATTATCCGAATGCCGCCCCGTTTCCCCATACCAGAACGGTTCCAGCGAATTTTTCTGAAACTGCAGATATAAAAAAACCCCTTATCCGTTTGGATAAGGGGTCAGTGAAATATTAACCGATTACAGCTTCGGACCTGCCGCTACCAGCGCGGCACCCGCTGGGGTGTCGGTGTATTTATCGAAGTTGTCGATAAACAGTTTCGCCAGCGTTTCAGCTTTTTCCTGCCACTGTTCCGGGGAAGCGTAGGTGTTACGCGGATCGAGGATCTTCGTATCAACACCCGGCAGCTCGGTCGGGATCGCCAGGTTAAACATCGGCAGAGTGAAGGTTTCTGCGTTATCCAGCGAACCGTTGAGGATGGCGTCGATAATGGCGCGGGTATCTTTAATGGAGATACGTTTGCCAGTGCCGTTCCAGCCAGTGTTAACCAGATATGCCTGCGCGCCCGCTGCCTGCATACGTTTTACCAGCACTTCTGCGTATTGAGTCGGGTGCAGCGACAGGAATGCCGCGCCGAAGCAGGCAGAGAAGGTTGGCGTCGGTTCGGTGATGCCACGCTCTGTACCAGCCAGTTTGGCGGTGAAGCCTGAGAGGAAGTGGTACTGAGTTTGATCGGCAGTCAGGCGAGAAACCGGTGGCAGTACGCCAAAAGCATCTGCGGTCAGGAAGATAACTTTAGTCGCGTGGCCCGCTTTGGAAACTGGCTTAACGATGTTATCGATGTGATAGATCGGATAAGAAACGCGGGTGTTCTCGGTTTTTGAACCATCATCAAAGTCGATGGTGCCATCTTCACGTACAGTGACGTTTTCCAGCAGCGCATCGCGACGGATAGCGCCATAGATTTCTGGCTCTGCTTCTTTCGACAGTTTAATGGTTTTCGCGTAGCAGCCGCCTTCGAAGTTAAACACACCGTCATCGTCCCAACCGTGCTCGTCATCGCCAATCAGACGACGTTTCGGGTCGGTGGAAAGGGTGGTTTTACCGGTGCCGGAAAGGCCGAAGAACACCGCAACATCGCCTTTCTCGCCAACGTTGGCGGAGCAGTGCATAGAAGCGATACCTTTCAGCGGCAGCAGGTAGTTCATCATTGAGAACATCCCTTTCTTCATTTCGCCGCCGTACCAGGTGCCACCAATCAGCTGCATGCGCTCGGTGAGGTTAAACGCCACGAAGTTTTCAGAGTTCAGACCCTGTTCTTTCCACTGCGGGTTGGTGCACTTCGCGCCGTTCATGACGATAAAGTCAGGTTTGAAACCTTCCAGCTCTTCATCACTCGGGCGAATAAACATGTTCTTGACGAAATGCGCCTGCCAGGCCACTTCGGTGATGAAACGTACGGAAAGGCGAGTATCCGGGTTAGCGCCACAGAAAGCATCAACCACAAACAGGCGTTTGCCGGAAAGCTGTTTGGTCACCAGGCCTTTCAGATGTTGCCAGGTTTCCGGAGAGAGAGGTTTGTTGTCGTTCTTACCTTTGCCTTTGTCTGCCCACCAGAAGGTATCGCGAGTGGTATCGTCGCGGACGATATACTTATCTTTTGGTGAACGCCCGGTGAAGATCCCGGTATCCACGGCAACGGCACCCAGATTAGTTAACACCCCTCGCTCATAACCTGTCAGGCTCGGATCGAGCTCTTCCTGATACAGCAGGTCGTAGCTTGGGTTGTAAACGATATCATGAACGTCACTGATACCATAAGCCTCGAGTTCTTGCGGGGTCAAACCATTGTTAACGCGCATTTCACTGCTCCTTAGCCAATATGTATTGCCTGAATAGTAAAGTCTTTTTGGGGGTGTTAACCGCGACAAGGCTCATAGATTTACGCATCTGGAGAAATTCATATTTGACAAAAAACTCCGTGATTCCTGTCACGAAACGGTTGCTATTATCGCAGAAATGGCATTCCAGGTGTGGAAAATGTTCCTAAAAGGTTAAAAGTTAGTTTAATTGGCCATTATAATGTGAGTTAAATCTCATTCCTGATTGAAATTTATGCAAAATCAATCAGTAAAGTATCGATTCACCACCGCAAAATTTTTTGTAAATTTTTCTTAAAATAAATATTAGTACTGCCTGAATGCAATAATTAACCTTCCTTTTGATTCCGGATCACGAACATGGATAACGTTGAACTTTCACCTGCAACACGGTGGGGAATGGTCGCCACTGGATTAATCCAGGGGCTGGTTTGCTATTTTCTGATAACCTGGCTGGCTGTGGACAATAACAACTGGCTTGTTTACGGCATTCCTGCGACCGTGGCGCTTTCATCCGTTTTGTTATTCACCGTGGAATCCTTCAAACAGAAGCGTTTGTGGGGGTGGCTGGCGCTGGTATTTATTGCCACCCTGGCGATGAGCGGCTGGCTGAAATGGCAAATTGATGGCATGAGTCCCTGGCGAGCGGACCAGGAACTCTGGGAATTTGGTTGTTATCTGCTGTTAATGGCGATGTTGTTATTGCCCTGGATACAACTGAATTTGCACGAAAGAAAAGAGCAAACGAACTATAGCTTTTTTTACCAGTCAGCGTGGCATAACGCTCTAATATTGATGGTGATTTTTATCACTAATGGTCTGACATGGCTGGTGCTTTTACTGTGGAGTGAGTTATTTAAACTTGTTGGCATCACGTTTTTCAGTACCCTCTTTTTTTCAACCGACTGGTTTATTTATCTTACGCTGGGCCTGGTTACCGCGCTGGCAGTCATTCTTGCGCGGACTCAATCGCGGTTAATCGCCTCTATTCAAAAGCTCTTCACGTTAATCGCCACAGGTTTGCTACCACTGGTTTCACTGCTGACGCTGCTGTTTATTATCACTTTGCCCTTTGCTGGTTTGAATGCGATTTCCCGCCACATCTCCGCCGCTGGGCTGCTTTTAACTCTGGCCTTTTTGCAGTTGCTCTTAATGGCCATTGTCCACGATCCGCGAAAAGCATCGCTTCCCTGGACTGGCCCATTGCGTTGCCTGATAAAAATGTCTCTGCTGGTGGCGCCGCTCTATGTGCTGATCGCTGCCTGGGCTATATGGATGCGGGTCGCTCAATACGGCTGGACTACCGAACGCTTGCACGGCGCACTGGCGGTGGTGGTGTTACTGGTCTGGTCGCTGGGGTATTTCGTCAGTATTGCCTGGCGTAAAGGGCAAAATCCCCTTGTTCTTCAGGGCAAAGTGAACCTTACGGTTTCGTTATTGGTGCTGGTGATACTGGTGCTTCTTAATTCGCCGGTGCTGGACAGTATGCGCATTAGCGTGAACAGCCATATGGCGCGTTATCAGAGTGGCAAGAACATGCCAGACCAGGTAAGTATCTACATGCTCGAACATAGCGGTCGCTATGGACGTGCAGCGCTTGAGTCGCTGAAAAGCGATGTCGAGTATATGAAAGACCCGAAACGCAGGTGGGGTCTGCTGATGGCGTTTGATGGAGTGCAACGTCTTCAGCAGCAGATATCGGAAAAAGCATTAGCTGATAATGTATTTATTGCCCCAGGTTCTGGAAAGCCGGATATGACATTCTGGTCGGCAGTGATGAAAAATCGCTATAACGCAATGATATGTATTGAAAAAGATGCCTGCGTGCTGGTAGAGCAAGATCTGAATAGTGATGGTAGGGCAGAGCGGATCCTGTTTGCCTTTAATGATGAAAGATACATTGTCTATGTTATTGATCCTGCCGGGAAAGAATGGAAAGAGATTACGATGAGTTCACTCCCGCGTGTAATAACGAAAGAGAAATTACTCACAGCGGCGAAGAATGGAAAACTGGGGACGAAGCCTAAGGTGTGGCGCGATCTTACGGTGGATGGTGAAACGCTGGATTTGAATCTGAATGAGTGACAGCGCGTTTGGATGCTGCGCCTTATCTTACCTGCGATAAATTGCATTTAATCCGTAGGCCAGATAAGCGCAGCGCATCAGGCAATTTAGTTATGATATCCGGCAGAGTCACCTCTGCCGGACATGGCGATTAATGTACCTGCGGATCTGCCGGAGACGCATTGTTGCGGATCTCGGCAATATCCATTGCATTGAACAGATAGTGGTTACCACAGTAATCACAATGCATGTCAATTTCGCCTTCTTCCGCGAGGATGCTATCAACTTCTTCATCCGGCAGCGTTTTCAGCGCGCCTGCGCAACGTTCACGCGAGCAGGTGCATTTGAATTCAACATCCTGCGGATCGTAAACCGTCACCTCTTCTTCGTGGTACAAGCGCCACAAAACTTCGTTTGCCGGTAACGTCAGCAGCTCTTCAGTTTTGATGGTTTCGGTCAGCGTCGCAAGGTGGTCGAAGTCGTCTTGCTGGGCATTTTGCGCAGGCATTACCTGTAACAACATACCGCCCGCAGCCGGTTTGCCGTCTACGTCACCGGTGCGAATAAACAGGCGCGTCGGCAGCTGTTCAGAACGCATAAAGTAATCTTCCAGGCAAGCCGCCAGGGTATCACCTTCCAGACCAACTACACCCTGATAGCGTTCGCCTTCGCTCGGGGTAATGGTGATCACCACGTAACCATTGCCGACCAGCGTTTTCAGGTCGGCATTTTCTGGAATTTCGCCCTGCACGCGCGCCACACCGCGCATCTGCTGTTTGTTGTTACCGTTAATAACCGCCAGATTCATCGGACCGTCGCCTTGCAGCTGTACGGTGATATCACCATCAAACTTCAGCGTAGCGGTCAACAGGCTGGTCGCGACCAGCAGTTCTGCCAGCACGTTTTTCACCGGCTGCGGATAATCGTGATTCTCAAGGATCTGTTGCAGGGTTTCCGAAACGGTTACCAGTTCGCCGCGAACGGCAAAGTTTTCAAACAGATAGCGATGTAATTGGTCATGTTGCGGCATAATCATCTCTCTTGCAGGTGACAGTTATTCACTGTCGCCGTGTTTAAATCGTAACAGGTCGCGGCGCTCTTTTTTGTCCGGGCGCCGGTCCGGGTGCGGCATGGTTAAGGCATTAAGTTTACGTGCCAGCGCCATTTTTTCGCGTTTCTCTACACTTTCCGCAGTCTCTTCATACAGCAAGGCTGCCTCGCTGGCGGGGCGACGCTGTTCAGTAATCGCCTTTACAATCACCGTTCGTTCGTCATTTCCCTGGCGCAGCGTGAGCGTGGCATTCAGCTCGACGACTTTACTCGGCTTGCTGCGTTGCCCGTTGTAATGCACCTTACCGCCTTCAATCATTTCGCGGGCCAGCGCGCGGGTTTTATAAAAACGGGCGGCCCATAGCCATTTATCCAGTCGAACCTCAACAGCCGGTTTTTCTTTCATGGCGTCTCCTTCACATTAGCGAGGGGATCAGGCGGCGGTAGTCATTCAGTGACGGATGGCGTTCATACTGTTTTTCGGCTATTCCAGAGTCAGGGTTGGTGACGCCGAGACAGTAACGAATACCAAATTGCGCGGCAGCATCGAGAATGGCTTCGCTGTCATCAATAAACAGCGTTCTTTCAGCTTTCAGACCCGTAGCTTCGGCCACCGCATGCCATAACCGCTGATCCTCTTTCGGATAACCAAATGTGTGGGTGGAAAGTAATAAATCAAGGTGTGCGTCCAGACCCGTATGCTCAAGTTTAACGGCCAGGTTATGTGGATGGGCGTTAGTGAGCAAAATTCGCTGCTTGCCGCTGGCTTTCAGCGCTTCGAGAAACGGAATAGTATCTTCACGCAACACTGCACGCGGCCCCATCTCGGTGGTCATCGCACAGATATCCAGACCCAGTTGCTCGCTCCAGTAATCAAGACAGTACCAGTTTAGCGTATGCTGCACGTCGTGATATTGCTGGCGCATATATTCCATTGCTTCCTGTGGCGTAACACCGTTTTGCGCGCCCCATGTTTCAGGCACCAGTTTTTGCCAAAAATAGTTATCGAAGGCGAGGTCGAGCAACGTGCCGTCCATATCCAGCAGAACGGTGTCTACGTCCTGCCAGGCAATGTTGATATGCATGGGGGAAATCTCCAGAGTGAAGCAATTTGCGCGACAGGGTAGCATAACCTGCCGCGCAAACGTGTTATTCGATGAGGCTTTCTGAAGACGTGAGCAGCGTCGGATTCAGGCAGCTTTCGTAATATTCCTTAATCTCCATCATGCGGGTGCGATGACGCTGGTAACGACGCCAGGCCTGCACGCCATTATAGATGGCACAGCCGAACATCGTCAGTAGCAGTAATGTGGTGCCGAGATAGCGCCACAGGCCAGAACGGTCCGGAATAGGGTGCAAGCTGATATGCTGCGTACCGTTGGCATCGGTGAAAATATTGGTGACGATCCCCTCGGCGTTAAACGGTGTATGCATCAACATTTGCGCCAGCTTCTGGAAAGCGTTCCATTGTTCTTGCGCCGGGTAGTCATAAAGCGAGGCTGCTGGCCACGGTTGATCGACAAAATCGCTGCCTTCGTCGCTGACAATCAGGAAGCCGCCAGGCGCTGGGCTATTCAGTGATTGTGCTGCTCGCGCCGTTTCATGAGTGATAAACGGTGCGGTGGAAGTCGCCACCAGATTATCCAGCGATTCTGCGCTCACCGGGCGGAGTAATACATTCACACCATCAAGTTTTCCTGCGTTGGCGCGTTTTACCAGTGCGTCCCAGTCCTTACTGTTGCCGAGATTCACCAGCGCATTTTTCAACCGAACACAATCATCTTTGGCGGCACAGAGATCGGCGGTCTTCAGTACGATGTCGCCAAAGTCATCAAGCAAAACCATGCCGGATTTCTGAATTGCTGAACGCAATGTGGCGCTGACGCGAGATTCATCATCCGGTTTCGGGTGCAACTGGCGGTTTACTGCTTCGGTCAACGCCGTAGCTTTGTTAACCAGTTCCGATTCTGGTAATGGCAATGAACGGGCGTCATTCCAGATGATTTGCGAGCAGTCAAACGGCAAAAACGGTGAATTGGTTTTCGCGCTCCAGGTGCCGGAAGTGCGGATATTACACATGCCTGTACCACTTAGACGTAAGGTATCGCCTACGCGTACGCCAGCGTCCGCAAGTTGTTTAACACTGGTGGCCTCAATAGTCTGCGCGCCTTTCATCCACGAGAGAGTGAATTTCAGCGGCATATCCAGTGGGATCCAGAACAGCAGCATAAACAAGACAATCAGCGAACCGGCTGCGATAACCGTGCTGCGTAGCCAGTGCTGCAACGGGAAGTTTTTTACTTCGTCATGCAGCGAAAGATAGCGCCCCTGGCGCACGACGTGACGGTCGAGGTAGATATCGATATCGGTTTGTTGTCCGAGATCCTGGGCAATGTAAGGTTGCCAGTGCGCGGGGTAGACCAGATCGATAATACCAAGCGAAATATTGTTAATCTGTTCCTGAGAGTTTTCACCAAATAGCCCCCAGCGACGCGGTGTCCCGCGCAGGCAGTGGATTTCCCTTAGGGAAGATTTGGCAGGTGGCGCATATAATCCCCACAGGCCCGCGCCCAGCAGCAGTAGCGCGCCGCCAACCAACCACGGGACAAATACATCTGGGGTCACCAGGCAGAAATAGAACATCAGGAATGAGGCGACAATCAGCAGCGCTTCCCGCAATCCTCGTGGGCGGCTAAGTGCATACTCTTCGTGCGTTTCCTGGCGAATGTTGAGCAACTCAATTTGTTCGCTCTCTTCACCGCGAATCGATGCCTGTGTTGATGGAATAGGTTGTAACGTGTAACCGCGAGTCTCCTGCATATACTCTTGCAGCGTATGGCCGTTGAGTGAAATGACTAATGGGAGTGAGTCGGTATAAATCAGTTCAACGGTGTTTTCGTCGTTGATGTACTGCTCCCAGAAAGGCGGCAGGTGGACTTCTACCGAGTCAAGGTAGTAGCGCCATTTATTGGGATCGTCGGTAGAGATGCCATAACGTGTGATAGCGTGCGTCAGCATCATCACATTATTGCTTTCGGCGTTCAGCGTCAGAGAGACAGGCGCCGTGCTGGCACCCGTCGGGCCGGGAACCTGCAAAATCTGCGTCAGGCTCTCGAGATAATTTTCAACAGCGCTACGTTCTTCCGGAGTGAGTTTGCGCGTTTGCGCATCAGCGAAGGCGTTAGCCCAGGGCAATTGTCGCCGCCTGGTGCGGGTTTTTATCAGCCATCCCGCAAGTAGTGAGCAGGCCAGCAAAGCAGCTAAAAAAATCACAATGGTGCTCATGCTTTCCCCATCTTACTTAATTTGTCAGGCGTGATTATTCGCACCCTGGACACAATATAGGATTCTGCGGTTGGCTATCGGCAAGCGTGGAGTTGAACTTGAGCATCATTAAGCGCATCCCAGTAACCGCTGATCATAGCAAACCCTCTGAGGGCGGAATATCAGCAAATTCCTGGAGTTATTTCAACCTATTGACTTTTAATTTGATTTGAGAACGATTATTTATCAGGTTGCATAAATGTAAATAACATGCAATTCACATTGCCGAAACGGTGTCCGATATCGCACAATAAATACTGATTTCACTGCAAAGATTCCACAATGAGAAAATCATTACAAAAACCCACCATTCTGAATGTTGAAACTGTAGCCCGTTCCCGACTGTTTACCGTCGAAAGCGTGGATCTGGAGTTCAGCAATGGCGTGCGGCGTGTTTATGAACGAATGCGTCCAACCAACAGGGAAGCGGTGATGATTGTGCCTATTGTGGACGACCATCTGATCCTGATTCGTGAGTACGCGGTGGGAACTGAATCCTACGAGTTAGGGTTTTCGAAAGGGCTGATTGATCCCGGTGAAAGCGTCTACGAAGCAGCTAACCGCGAGCTAAAAGAAGAAGTGGGATTTGGTGCGAACGATCTGACTTTTTTGAAGAAACTCAGCATGGCGCCGTCTTACTTTTCCAGCAAAATGAATATCGTGGTAGCGCAGGATCTCTACCCGGAGTCGCTGGAAGGCGATGAGCCAGAGCCGCTACCGCAGGTTCGCTGGCCGCTGGCGCATATGATGGATTTGCTTGAAGATCCTGACTTCAATGAAGCGCGCAATGTCAGTGCGCTGTTCCTCGTGCGCGAGTGGTTGAAGGGGCAGGGGCGGTTGTAAATACGTAGAGCTTGCCTGATGCGCCATGCTTATCAGGCCTACGAATTTTCTTCAATGTATTGATTTTTCAAGATGTTTCACGCTGCATCCGGCATGAACAACGCGCACTTTGCCAGCAAACTGAAAAGGCGCCGAAGCGCCTTTTTAATTAGAACAATTCCTGTGCCTCACCATTATCGATAATGGTCGTTCCCACCTCGCGCACCGCCTGCTGTGTAGGCTGTGTACCTTCAATGAAGTACTCTTCGCGGCTGTTGCCGCCGCTGGCCAGTTGCCCAGTGCTGCGATCGATATTCACCGTCACAATACCCGGCGGCGGCGTCAGCGGTTGTTCCGGTACGCCTTCCAGAACGGCTTTCATATAAGCGTCCCATGCAGGCTGCGCGCTTTTAGCACCACCTTCATAACCAGAGATCTGATCTTTAATTGCCCCGGAAGCCGTGGTATGACCGAGATTACGACGGTGATCGTCAAAGCCAATCCATACTGAGGTTACTACGCCTGGTCCGTAACCCGAGAACCATGCATCCTTCGAGCTGTTGGTGGTCCCGGTTTTCCCGCCGATATCATGACGTTGCAAATCACGACCTGCGCGCCAGCCAGTACCTTGCCAGCCTGGTTCACCAAAGATATTGGTGTTCAGTGCGCTCTTAATCAGGAATGCCAGCGGAGTGCTGATAACGTGCGGTGCATACTCCTGCGCGCCGGTCTTCGCGACTAATGTCTGATTAGCTTGCTCTAGTTGCGGCATCGGCACCGAAACATTTTGCTGCTCGCGGGAGATAGCCACGTCTTCAACGTCGTTATTTTCCAGCACGTTCGATTTTTGCGTATCGCCGTAAATCACCGGGATATCGCATTCCGGGCAAGCTACTTTCGGTTTCGCTTCGAAAATCACGCCGCCCTGGTCGTTTTCAATTTTGCTGATAAACCACGGATCCACCAGGAAGCCACCGTTCGCCATTACTGCGTAGCCGCGCGCCACCTGCAGCGGCGTGAAGGACGCGGAACCCAGCGCCAGCGATTCGGTATGAACAATGTTTTGCGCCGGGAAGCCGAAGCGTTGCAGATACTCTGCAGCGTAGTCAACGCCCATAGCCCGCATTGCACGCACCATCACTACGTTCTTCGACTGGCCCAGTCCCTGACGTAAACGGATTGGACCGGCATATTGCGGCGGTGAGTTTTTCGGCTCCCAGTCAGAACCAGCACCGGCGTCCCAGCGGGAAATCGGCACATCGTTCAGCATACTTGCCAGCGTCAGACCTTTATCCATTGCTGCGGTGTAGAGGAACGGTTTGATATTCGAACCCACCTGACGCAGCGCCTGAGTTGCGCGGTTGAACTTGCTCTGGTTGAAGTCAAAGCCACCCACCAGCGCCATGACGGCACCGTTTTGCGGATTGATCGACACAAGCGCCGAGTTCACCTCTGGCACCTGCGCCAGCCACCAGGCATCGCCAACCTGGCGAACCCAGATCTGCTGACCCGTTTGCACCACATCAGTCACTTTACGCGGCGTCGGTCCCTGTTGAGTGTCTGAACGGTAAGGACGCGCCCAGCGAACGCCTTCCATACGCAACGTTACGGACGTTCCGTCAGCCAGCATCGCTGTCGCTTCCTGCGGATTGGTGCTGGTAACTGCGGCAGGCAGCAGCGGACCGTAAGTCGGCAACGCTTTCAGAGTATTGGTTATCTTTTTGGTGTCCCACGCCGTCTCACCCACTTTCCACAGCACATTAGCCGGGCCGCGATAACCGTGACGCATGTCGTAGTCCAGCACGTTGTTACGCACCGCTTGCTGCGCGGCCTGCTGAACTTTGCGGGTAATGGTGGTGTAAATGCGATAACCGTCTTCATAAGCGCTTTCGCCGTAACGGCTATACATCTCCTGACGCACCATTTCGGTGAGATACGGCGCCGAGAACGCAATTTCCGGCGCGTGATAATTGGCGTTAATCGGCTCACTACGCGTCTGATCGTATTGCTGCTGGGTGATATACCCTTCGCTCAACATACGTGACAGCACAACGTTACGCCGCGCGACGGCGCGATCCATTGAGTAGAGCGGGTTGAAAGTGGATGGGGCTTTTGGCAGCCCGGCAATCACCGCCATTTCGTTCAGCGTCAGTTGGTCGACCGTTTTACCGAAATAGACTTGTGCCGCAGCACCGACACCATAGGCACGGTAACCGAGGTAAATCTTGTTCAGATAAAGCTCGAGGATCTCGTCTTTAGTCAGCAACTGTTCAATACGAATCGCGAGGAAGACTTCCTTAATCTTACGCATCAGTGTGCGTTCCGGACTGAGGAAGAAGTTTCTCGCCAGTTGCTGGGTAATGGTACTCGCCCCTTGTGACGCGTGACCAGAGAACAACGCCACACTTGCCGCACGGAAGATCCCCACCGGGTCAACGCCGTGATGCTCATAAAAGCGGCTGTCCTCCGTCGCGATAAAGGCTTTCACCATTTCCGGCGGGATTTGATCCAACGTAACCGGAATACGACGCTTTTCACCATATTGCGCAATTAGCTCGCCATCGGCGCTGTAAATCTGCATCGGAATTTGTAGGCGAACATCTTTTAATGTCGCCACATCCGGCAGTTGTGGCTCGATGTAGCGGTAGAGGCCATAAATCGAGCCTGCTCCCAGCAGAATGCAACAGACTGCAAGGATCAATAAATACTTTACGAACTTCACTGGAAATTTCCGATTTGGTTTCATTTGGGCAGTTTATAAACAAACGCGCGGTAGTATAAAGGCAAGCCAGACGCATTGATATACCCGTCAGAGTGACGGGTGATAAGGAGATCATCACAATGGCATTTAAGAACTGGCAAATTGGGTTGCATTTACAACAGCAAGAAGCGGTGGCGGTTGCTATCGTGCGTGGTGCAAAAGAATGTTTTTTGCAACGTTGGTGGCGTTTGCCGCTGGCGACAGACATTATCAAAGATGGACGCATTCTCGATACAGAGCGGCTGGCAAAAACGTTGTTACCGTGGAGTCGTGAACTGCCGCATCGACATCACATTATGCTGGCATTTCCTGCTGGTCGAACGTTACAGAGGGCATTTCCACGCCCGGCGATGTCTCTCGGTGAGCGAGAGCAAACGGCATGGCTGGCAGACACAATGGCACGCGAGTTGGATATGGAACCGGACTCTCTGCGCTTCGATTATAGCGAAGATTCACTAAGCCCGGCCTATAACGTGACCGCCGCGCAAAGCAAAGAGTTGGCAACGTTACTTACCCTGGCAGAAAGATTGCGTGTTCACGTTAGCGCGATTACCCCAGATGCCTGCGCTTTACAACGGTTTCTGCCTTTTTTACCCCCTCACAAGCAATGTCTGGCCTGGTGTGACCACGAACAGTGGTTGTGGGCGACGCGTTATAACTGGGGGCGCAAGCTGGTGGTGGGGATGACAAGCGCGAATGACCTTGCAGCGATGTTATCCGTGGACCCCGACAGTATCGCAATATGCGGCGAAGGCGGATTTGACCCCTGGGAGGCGGTTTCTGTTCGTCAGCCGCCGCTACCGCCACCAGGTGGAGACTTCGCCATTGCGCTGGGGTTGGCGCTTGGGGAGAGTCGCTAATGAACCCACCAATCAATTTTTTGCCCTGGCGACAGCAACGCCGTGCGGCCTTTTTTCGCTTCTGGTTGCAGATGTTTGTTGCCCCTCTGCTGCTGACCGTAGGGATAACGCTAATGCAGCGTCTGGCATATAACGCCGAAGCACGCGTAGACGCCATTTTGCTCGAGGGAGAACAACAACTCGCCCGTAGCTTACAGGTCACTAAGCCACGTTTGCTGGAACGCCAACAGTTACGCGAACAGCATTTGCGACGTCAGCGTCAGCGACAATTTACCCGCGACTGGCAACCAGCGCTGGAAGCGCTGGCGACGCTTTTACCAGAAAAAGCCTGGCTGACCACGCTGAGCTGGCAGCAGGGAACGCTGGAGGTCAAAGGACTTACGTCGAACATCACAGCACTAAATGTGTTGGAGAAGTCACTCCGTGAGGATGCCTCTTTTCAGCTCAACCAGCGAGGGGCCACGCAGCAGGATGCACAAGGGCGCTGGCAATTTGCGTATCAGTTAACAAGGAAGGTTAGCGATGAACTCGCTCTTTGACTGGTGGTTTACCACATCTCCTCGTACCCGTCAGTTTGGCTGGGCAGTCTGGTTGCTGGTGTTATTCACAATCATCGTTCTTTCATTGGCCCATCAGGAAGAGAGCGACGCATTAATTCGACTGCGGGCAAGTAATCACCAGCAGTGGGCTGCACTGCATCGCCTGGTAGACACCACACCCATCCGCGAAGAAAAGACGTTGCCCTTTTCGCCGCTGGATTTTCAGTTGCCTGGCGCGCAACTGGTTTACTGGCATCCGTCAGCCCAGGGAGGCGAGTTGGCGTTGAAAACGCTCTGGGAAGCGGTGCCGTCGGCATTTACACGACTGGCAGAGCGCAACGTCAGCGTAAGTCGTTTTTCGTTAAGCGTGGAAGGTGATGAACTCTTGTTCACGCTCCAACTGGAGGGGGCGAATGATGGCTAAACGTTGGCTGCTGGCTGGTGTTGCATTATGGCTATTAACCGGCATGCGCGACCCGTTTAAACCACCGGAAGATCTATGCCGGATTAGCGAACTTACCCAGTGGCGCTATCAGGGGATGGTAGGAAGAGGCGAGCGCGTTATCGGCGTAATAAAAGATGGGCAAAAGAAATGGCGACGGGTGCAGCAAAACGATGTGCTGGAAAACGGCTGGACGATCTTACAGCTGACGCCAGACACACTAACGCTGGGAACCGGGACAAACTGCGAACCGCCACAATGGTTGTGGCAACGGCAAGGAGATACAAATGAAGCAATGGATAGCCGCACTACTGTTGATGATGATGCCCATCGTGCAGGCGGCAAAGCCGCAAAAAGTGACGCTGATGGTGGATGACGTTCCGGTTGCTCAGGTTTTGCAGGTGCTGGCCGAACAGGAGAAGCTAAACCTGGTGGTGTCGCCAGACGTCAGCGGTACGGTGTCGTTACATCTAACAGATGTTCCCTGGAAGCAGGCACTACAAACTGTAGTGAAAAGCGCCGGACTGATAACGCGCCAGGAGGGCAACATTCTCTCAGTGCATTCCATTGCCTGGCAGAATGACAATATCGCCCGCCAGGAGGCGGAGCAGGCGCGGGCGCAGGCAAATCTGCCGCTGGAAAATCGCAATATTACTCTGCAATACGCCGACGCCGGAGAGCTGGCGAAAGCGGGGGAGAAGCTACTGAGTGCCAAAGGGAGTATGACCGTCGATAAACGCACCAATCGCCTTTTGCTACGAGATAACAAAACGGCGTTAAGCGCCCTTGAACAGTGGGTAGCGCAAATGGATTTGCCGGTAGGCCAGGTTGAACTGTCGGCGCATATTGTCACCATTAATGAAAAAAGTTTGCGTGAGTTAGGCGTGAAATGGACGCTGGCCGATGCGCAACACGCTGGCGGCGTTGGGCAAGTAACTACGCTCGGTAGCGATCTCGCGGTGGCGACGGCGACGACGCATATCGGTTTTAACATTGGGCGGATCAACGGACGTTTGCTGGATCTGGAGCTTTCCGCACTAGAACAGAAACAGCAACTGGATATTATCGCTAGCCCACGTTTACTGGCTTCGCATCTCCAGCCTGCCAGCATTAAACAGGGAAGCGAAATTCCGTATCAGGTTTCCAGTGGTGAAAGTGGTGCAACATCGGTGGAGTTTAAAGAGGCGGTACTGGGAATGGAGGTCACGCCCACGGTGTTACAAAAAGGTCGCATCCGGCTGAAATTACACATCAGCCAGAACGTTCCGGGGCAGGTCCTTCAACAAGCCGATGGCGAAGTGCTGGCAATTGATAAGCAGGAGATCGAAACGCAAGTCGAGGTCAAAAGCGGAGAAACGTTGGCGCTGGGCGGCATTTTTACCCGTAAAAATAAATCGGGTCAGGATAGCGTACCGTTGTTGGGTGACATTCCCTGGTTCGGGCAATTATTTCGTCATGATGGAAAAGAAGATGAACGACGTGAGTTAGTGGTGTTTATCACGCCACGACTGGTTTCCAGTGAGTAAACCGCCGCAAAAGCGGTGATGTTTTTACGTTGAACGTGTTTCATCTATTTGACGCGCGCAGGTATTTAGCATACAAGGAGTACCGATTTGAGAGTTGGTGCTCTTAGCTGCCTGCGTTTTATGATGATGATTTATCATTCAGGCGGCATTTTGCTGTCTTTTTTACGCTAATCTTACCCGGTGATTTATCGCCAAAGCGGTGATAGCAAGGCAGCATGCCTGCAGCGACCAGATATGCAGAGGGATGGGCGATTTATTCAGTTGCCAAACCTGCTGGAGTATTGAGATAATTTTCAGTCTGACTCTCGCAATATCTTATGAGGTTTCAGTTCATGTCCTGCTGCGCTCTCTGAGCGAAGCGGGTTTATCATTAACGAATAGTCTTAGTAGTACCGAAAAAATGGCAGAGAAACGCAATATCTTTCTGGTTGGGCCTATGGGTGCCGGAAAAAGCACTATTGGGCGCCAGTTAGCTCAACAACTCAATATGGAATTTTACGATTCCGATCAAGAGATTGAGAAACGAACCGGAGCTGATGTGGGCTGGGTTTTCGATTTAGAAGGCGAAGAAGGCTTCCGCGATCGCGAAGAAAAGGTCATCAATGAATTGACCGAGAAGCAGGGTATTGTGCTGGCTACTGGCGGCGGCTCTGTGAAATCCCGCGAAACGCGTAACCGTCTTTCCGCTCGTGGCGTTGTCGTTTATCTTGAAACGACCATCGAAAAGCAACTTGCACGCACGCAGCGTGATAAAAAACGCCCGTTGCTGCACGTTGAAACACCGCCACGTGAAGTTCTGGAAGCGTTGGCCAATGAACGCAATCCGCTGTATGAAGAGATTGCCGACGTGACCATTCGTACTGATGACCAAAGCGCTAAAGTGGTCGCAAACCAGATTATTAACATGCTGGAAAGCAACTAATTCTGGCTTTAAATACACTCGTCTGCGGGTACAGTAATTAAGGTGGATGTCGCGTTATGGAGAGGATAGTCGTCACTCTCGGGGAACGTAGTTACCCAATTACCATCGCATCTGGTTTGTTTAACGAACCAGCTTCATTCTTACCGCTGAAATCGGGCGAGCAGGTGATGTTGGTCACCAACGAAACCCTGGCTCCTCTGTATCTCGATAAGGTCCGCGGCGTACTTGAACAGGCGGGTGTTAACGTCGATAGCGTTATCCTCCCTGACGGCGAGCAGTATAAAAGCCTGGCAGTACTCGACACCGTCTTTACAGCGTTGTTGCAAAAGCCGCATGGCCGCGATACTACACTGGTTGCACTTGGCGGCGGCGTGGTGGGCGATCTTACCGGTTTCGCGGCGGCGAGCTATCAGCGCGGCGTTCGCTTCATTCAAGTCCCAACGACGCTATTGTCGCAGGTTGACTCCTCCGTTGGCGGCAAAACCGCGGTAAACCATCCCCTCGGTAAAAACATGATTGGCGCGTTTTACCAACCTGCATCGGTGGTGGTAGATCTCGATTGTCTGAAAACGCTTCCTCAGCGTGAGTTGGCTTCGGGGCTAGCGGAAGTCATCAAATACGGCATTATTCTTGACGGCGAGTTTTTCCATTGGCTGGAAGAGAATCTCGACGCGCTGCTTCGTCTGGATGGCCCTGCAATGGCGTACTGTATTCGCCGCTGCTGTGAGCTGAAAGCAGAAGTTGTCGCCGCCGACGAGCGTGAAGCTGGCTTACGTGCTTTACTCAATCTTGGACATACCTTTGGTCATGCCATTGAAGCTGAAATGGGCTATGGTAATTGGCTACACGGTGAAGCGGTTGCTGCGGGTATGGTAATGGCGGCGCGCACATCGGAACGTCTCGGGCAGTTCAGTTCTGCCGAAACGCAGCGTATTATTACCCTGCTCACGCGGGCTGGGTTACCGGTCAATGGGCCGCGCGAAATGTCCGCGCAGGCATATTTACCGCATATGCTGCGTGACAAGAAAGTTCTTGCGGGAGAAATGCGCTTAATTCTTCCGCTGGCAATTGGTAAGAGCGAAGTTCGCGGCGGTGTTTCGCACGATATCGTTCTTAACGCCATTGCTGATTGTCAGTTAGCGTAACAACAAGAAAGGTCAGGCCGCTTATCCGGCGGTTTATTAGCTTCAGGTTAATTGCAACGTGGTAAGCATTAACCTTTTAGTGGGGTGTTAAATGGATGAATTCAAACCAGAAGACGAGCTGAAACCCGATCCCAGCGATCGTCGTACTGGTCGTTCTCGTCAATCTTCTGAGCGTTCTGAACGTACTGAACGTGGCGAACCGCAAATCAATTTTGATGATATTGAACTTGATGAAACTGACGATCGCCGTCCGACTCGTGCGCAAAAAGAGCGCAATGAAGAACCGGAAATCGAACAAGAATATGACGAATCCGAAGATGAAACGGTGGATGAAGAGCGCGTAGAGCGTCGTCCGCGTAAGCGCAAAAAAGCAGCCAGCAAACCTGCTTCTCGTCAGTATATGATGATGGGCGTCGGTATTCTTGTTCTGTTGCTGTTGATCATCGGTATCGGTTCTGCGTTAAAAGCCCCCTCGACCTCTTCCAGCGATCAAACTGCGTCTGGCGAGAAGAGTATTGATCTTGCTGGCAATGCGACCGATCAGGCGAATGGCGTGCAGCCAGCACCGGGAACCACGTCTGCGGAAAATACTCAGCAGGATGTTTCTCTGCCGCCGATTTCTTCTACGCCGACCCAGGGGCAAACCCCGGCGACAACGGATGGTCAACAGCGTGTTGAAGTACAGGGTGATCTGAACAATGCCCTGACCCAGCCGCAAAATCAGCAACAGCTGAACAATGTGGCGGTAAATTCGACATTGCCGACCGAACCCGCAACGGTTGCGCCAGTACGCAATGGCAATGCATCGCGCGACACGGCAAAAACGCAAACCGCTGAACGTCCGACCACCACGCGTCCGCCGCGTCAGCAGGCAGTGATTGAACCGAAAAAACCGCAAGCAACTGTGAAAACCGAACCGAAGCCGGTAGCACAGCAACCGAAGCGTACCGAACCAGCAGCGCCAGTGGCGAGCTCGAAGGCACCGGCTGCGACTTCTACGCCAGCGGCAACGCCAGCGCCGAATGCGACTGCCAGCACGGAGCCGACACAAACGGCATCTCCGGCGCAAACCACGACAACACCAGCTGCTGGGGCGAAGAGCACGGGTAATGTTGGTTCGTTGAAATCGGCACCGTCAAGCCATTACACTCTGCAGTTGAGCAGTTCCTCTAACTACGACAACCTGAACGGTTGGGCGAAGAAAGAGAACCTGAAAAACTACGTTGTCTATGAAACGACGCGTAATGGTCAGCCGTGGTATGTCCTGGTTTCTGGCGTGTACGCTTCGAAAGAAGAAGCGAAAAAAGCGGTATCTACATTGCCAGCCGATGTCCAGGCCAAAAATCCTTGGGCGAAACCGCTGCGTCAGGTACAGGCCGATCTGAAGTAATCAAGGCTATTTCCCGCAATGGATAACCGTTGCGGGAACTGCCTGAAGCGCTGGATGCTGTCGGAGCTTTCTCCACAGCCGGAGAAGGTGTAATTAGTTAGTCAGCATGAAGAAAAATCGCGCTTTTTTGAAGTGGGCAGGGGGCAAATATCCCTTGCTTGATGATATTAAACGGCATTTGCCTAAGGGCGAATGTCTGGTTGAGCCTTTTGTTGGTGCCGGGTCGGTGTTTCTTAACACCGACTTTTCTCGTTATATCCTTGCTGATATCAACAGCGATCTGATTAGTCTCTACAACATTGTAAAGACGCGTACTGAAGAGTATGTGCAGGCTGCCCGCGAGCTGTTTGTTCCCGAAACAAATTGCGCGGAGGTCTACTATCAGTTCCGCGAAGAGTTCAACAAAAGCCAGGATCCCTTGCGTCGGGCAGTACTGTTTTTATATTTGAACCGCTACGGTTACAACGGTTTGTGCCGTTACAATCTGCGCGGTGAATTTAACGTGCCGTTTGGCCGTTATAAAAAGCCCTATTTCCCGGAAGCTGAGTTGTATCATTTTGCCGAAAAAGCGCAGAATGCCTTTTTCTATTGTGAGTCTTACGCCGACAGCATGGCGCGCGCAGATGATGCATCCGTCGTCTATTGCGATCCGCCTTATGCGCCGCTTTCTGCGACCGCTAACTTCACGGCGTATCACACAAACAGTTTTACGCTTGAACAACAAGCCCATCTGGCGGAGATCGCAGAAGGTCTGGTTGATCGCCATATTCCTGTGCTGATCTCCAATCACGATACGATGTTAACGCGTGAGTGGTATCAGCGCGCAAAATTGCATGTCGTCAAAGTTCGACGCAGTATAAGCAGCAACGGCGGCACACGTAAAAAGGTGGACGAACTGCTGGCTTTGTACAAACCAGGAGTCGTTTCACCCGCGAAAAAATAATTCTCAAGGAGAAGCGGATGAAACAGTATTTGATTGCCCCCTCAATTCTGTCGGCTGATTTTGCCCGCCTGGGTGAAGATACCGCAAAGGCCCTGGCAGCTGGCGCTGATGTCGTGCATTTTGACGTCATGGATAACCACTATGTTCCCAACCTGACAATTGGGCCAATGGTGCTGAAATCCTTGCGTAACTACGGCATTACCGCCCCTATCGACGTGCATCTGATGGTGAAACCGGTCGATCGTATTGTGCCTGATTTCGCTGCTGCTGGCGCCAGCATCATTACCTTTCATCCAGAAGCCTCCGAGCATGTTGACCGCACGCTGCAACTGATTAAAGAAAATGGCTGTAAGGCGGGGCTGGTATTTAACCCGGCGACACCATTGAGCTATCTGGATTACGTAATGGACAAGCTGGATGTGATCCTGCTGATGTCCGTCAACCCTGGTTTCGGCGGTCAGTCTTTCATTCCGCAAACATTAGATAAACTGCGCGAAGTGCGCCGCCGCATCGATGAGTCGGGTTTTGATATCCGTCTGGAAGTGGACGGTGGCGTGAAGGTGAACAACATTGGCGAAATCGCTGCGGCGGGAGCGGATATGTTCGTCGCCGGTTCGGCAATCTTCGACCAGCCAGACTACAAAAAAGTCATTGATGAAATGCGCAGTGAACTGGCAAAGGTAAGTCATGAATAAGTTTGAAGATATTCGCGGCGTCGCTTTTGATCTCGACGGTACGCTGGTGGACAGTGCTCCTGGTCTTGCTGCTGCGGTAGATATGGCGCTGTATGCGCTGGAGTTGCCTGTTGCAGGTGAAGAACGCGTTATTACCTGGATTGGTAACGGCGCAGATGTTCTGATGGAGCGCGCATTGACCTGGGCGCGTCAGGAACGTGCGACTCTGCGTAAAACAATGGGGAAACCGCCCGTTGATGACGACATTCCGGCAGAAGAACAGGTACGTATTCTGCGTAAACTGTTCGATCGCTACTATGGCGAAGTTGCCGAAGAGGGGACGTTTTTGTTCCCGCACGTTGCCGATACGCTGGGCGCGTTGCAGGCTAAAGGCCTGCCGCTAGGCCTGGTTACCAACAAACCGACGCCGTTCGTTGCGCCGCTGCTCGAAGCCTTAGATATCGCCAAATACTTCAGCGTGGTGATTGGTGGTGATGATGTGCAAAACAAAAAACCGCATCCGGACCCGCTGTTACTGGTGGCTGAGCGGATGGGAATTGCCCCACAACAGATGCTGTTTGTTGGCGACTCACGCAATGATATTCAGGCGGCAAAAGCGGCAGGTTGCCCATCAGTTGGCTTAACCTACGGATATAACTACGGCGAGGCTATCGATCTCAGCCAGCCTGATGTAATTTATCACTCTATAAATGACCTTCTGCCCGCATTAGGGCTTCCGCATAGCGAAAATCAGGAATCGAAAAATGACTAAGCCCATCGTTTTTAGTGGCGCACAGCCCTCAGGTGAATTGACCATTGGTAACTACATGGGTGCGCTGCGTCAGTGGGTAAACATGCAGGATGACTACCATTGCATTTACTGTATCGTTGACCAACACGCGATCACCGTGCGCCAGGACGCACAGAAACTGCGTAAAGCGACGCTGGATACGCTGGCGTTGTACCTGGCATGTGGCATCGATCCTGAGAAAAGCACCATTTTTGTTCAGTCCCACGTACCGGAACATGCGCAGTTAGGCTGGGCACTGAACTGCTATACCTACTTCGGCGAACTGAGCCGCATGACGCAGTTTAAAGATAAATCTGCGCGTTATGCCGAGAACATCAACGCTGGTCTGTTTGACTACCCGGTGCTGATGGCTGCGGACATCCTGCTGTATCAAACTAATCTGGTACCGGTGGGTGAAGACCAGAAACAGCACCTCGAACTGAGCCGCGATATCGCCCAGCGTTTCAACGCGCTGTACGGCGATATCTTTAAGGTGCCGGAGCCGTTTATTCCGAAATCTGGCGCGCGTGTAATGTCGCTGCTGGAGCCGACCAAGAAGATGTCCAAGTCTGACGATAACCGCAATAACGTTATCGGCCTGCTGGAAGATCCGAAATCGGTAGTGAAGAAAATCAAACGCGCGGTCACTGACTCCGACGAGCCACCGGTAGTTCGCTACGATGTGCAGAACAAAGCGGGCGTTTCCAACCTGCTGGATATCCTTTCTGCAGTTACTGGCAAGAGCATCCCGGAACTGGAAAAACAGTTTGAAGGCAAGATGTATGGTCATCTGAAAGGCGAAGTGGCTGATGCCGTTTCCGGTATGCTGACTGAATTGCAGGAACGCTATCACCGTTTCCGCAATGACGAAGCCTTCCTGCAACAGGTGATGAAAGACGGTGCAGAAAAAGCCAGCGCGCACGCTTCCCGTACGCTGAAAGCGGTGTATGAAGCGATTGGTTTTGTGGCGAAGCCGTAATTCACTATTGCTGGCAAATTGCGCTTTGTTCATGCCGGATGCGGCGTGAACGCCTTATCCGGCCTACAAAGTAATGCACATATTGCAAGGAAATGTAGGCCTGATAAGCGTAGCGCATCAGGCAATTTTGCTTTTATCATCACTCTGAAACCGGGGAAACCCGGTTTTTTTATCCTCTTTTCGCAACAACCCGAAAAAATGTGAAGTGCCTCGCCGTTTCCACATCTCTTGGTTGCCACTTATCTTCATTTTAATGAAGATATAAATATTCACTTTATTGAAAATATACTATGCGTCGAACGTTTATCAAAAAAGAAGGCGTCGTCATCACGACTCTGGCTCGTTATCTGTTAGGTGAAAAGTGCGGTAATCGATTGAAAACAATAGATGAACTGGCAACTGAGTGCCATTCATCGGTTGGTCTGACACAGGCCGCGCTGAAAACGCTGGAATCAAGCGGCGCGATAAGAATTGAACGCCGTGGGCGCAATGGCAGTTATCTGGTCGAGATGGATAACAAAGCATTGCTGACTCATGTGGATATCAACAACGTGGTATGTGCGATGCCCTTGCCCTATACCCGTTTGTACGAAGGACTGGCGAGCGGATTGAAAGCCCAGTTTGATGGCATTCCTTTTTACTATGCGCATATGCGTGGCGCGGATATTCGCGTGGAGTGTTTGCTTAACGGCGTGTATGACATGGCGGTAGTGTCCCGCCTGGCGGCAGAAAGTTATCTCACGCAAAAAGGGTTATGCCTCGCGCTGGAGTTGGGGCCGCATACCTACGTTGGCGAGCACCAGCTGATTTGCCGTAAAGGGGCGTCCGGCAACGTGAAACGCGTGGGGCTGGATAACCGCTCGGCGGATCAGAAAATCATGACCGATGTCTTTTTTGGCAATAGCGATGTGGAGCGCGTCGACCTCTCATATCACGAGAGTTTACAACGCATTGCTAAAGGCGATGTCGATGCGGTTATCTGGAACGCGGTGGCGGAAAGCGAACTGGCCATGCTGGGATTAGAAGCGACGCCGCTGACGAACGATCCGCTATTTTTACAGGCCACTGAAGCCGTGGTGCTAACGCGAGCCGATGATTACCCGATGCAACAATTGCTACGTGCGGTTGTTGATAAACATGCCCTGCTTGCTCATCAACAGCGAGTCGTCAGTGGGGAACTTGAACCCAGTTATTAAGCGAAAGGCGTCTTAAATGGAAAACAGACTCAACCTGCTTTGCGAGGCAGGAGTCATTGATAAGGACATCTGCAAAGGCATGATGCAGGTCGTCAAAGTACTGGAAACAGAATGCCATCTTCCCATACGCAGCGAGCAGGGAACGATGGCGATGACGCATATGGCGAGTGCGCTGATGCGCAGTCGTCGGGGCGAACACATACTGCCGCTGGATGACGAATTACTGGCGGAACTGGCGCAATCCACATACTGGCCAGCGATTGTGCAATTGCATCAGGTGCTATTGAAGGAATTCGCGCTGGAAATTAACCCGTGTGAAGAAGGGTATTTGCTGGCCAATCTCTATGGATTATGGATGGCCGCCAACGAAGGTGTCTGAGTTATACGGCAAATCCGCGTCACATAACTTAAATATTCAAAAAAATGAATGTTTAATTCAAGGAATAGAAACGAGGCAACAAGATGTTTATAGAAGCATTGAAACGCCAGAACCCAGCGCTGATTTCCGCCGCACTAAGCTTGTGGCAACAGGGCAAGATCGCCCCGGACAGTTGGGTTGTCGACGTGGATCAGATACTGGAAAACGGTAAGAGGCTGATTGAGACGGCGCGGCTTTACGGCATTGAGCTGTATCTGATGACCAAGCAGTTTGGCCGTAATCCGTGGCTGGCGGAAAAACTTCTGGCACTGGGCTACAGCGGCATTGTGGCGGTGGATTACAAAGAGGCGCGGGTCATGCGCCGCGCCGGTCTGCCGGTGGCGCATCAGGGACATCTGGTGCAAATCCCTTGTCACCAGGTTTCTGACGCCGTTGCACAGGGAACTGACGTCATCACCGTGTTTACTCTCGATAAAGCGCGGGAAGTTTCTGCAGCAGCGGTGAAGGCCGGACGTGTGCAGTCTGTGCTGCTCAAAGTTTATAGCGATGATGATTTTCTTTATCCGGGCCAGGAGAGCGGTTTTCCCCAAAACACGCTGCATGACATTGTCGCTGAAATCCAAAAACTACCAGGACTACATTTAGCGGGACTAACCCATTTCCCTTGCCTGCTTTGGGATGAGGCTGCCGGGAAAGTTTTGCCGACACCAAATCTTCACACGCTGGTACAAGCACGGGATCAACTGGCGAAATCTGGTATTGCGATTGAGCAACTGAACGCGCCTTCAGCGACCAGCTGCACTTCGCTGCCATTGCTGGCGCAATACGGTGTTACCCATGCCGAACCCGGGCATGCGCTGACCGGTACTATTCCGGCAAACCAGCAGGGCGATCAGCCTGAACGTATCGCCATGCTCTGGTTAAGTGAAATCTCCCATCATTTCCGTGGCGACAGCTACTGCTACGGCGGCGGTTACTACCGTCGTGGTCATGCTCACCGCGCTCTGGTTTTTACTAAAGAAAATCAAAAGATTACTGAAACCAACCTCAAAACTGTAGATGACAGCAGTATCGACTACACCCTGCCGTTAGCAGGCGAGTTTCCGGTGAGTAGTGCCGTAGTGCTCTGTTTTCGTACACAAGTTTTTGTTACCCGCAGTGATGTGGTGCTGGTATCGGGTATTCAGCGTGGCGAACCGGAAATCGTCGGTCGTTATGACAGTCTTGGAAACGCTCTGGGGGCGTAATGGCGCGATTTGTGGTGTTAGTGATTGATAGCTTTGGCGTAGGCGCAATGAAAGATGTCACGCTGGTGCGCCCGCAAGATGCGGGAGCGAATACCTGTGGTCACATTTTGAGCCAGCTGCCGCATTTGCAGCTGCCAACGCTGGAGAAAATGGGGCTAATCAACGCATTGGGTTATGCGCCTGGAGATATGCAACCGTCAGATTCCGCAACCTGGGGTGTGGCAGAGCTGCAACATGAAGGTGGCGATACCTTTATGGGGCATCAGGAAATTTTAGGCACGCGCCCGTTACCGCCGCTACGGATGCCCTTTCGCGATGTGATTGACCGTGTTGAGCAAGCATTACTTAACGCTGGTTGGCAGGTGGAGCGTCGTGGTGATGATCTGCAATTTCTGTGGGTCAATCAGGCGGTTGCGATTGGCGATAATCTCGAGGCGGATTTAGGCCAGGTCTATAACATTACCGCCAATCTCTCTGTGATCTCTTTTGACGACGCAATCAAAATTGGTCGTATCGTGCGTGACCAGGTACAGGTCGGTCGGGTCATTACATTTGGCGGCCTGTTAACCGACAGTCAGCGTATTCTCGATGCCGCAGAAAGCAAAGAAGGGCGCTTTATTGGTATTAATGCGCCGCGTTCTGGCGCTTATGACAATGGTTTCCAGGTCGTGCATATGGGCTATGGCGTCGATGAAAAAGTGCAGGTGCCGCAAAAACTGTATGAAGCAGGCGTGCCAACCGTGCTGGTGGGTAAGGTGGCAGATATCGTCAACAATCCTTATGGCGTGAGCTGGCAAAACCTGGTGGATAGCCAGCGGATTATGGATATCACCCTCGACGAATTTATCACCCATCAGACAGCGTTTATTTGCACCAACATTCAGGAAACCGACCTCGCTGGTCACGCAGAAGACGTCGCACGTTATGCCGAACGTTTGCAGGTCGTTGACCGTAATCTTGCTCTCCTGGTTGAGGCGATGCAGCCAGATGACTGTCTGATCGTCATGGCTGATCATGGTAACGACCCGACAATCGGTCACAGCCACCATACCCGCGAAGTCGTGCCTGTGCTGGTTTTTCAGCAAGGCCTGGCTGCCACGCAGCTTGGTGTTCGCACCACGCTTTCTGATGTGGGGGCTACCGTGTGTGAATTTTTCCGTGCGCCACCGCCACAAAATGGTCGCTCTTTTCTTTCCTCCCTCCGGTTTGCAGGAGACACCCTATGAGTTTTGATCCGACGGGTTACACCCTGGCCCATGAGCATCTGCATATTGATCTCTCCGGCTTTAAAAACAACGTGGACTGCCGCCTTGATCAGTATGCGTTCATTTGCCAGGAGATGAACGACCTGATGGCCCAGGGCGTGCGTAATGTGATTGAGATGACCAACCGTTACATGGGGCGCAATGCGCAATTTATGCTTGATGTAATGCGCGAAACCGGGATCAACGTGGTGGCCTGTACCGGTTATTACCAGGACGCGTTTTTCCCGGAACATGTGGCGACCCGCAGCGTGCAGGAACTGGCGCAAGAGATGGTCGATGAAATTGAGCAGGGTATCGATGGCACGGAACTGAAAGCCGGGATCATCGCGGAGATTGGCTCCAGCGAAGGAAAGATTACGCCGCTGGAAGAGAAGGTGTTTATTGCCGCCGCGCTGGCACATAACCAGACCGGACGCCCGATCTCCACACATACGTCGTTCAGCACGATGGGGCTGGAACAACTGGCTCTGTTGCAAGCCCACGGGGTTGATCTTTCGCGCGTCACCGTTGGTCACTGCGATCTGAAAGACAACCTCGACAACATTTTGAAGATGATCGATCTCGGCGCGTACGTGCAGTTCGACACCATTGGTAAGAACAGTTACTACCCGGACGAAAAGCGTATTGCGATGCTTCATGCACTACGCGACCGTGGGTTGCTGAACCGCGTCATGCTGTCGATGGATATTACGCGCCGCTCCCATTTAAAAGCCAACGGTGGTTATGGCTATGACTTTTTATTGACCACCTTTATTCCGCAATTGCGCCAGTCAGGATTCAGTCAGGCCGATGTGGATGTGATGTTACGTGAAAATCCCTCTCAATTTTTCCAATAAGGACAGACTCATGAAAAAGATTGGCGTTGCAGGCTTACAGCGTGAGCAGATTAAAAAAACCATTGAAGCGACGGCTCCAGGCTGTTTTGAAGTTTTCATTCATAACGATATGGAAGCAGCGATGAAGGTGAAATCCGGGCAACTGGATTACTACATCGGCGCGTGTAATACCGGTGCGGGCGCGGCATTGTCGATTGCCATCGCGGTGATTGGCTATAACAAAAGTTGCACTATTGCCAAGCCGGGCATTAAAGCGAAAGACGAACATATCGCCAAAATGATCGCCGAAGGGAAAGTCGCATTTGGGCTTTCCGTTGAGCACGTCGAACACGCGATTCCGATGTTGATTAACCATCTGAAATAAAAGGCACGACTATGGATCTGTATATTCAGATTATCGTGGTGGCGTGCCTGACGGGTATGACATCGCTTCTGGCGCATCGCTCGGCGGCTGTTTTTCATGACGGTATCCGCCCGATCCTGCCGCAACTGATTGAAGGCTATATGAACCGTCGCGAGGCGGGGAGTATCGCTTTTGGTCTGAGCATTGGTTTTGTGGCCTCGGTGGGGATCTCTTTTACCCTGAAAACCGGGCTGCTAAACGCATGGCTACTCTTTCTTCCTACCGATATCCTCGGCGTACTGGCGATAAACAGCCTGATGGCGTTTGGCCTTGGCGCTATCTGGGGGATATTGATCCTCACCTGCCTGTTGCCAGTAAACCAGCTGCTGACCGCGCTACCGGTGGATGTATTAGGTAGTCTGGGGGAATTAAGCTCGCCGGTGGTTTCAGCTTTTGCACTGTTCCCACTGGTGGCGATTTTCTACCAGTTTGGCTGGAAGCAAAGTCTGATCGCCGCCGTGGTTGTGCTGATGACCCGTGTGGTGGTAGTGCGCTATTTCCCGCATCTCAATCCGGAATCCATCGAAATCTTTATTGGCATGGTAATGCTGCTGGGGATCGCGATAACTCACGACCTGCGTCATCGTGATGAAAATGACATCGATGCCAGCGGGCTTTCGGTGTTTGAAGAACGTACGTCGCGGATTATCAAAAACTTACCCTATATCGCTATCGTGGGGGCATTGATTGCTGCCGTTGCCAGCATGAAGATTTTTGCTGGTAGCGAAGTTTCGATCTTCACACTGGAGAAAGCATATTCCGTAGGCGTAACGCCGGAACAATCGCAAACGCTGATTAACCAGGCAGCTCTGGCAGAATTCATGCGCGGACTGGGATTTGTGCCGTTGATTGCCACCACCGCGTTAGCCACCGGCGTATATGCAGTTGCGGGCTTTACCTTTGTTTATGCGGTGGGCTATCTCTCGCCGAATCCGATGGTTGCAGCGGTATTAGGTGCCGTGGTTATTTCGGCAGAAGTCTTGCTGCTTCGTTCGATCGGCAAATGGCTGGGGCGCTACCCGTCGGTGCGTAATGCGTCGGATAACATCCGTAACGCCATGAATATGCTGATGGAAGTGGCTCTGCTGGTCGGTTCGATTTTCGCAGCAATTAAGATGGCGGGTTATACCGGATTCTCTATCGCGGTTGCCATTTACTTCCTCAACGAATCTCTGGGCCGTCCGGTACAGAAAATGGCGGCACCGGTCGTGGCAGTAATGATCACCGGCATCCTGCTGAATGTTCTTTACTGGCTTGGCCTGTTCGTTCCGGCTTAAGGAAGGCATCGATGAAGACGTTTCCTCTGCAAAGCCTGACGATTATTGAGGCGCAGCAAAAGCAGTTTGCGCTGGTGGATAGCATTTGTCGCCATTTCCCCGGCAGCGAGTTTCTTACTGGCGGTGATTTAGGGTTAACTCCAGGTCTGAATCAACCGCGTATTACCCAACGGGTGGAGCAGGTGCTGGCTGATGCATTTCACGCACAGGCCGCGGCGCTGGTGCAGGGCGCGGGGACTGGAGCGATTCGCGCCGGGCTGGCGGCTTTGCTCAAACCGGGGCAGCGTCTTCTGGTGCATGACGCGCCTGTTTATCCGACGACTCAGGTCATTGTTGAGCAGATGGGGCTGACGCTTATCACTGCTGATTTCAATGACCTGGCGGCACTGAAGCAGGTCGTCGAAGCGCAACAACCGGATGCGGCGCTGGTACAGCATACGCGCCAGCAACCGCGGGACAGCTACATTCTGGCAGATGTGCTGGCAACGTTGCGCTCGTCTGGCGTTCCAGCGTTAACCGATGACAACTATGCGGTGATGAAGGTAGCGCGAATCGGCTGCGAATGCGGGGCGAATGTCTCGACATTCTCCTGTTTCAAGCTGTTTGGGCCAGAGGGCGTTGGCGCGGTGGTAGGTGATGCCGATGTTATTCGTCGGATTCGTGCCACGCTTTACTCCGGCGGCAGCCAGATTCAGGGCGCTCAGGCGCTGGAAGTGTTGCGTGGGCTGGTGTTCGCGCCAGTGATGCACGCGGTGCAGGCGGGGGTATCTGAACGGCTGCTGGCCTTGCTCAACGGTGGCGCAGTACCGGAAGTGAAAAGCGCCGTCATTGCTAATGCGCAGTCGAAGGTGTTGATTGTGGAGTTTCATCAGCCGATTGCCGCCAGGGTGCTGGAAGAGGCGCAAAAGCGCGGCGCGTTGCCTTACCCGGTGGGCGCGGAGTCGAAATATGAAATCCCGCCGCTTTTTTACCGTCTTTCCGGAACGTTTCGCCAGGCGAATCCGCAATTAGAACATTGTGCGATTCGCATTAATCCTAATCGTAGCGGTGAGGAGACGGTACTGCGGATTTTGCGTGAGAGTATTGGCAGTATTTAATCGTTGTGAATGACGTTTACGGAGTTAATACAAAAACAAATACGCCCTCAGGTAATCCCGAGGGCGTCAGGTAATTAAATCAGCGTTAGCTAATTTCAGTCAGAGACTTACTGTGCAGTAGGACCGCAGCCGCCAATGATTTTAGAAATAGAAATTGCCGGGTGCAGCAGGTAGTCGTAAGAGCAGTTCTTTTCACGGTTTTCAATATGACCAGTACATGCAGTTAATGTTGCCAGAACTGCACCAACCAGTGCCACTTTAATAAACTTGTTCATTTTCATTCCCTATGTAAAATATATCGAGTAATATTCATTGATTATGTGAATATAAGCAAACAGCTCGCTAAAGACGATACAGGAATATCTATTATGCGTCAGTGAACGGACTATGAATATTATGCTTATATTTGTAAGCCGCTGTAACTGCAGGGCGTTATTAAAATAAATTAGTTAAAAGTTTGTTTTATGTATGCTGAAAATAAACATTAATATAAGTATGTTTGTAAATAAAAAAAGGCCGGAAATATCCGGCCTTAGTTAATTTTTTTTAAATTAATGGTTAGAGAACCAATTTAATTTATTGCGCAGGCCAACGACCCGACCAATAATAATTAATGATGGGCTGTTCATTTGTTGAGCCAGTTCACCTAGCTGCGCGAGCGTACCGTCAATCACGCGTTGCGTGACCGCAGTGCCGTTTTCAACAATCGCCACTGGCATTTCACCAGGCATTCCGTGTTCAATCAGTTTTTGCTGAATGGTCGCGGCCTGATTCAGCCCCATATAGAACACCAGCGTCTGTTTTTCTGCCGCCAGATTTTCCCAGTCCAGCTCGCCACCGGTTTTTAAGTGTCCGGTAATTAAGCGTACGCTCTGAGCATAATCGCGATGCGTAAGTGGAATACCCGAATAGGCAGAGCAACCAGAAGCTGCGGTAATACCCGGAACCACCGAGAACGGAATGCCCGCGTTGCACAGTGTTTCCAGCTCTTCGCCACCACGGCCGAAAATAAACGGATCGCCGCCTTTCAGACGCACCACGCGTTTGCCTTTTTGCGCTTCCCGCAGCAGGATCTGGTTAATCTCTTCCTGCGGTACGCAGTGATATCCCGCGCGTTTACCGACGAAGACACGATCCGCATCACGGCGTACCAGATTCATAATATCGTCAGAAACCAGACGGTCGTAGACCACCACATCAGCTTGCTGAATTTGTTGCAGACCTTTCAGCGTCAGCAGCCCGGCATCGCCCGGACCTGCACCAACCAGCACCACTTCACCACGATGATCGAGCGGTTCGTTGATTAACTGTTCGGTGGTTTCAGTAATGGCTTTCTGATCGTTGTTTGCCAGCGACTGCGCCAGGCGGTCGTTAACGAACAATTTTTCCCAGAAGCGGCGACGTTCACCCATCGTGGCGAACTGTTGTTTCACTCGACCGCGTAACTGCCCGGCATATTTCGCCACCTGGCCCAGATGCAACGGCAGCAGTGATTCAAGTTTTTCGCGCAACAGACGTGCCAGTACCGGCGAGGTGCCGCCAGAGGAGACCGCTACCATGAGCGGTGAGCGGTCAATAATCGACGGCATAATAAAGCTGGCGGCTTTCGGTGCATCGACCACGTTACAGAAGATGCGACGAGCTTCAGCGGCTTCGCTGACGCGCTGGTTAAGCGCGTCATCATCCGTCGCTGCAATCGCCAGCCAGCAGGTGTCGAGAAGGCTTTCATCAAATGGCCCTTCGACGAGAGTTAACATGCCTGCATCTGCCCATGCGGTGAACTGTGGAATAAACGCTAATGCATTCACCGTTAAGCGAGCACCTGCGTCTAACAGCAACCTTGCTTTGCGTTCCGCGACATCACCACCGCCGACAATCAGACAGTCGCGATCGCGTAATTGGCAAAATATAGGCAAATGATCCACGTAAAAACCCCTTAGTAATTAACCGGCAGCCGTTTCAGTTTGATTAAATTTGTCCGCAATCGGACGATTCGCTTTCGGCGTAGCATACCAATAACCCAATCCCATGAATACGGCGCCCGATAAAGTATTACCCAGCGTCACCCACAGCAGGTTATGACCAATACCCGCCAGCGTGTAGGCTTCGCTGTGGTTGCCGAACCAGGAGAGCGCAAACAGGGTCATGTTAGCGATGGAGTGCTCATAGCCGGACGCGATAAATGCCAGCAGACACCACCAGATAGCGATAAATTTCGCCGCTCCTTCAGTGCGCAGCGCCATCCAGATTGCCAGACAAACCAGCCAGTTACACAATGCGCCTTTGAAGAACAGTACCATTGCCGGTGCGGTAGTTTTAGCCAGCGCGACGGAGTGAACGATGCTGGTATCTACCGGCAGCAGGCTACCGCCGCCCCAGCTATAAAGCATGGCAACGAAGACGGAACCGACCAGGTTACCCAGCCAGGTTTGCGGCAGGATTGCCCACATTTGCCCGTGGCTGATGGTGCCCGCTTTCACCCCTAAGGTGAGGAACATGGTGTGTCCGGTGAACAGTTCAGAACCGGCGATAATCACCAGCGTTAAGGCGATACCAAAGGTCGCGCCCATCACCAGAGGACGTATGGACGGATCGAGCAAATTACCGAGCGTGAAAATTAGGATGATTCCAAGACCCACATACGCCCCCGCCATAGCGGAGCTGACCCAAAAGCCGAGCGGGTTATTTGCCGACAGGCGTGCAATGCGCGCAGCATTAGCCGCACACTTATTAATAGTGTCTGTAAACATTTGATTATCCTTTAAAAAATAAAAACAAAAAATAAAACAAAAAGTTTAAAAAATGTCCTGCAATATACCGAAGGTCATTACAGGACAATGCAAAAAGGGGAGGCATTGCGCCTCCCGTTAAAACATTAACCGCGCAGCTGTACCACGCCGTCTTTCACTCGCGCTTCGTAATGCTTGACGGAAAACTGCTCGTCTTCCATGCACAAACCGTCGCTTAAGCGAAAACGCTGTTTTTTCAGCGGGCTGGCGACCCACAGCTCGCCCTGGTGTTCTGCAATCAGCCCGCGTGACAGCACGCTGGACTCGAAGAACGGATCGATGTTGCTGATCGCAAACACCTGGTCGCTGTGATACGGGCGGAAAATTGCTACCTGCTCGTCACCTAACAGCGCGCAGACGCCGGTTTCAGGCAGGATGTCATCGATTTTGCAGATGTCTTTCCACTGGCTCATGCGTTGTCCTCCACCAGAGTTACCGGGATACGTTCATACGGCGTTGCCGGACGGTGCTGTTCGCGCTCTGGCACCATCTGCACGTTCGGGTCACGCTTGTCGCTGTTGATGAAGTGTTTGAAGCGAGTCTGCGCAGACGGCGTATTGACCGTTTCAGTCCACTCACACACTACCGCTTCACGCAGGCGCGCCATCTCTTCTTCCAGATGTGCGTTCAGCCCCAGTTTGTCGTCAATGATCACCGCTTTCAGGTAATCAATGCCGCCTTCAAGGTTTTCTAACCACGGTGCGGTACGCGTCAGTTTGTCGGCGGTACGGATGTAGAACATCATGAAGCGGTCGAGATATTTGATCAGCGTTTCGCGATCGATATCCGCTGCCAGCAGATCCGCATGACGCGGTTTCATGCCGCCGTTACCGCAAACATACAGGTTCCAGCCTTTTTCGGTGGCGATGATGCCCACGTCTTTACCCTGAGCCTCTGAACATTCACGGGTACAGCCGGAGACACCAAACTTCATTTTGTGCGGAGTACGGATGCCTTTGTAGCGGTTTTCCAGTTCCACGCCGAGGCCGACGCTATCGCCAACACCGTAGCGGCACCAGGTGCTACCCACGCAGGTTTTCGCCATACGCAGTGCTTTCGCATAGGCATGACCGGTTTCGAAGCCGGCTTCAATCAGCTGACGCCAGATTTCCGGCAGATCGTCTTTCTGTGCGCCAAACATCGCCAGGCGCTGGGAGCCGGTGATTTTGGTGTAGAGATTAAATTCACGCGCGATACGACCTACCGCCATCAGCCCTTCCGGGGTGATTTCACCGCCCGGAGAGCGCGGGATCACCGAGTAGGTGCCGTCTTTCTGGATGTTAGCGAGGAAGTTGTCGTTAGAATCCTGCAGCGGAGTATGTTCCGGCTTCAGAATGTATTCGTTCCAGCAGGAGGCCAGCAGCGAACCGACGGTTGGTTTACAAACTTCACAACCGTAGCCTTTGCCGTGTTTCGCCAGCAGTTCTTCGAAGGTTTTAATGCCTTCAACGCGGATCAAATGGAACAGTTCCTGACGCGAATAAGCAAAGTGTTCGCACAGGTTGTTGTTAACTTCGATGCCCTGTTTCGCCAGTTCCGCGTTCAGTACCTGAGTGACCAGCGGGATACAGCCACCGCAGCCAGTACCCGCTTTGGTTTCGGCTTTCAGCGCCGCAACGGTGTGGCAGCCTTTGTTGATGGCAGCAATCAGGTCGCCTTTAGTGACGTCGAAGCAGGAGCAGATTTGCGCGCTGTCCGGCAGTTTATCAACACCGATAGACGGCTTACCGCTACCAGAGTGCGCCGGCAGGATCAGGGAATCCGGGTTTTCCGGCAGCTCGATAGCGTTCAGCACCAGTTGCAGCAGGTTACCGTAGTCGCTGGTATCGCCCACCAGTACCGCACCGAGCAGGGTTTTGTTGTCTTCGCTGACAATCAGGCGTTTGTAGATCTCTTTGCTTTCGTCGAGGTAAACGTAGCTACGTGCGCCAGGCGTGCGACCGTGCGCATCACCAATACCGCCTACGTCTACGCCCAGCAGTTTCAGCTTGGCGCTAAGGTCAGCACCTTCAAAGGCGTTTTCGCTACCGAGAATGTGGTCAACGGCGACCTGCGCCATTTTGTAGCCAGGTGCTACCAGACCAAATACACGGTTGTTCCAGCTTGCGCATTCACCGATGGCGTAGATATCCGGATCGGAAGTCTGGCAGGAATCATTAATGACGATACCCCCACGCGGAGCTACGTCCAGACCACACTGGGTTGCCAGCTTATCGCGTGGACGGATACCGGTAGAGAAGACGATAAAGTCAACTTCCAGCTCGCTGCCGTCGGCAAAACGCATGGTTTTACGCGCTTCAACACCTTCCTGCACAATCTCAAGGGTGTTTTTGCTGGTGTGAACGCGTACACCCATGCTCTCGATTTTGCGACGCAGCTGCTCGCCACCCATCTGATCAAGCTGTTCCGCCATCAGCATAGGGGCAAATTCGATAACGTGGGTTTCAATACCTAAGTTTTTCAGCGCGCCAGCGGCTTCCAGACCTAACAGGCCGCCACCAACAACGGCACCGCGCTTGCTGCGACGTGCGCAGGATTCAATGGCGTTGAGGTCTTCAATGGTGCGATAGACAAAGCAGTCCTGAGTATCAGAACCTTTGATTGGCGGGATCCACGGGTAGGAACCGGTCGCCATGATCAGCTTGTCATAAAAAACGGTGCGCCCGGCGCTGGAGTGGATCACCTTCTCCTGGCGGTTGATGGTGATAGCGCGTTCGCCGACCAGAACTTTGATGCCGTGTTTCTCGTAAAAGCCTTCGCGCACCAGCGACAGCTCTTCGGCGGTGTGGTGAGAGAAGTAAGACGAGAGGTGTACGCGGTCATAAGCGATGCGCGGTTCTTCACAGAAAACGGTAATATCAAAGTTGGCCGCATCAGATTTATCAAGAAGATCTTCGATAAAGCGATGGCCGACCATACCGTTACCGATAATTGCGAGTCTGACTTTGCTCATTTTTGCCTCGATTTCTTTTTTATTACCGCCTACCTTAACGATTCAGCAACCCCGCTTATTGATGTAAATCAAATTCACCTTTATATACTCCTTAAGTGGTATATTGCTGATTTGTATAAATTTTCTTAAGTCACGGAATTGTCTGATATTTCATGTTTGTGTAAAAAACACACAAAATGAAAGGTTTTATAGAGATGAAGGCACGTTGCGGGGGAAGAGAAGAAAAGGCCGGACGACGATAGCGCCGCCCGGCATGAGCAATTAATGAGAGGTCAGGGTGTTGTGCTGACGGTGACGGCTGACAAAACCTAACAGGAAGCACATCACGAATACCACAGCGTACAGACCGTTTGCAGTGAGCAGTGCTGCCTGTGGACCGCTATGTTCAACAATCGGTCCGGTAACCACAAAGGTCAACATGGTGCCGATGGTTCCGCAGGTCAGGACAAAGTTAACCAGTTTTGGCGATGGTACTTTGGTCTGCTGTGAACCCAGGGTGATGATGGTGGTATAGATCGCGCTGGAGAAGAAGCCCAGGGCGAGAATTGACCACGCCATGTGTGCCGGTGTTCCGGTGTTAAAGACATACATCAGAATCGCAGCCAGACCAGCCAGTACGGTCAGAATGCGTTGCAGATCAAAGAAGCGAAGAATAAAGCTGAATGCCCACATGCCAACCATGTACGACATCCAGAAGTTGCTTACCAGCGTACCTGCATCGTTCAGGCTCATGCCCAGACCTTTGGCATACTCCGGCACCCAGGAGATAAAACCTAACTGGCCGAGGATGTAGCACAGTGCCGCAATGGAGAGAAACAGCACGCCGATCCCCCATTTTTCTTTCGCTACCGGAGCGTCAGTTTTTGGCGCATGTTTACCCAATGCCGGGAACTCACAGCCGAAGGTCAGAATAAAGATAGCGACGTACACCAGCCCGATGCAGGCATAAACCCAGTACCACTCAATGCTGCGTGCCAGCAGATACGCGGCAATCATCGGGAAAATCATCCCGGCCATACTGAAGAAGGAGTCGGTAAATAACAGGCGGGAACCGCGCTGACGTCCTTCATACATTTGCGTTATCAGGAACGTACCAATCGACATGGTGATGCCGCTAACCACCCCGAGAATGAACATCGCCGCCGAGAACAGCGCCAGGCTGTGGCTGAACATCAAACCGGCAACCGCCAGCACCATCAGGAGAAAGCCAAAACGTAACTGCGTTTTCAACGGGACGATTTCCATCAGCCAGGCGTTAAGGAAGATAGAGATTAAAATGCCGGCATTGAGGAAGGTGAAGGTATTACTCATACTGGAAACAGGCAGATTGAAATAATCGGCGATGTTTCCCATCACCATCCCGGTGACAATAACCAACGCACCGGTCAGTGCGTAGGAGAGAAAGCTAATCCATGTGAGCTTGATGCGATTGCTGTTAGTCATGATTGGCCTGCGTTAAAAGATAAAATGGCATAGTGGATATGCTGCGAGCGGGCGATTTTAGGTGATTTTGTGATCTGATTAAATATTTAATTGCAAACGGTTGCTAATTTGCAATGTTTAAAGTGATTCTCATCACGAAATATACGTGATCATCAGGTTACATATATTTCAAGTGCGTAAAATTAGGTAAAGGAATGGCCTTGTCATTGAAGGCTATTTAGAATCTCTCCACTTGCTTTTTTTCTGCTCTGTTAAGGAAATCTCATGTTCAAATCGACCCTGGCAGCTGTTGTAGCTGTTTTCGCTCTTTCTGCTCTCTCACCTGAAGCAATGGCAGCGAAAGGGGATCCGCACGTATTGTTAACAACCTCTGCTGGTAATATCGAACTGGAGCTGGATAGCCAGAAAGCGCCAGTGTCTGTGCAAAACTTTGTCGATTATGTGAACAGCGGTTTTTATAACAACACTACCTTTCACCGGGTGATCCCGGGCTTTATGATTCAGGGTGGTGGATTTACCGAGCAGATGCAGCAGAAAAAACCGAATCCGCCGATCAAAAATGAGGCTGATAACGGTCTGCGTAACACCCGTGGCACCATCGCGATGGCGCGTACCGCCGACAAAGACAGCGCCACCAGCCAGTTCTTTATCAACGTTGCCGATAACGCCTTCCTCGACCACGGTCAGCGTGATTTCGGTTACGCGGTATTTGGCAAAGTGGTGAAAGGCATGGATGTTGCTGACAAGATTTCCCAGGTCCCAACCCATGATGTTGGCCCGTACCAGAATGTGCCGTCAAAACCGGTAGTTATCCTTTCCGCTAAAGTCCTGCCGTAATGATTTCTCGCGCGGGTAATCTTGCCCGCGCCTCTGCTCTCCCGGCGTAACCTGGATTTGCCGCTTATACTTGTGGCAAACGGACACGTTCAGGGAGGCATCAAGTGAAGAAACTCACCGATAAGCAAAAGTCCCGTCTCTGGGAGCTTCAGCGTAATCGTAATTTCCAGGCCAGCCGCCGCCTTGAAGGCGTCGAGATGCCATTAGTCACTCTTACTGCCGCAGAGGCTTTAGCACGCCTTGAAGAGCTGAGGAGGCACTATGAGCGATAAATTCGGCGAAGGGCGCGATCCGTATCTTTATCCTGGCCTTGATATCATGCGTAATCGGTTGAATATCCGCCAGCAGCAGCGGCTGGAACAGGCTGCTTACGAAATGACGGCGCTGCGTGCTGCGGCCATTGAGCTTGGTCCGCTGGTGCGCGGTTTACCGCATTTGCGCGCTATTCATCGCCAGCTTTATCAGGATATTTTCGACTGGGCAGGGCAACTGCGAGAAGTTGATATTTATCAGGGCGATACGCCGTTCTGCCACTTTGCCTATATCGAAAAAGAGGGCAATGCCCTGATGCAGGATTTAGAGGAAGAAGGTTATCTGGTTGGTCTTGAGAAAGCGAAGTTTGTCGAGCGGCTGGCGCACTACTATTGTGAAATCAACGTCCTGCATCCATTCCGTGCGGGAAGTGGCCTGGCACAGCGGATCTTCTTCGAGCAACTGGCGATTCATGCCGGCTATCAACTGAACTGGCAAGGTATTGGTGAAGAGGCCTGGAATCAGGCGAATCAGAATGGGGCAATGGGAGACCTTACGGCTCTGCAGACGATATTTAGCAAAGTGGTAAGCGAAGCCGGGGAATCTGAGTAAAATAGCGCGGTTCTTTCGTACCGGAGCCGCCATGATCCTGCTTATTGATAACTACGATTCTTTCACCTGGAACCTCTACCAGTACTTTTGTGAACTGGGGGCCGATGTGCTGGTTAAGCGCAACGATGCGTTGACACTGGTGGATATCGACGCCCTTAAACCACAAAAAATTGCCATATCACCCGGCCCCTGTACGCCAGATGAAGCCGGGATCTCCCTTGAAGTTATTCGCCACTATGCCGGGCGCTTGCCGATTCTTGGCGTCTGCCTCGGTCATCAGGCGATGGCGCAGGCTTTTGGTGGCAAAGTTGTGCGCGCCGCAAAGGTCATGCACGGTAAAACCTCACCGATTACGCATAACGGCCAGGGCGTATTCCAGGGGCTGGCGAATCCACTCACCGTGACGCGCTACCATTCGCTGGTGGTGGAACCTGACTCATTGCCAGCGTGCTTTGACGTGACTGCCTGGAGCGAAACCGGGGAGATTATGGGGATTCGTCATCGCCAGTGGGATCTTGAAGGTGTGCAGTTCCATCCGGAAAGCATTCTCAGCGAGCAGGGGCATCAACTGCTGGCGAATTTCCTGCATCGCTGATTTCTGGTTGCTATCTAGTGATTTTTTATGCATATTTTGTGATTATAATTTCACATTGGTTTATGCGTAACAGGGTGATCATGAGATGGCAACTGAACAAGCAGCAATTACACGCGCGACTTTCGATGAAGTGATCCTGCCGATTTATGCACCGGCAGAGTTTATTCCGGTAAAAGGTCAGGGCAGCCGAGTCTGGGATCAGCAAGGCAAAGAGTATGTCGATTTCGCGGGTGGGATTGCGGTAACGGCGTTAGGCCATTGCCATCCGGCGCTGGTGGAAGCGTTAAAAACCCAGGGGGAAACCCTGTGGCATATCAGCAACGTTTTCACCAATGAACCGGCGCTGCGTCTTGGGCGTAAACTGATTGAGACGACGTTTGCCGAACGCGTGGTGTTTATGAACTCCGGTACGGAAGCCAACGAAACCGCCTTTAAACTGGCGCGTCACTACGCCTGCGTGCGTCATAGTCCGTTCAAAACCAAAATTATTGCCTTCCATAACGCTTTTCATGGTCGCTCGCTGTTTACCGTTTCGGTGGGTGGGCAGCCAAAATATTCCGACGGCTTTGGGCCGAAACCGGCAGACATCATCCACGTTCCCTTTAACGATCTCCACGCAGTGAAAGCGGTTATGGATGATCACACCTGTGCGGTGGTGGTTGAGCCGATCCAGGGCGAGGGCGGCGTGACGGCTGCGACGCCAGAGTTTTTGCAGGGCTTGCGCGAGCTGTGCGATCAATATCAGGCATTATTGGTGTTTGATGAAGTGCAGTGTGGAATGGGGCGGACTGGCGATTTGTTTGCCTATATGCACTACGGCGTGACGCCAGATATTTTGACCTCTGCGAAAGCCCTGGGCGGCGGCTTCCCGATTAGCGCCATGCTGACCACGGCGGAGATTGCTTCAGCGTTTCATCCTGGTTCTCACGGTTCCACCTACGGCGGTAATCCACTGGCCTGTGCAGTCGCGGGCGCGGCGTTTGATATCATCAATACCCCTGAAGTGCTGGAAGGCATTCAGGCGAAACGCCAGCGTTTTGTTGACCATTTGCAGAAGATTGACCAGCAGTTTGATGTGTTTAGCGATATTCGCGGCATGGGGTTGTTGATTGGCGCGGAGCTGAAACCACAATACAAAGGTCAGGCGCGTGATTTCCTTTATGCGGGCGCAGAGGCTGGCGTAATGGTGCTGAACGCCGGGCCGGATGTGATGCGTTTTGCGCCGTCGCTGGTGGTGGAAGATGCGGATATCGATGAAGGGATGCAACGTTTCGCCCACGCGGTGGCGAAGGTGGTTGGGGCGTAAATAAGACGCGTCAGCGTCGCATCAGGCAAAAGATGTCGGATGCGGCGTGAACGCCTTATCCGACCTACAGTTCGAGTGTATGCTTGTCGGCTGATAAGACGCGTCAGCGTCGTATCAGGCAAAGGGTGTCGCTTCTGGCAATGAATTGATTACGCCTTCGAATCCCGCAACTTGCGACTCAACCAAATCCCGTGATGCGGTCGCTGACGCCACGCCATCGACGATATGGTGTGCATGGTATTCAGATGGCCAATAACCCGTTGTAAATGCTGTTCCAGGGTACCAGCCGCGCCTTCGTGCGGCAGCATCTCTGGCGCGTCTATGATATTGGCGTCACCAGACCCGCCCGGCTCGTCATATTCCAGCCGCTGTTGACAGCGTTGAATAGCGATTTCACAAGACTGCAAATACTCTTGCGCCAGCTCCTGTGGTAATGTCCGGTGTTCTCGCGCCAGCGTGGTCATGGCATTAATATGTTCAACAATAAACTGACTATGTGTTACCCACAGTTTCATGTCAGCCAGATAATGGCTGTTAAATGCGGGTTCCTGCATCGCTTGATTTAATGAGTTATACAGAGTGTTATGTGCCTGATTAACCCGCATTCGCTGCCAGGCCAGTGGTGTTGGTTGCGGATCTTTACTCAAGATCAGACGAATCGCTTCCTGGTAGGTTTCTAAAGCATCATGGGCGTTCTTACGCAATAACCCGCTCTGCCACTGCGGCCACAGCCATACCGTGCCACCGAAGGCAATCAAACAACCAATAATGGTATCGATAAGACGCGGAATGATGTATTGCTCGCCGTTCAGCCACAACAGTTGCAGGGTATACACCGCAGTAATGGTAAAGCCGACCGTTGCCCAGCCGTAGTTTTTGCGCAATATCAGGTAGCTGGCGAGGGTGGTAAACAGCATCAGCGTCAGGGTGTAACCTTCGGGAATTTTAAAGTGCAGCGCCACGCCCGCAATGATTAACCCGACCACGGTTCCCACGGAGCGATTCACAATCCTCAGACGGGTCGCGCCGTAACCATTTTGTGTCACCAGCAACACCGTCATCAGGATCCAATACGACTTCGGCAGATGCAGCGCGGTCCCCATCAAACTGGCGACGCTCAACATCACACTGAGTCGCCCGGCATTGCGCAGTGCCGGAGATTTCAATGAAAGATAACTTTTTAACGCCGGAAGTAATGGCATCCGCCGCTGTTTATCCGCCAGCAGATCGCGGGCATAGAGCGGTTTCTGGGTACGCAACACACGAGCGATGCGGCTGAAGTGCCAGTAGCAGAATTGCCCCACGGGGTTATCCGGGTGTTGGCGGGCGATTTTCTCCAGTGCACCAATTTGCTTCTCCATCGTAAAACGCGTCGGCAGGCGATGGTAAAGAATGTCATCAGCCAGCACGCGCAGGCGAGCAGCGATGGTTTGCGCATTCCAGCGGATAACTTCCTCCGCATGGCTACGCTCGACCAACTTTTGCACCTCTTCAGGTTGATGCAAACTGACCGAAATATGTTCCTGTAAATCCAGAGCTTCCTGGAAAATGCGCAACATCCGCTTGTAGTCAGTATTATTTTGCGCGGAAAGCATGTGCATTTGCTGATAGCACTGGGTAATTAAATCGACCGCTTTTTGCTGGCGTACCAGTAGTGGCGGGAGCGCTTTTTCGGGATCGGTGTGCTGAGTGAGCAGACTGTATTTGATTTCACAGTAATCAGCCAGTTCACGGTAGAGCAGACTAAGTGATTCGCGTAGGGGTTGTTCGCGCCAGATCCAGAACCAAAACCAGTTAAACAGCCCGTACCAGAGTGTGCCTAACGCATAAATGAGCAATGGCTCCCATACCGGCATATATCCCGCCAGACTGAGGGTAAAAATGGCAGCCAGCAGCGATGCAGGAAGCAATTTTGCGTGTAATGGCCCAAGCTCAGCAGTGACGCCAAGTACCAGCGTTAACCCGGTCAGCAGAAAGGGCAGGGGGATATCTTTTTCCAACAGCAGCTGTGTCAATAAGCTACAGGTAGCAAACAGCGACGCGCCAATAATCAAGCGTTTGAAAAAACGTTTATGGGGGGTATCAAGCCCCGCAATGTTGCAACAGGCAGGGACGAGTGAAAACAGCAGGCCGAGTCTTAATTCGCCAAACAACAGACCAACGGCCACGGGCAAACATAGCACCAGTGTTTGTCGTAGTGCATAGTTGATATCAGGATGATAAATCAGTCTGCGCCACATCGGTTTAAACAAAATGGCGCGCTACCAGGTAACGCGCCACTCCGATGGGGTTAACGGGTGCCGTAAACGACGATGGTTTTACCGTGTGCGGAGATCAGGTTCTGATCTTCCAGCATCTTCAGAATGCGCCCCACGGTTTCACGAGAACAGCCGACAATTTGACCAATTTCCTGACGGGTAATTTTAATTTGCATACCGTCCGGGTGAGTCATGGCATCCGGTTGTTTCGCCAGATTCAGCAGCGTCTGCGCGATGCGACCTGTAACGTCGAGGAAAGCGAGGTTGCCCACTTTCTCTGAAGTGACTTGCAGACGACGCGCCATCTGCGCGGAGAGACGCATCAGAATATCCGGGTTAACCTGAATTAATTGACGAAATTTTTTGTAGGAAATTTCAGCTACTTCACAGGCGGTTTTTGCACGTACCCATGCGCTACGTTCCTGGCCTTCTTCAAACAGGCCCAATTCGCCAATAAAATCACCCTGATTCAGATAGGAGAGGATCATTTCTTTACCCTCCTCGTCTTTGATCAGCACTGCCACAGAGCCTTTAACGATGTAGTACAGCGTTTCCGCTTTTTCACCCTGGTGAATAAGCGTGCTCTTGGATGGATACTTATGAATGTGGCAATGAGACAAGAACCATTCGAGAGTCGGGTCTGTTTGCGGTTTGCCAAGCACCATGCGCGGTTATCCTCTGTTATAAGCTTTCTCCAGAGCCAGAAAACGGCGCTGTCTCTGGGTTGCCGAAATGTGCTTCCCGCTACCTGGGAAGGGGCTATCAACTGAACTGCACGGTAATGTGACGTCCTTTACATACATGCAGTACATCAATGTATTACTGTAGCATCCTGACTGTTTTAGCATAGCTTTCGCTCTGTGTCTCCTGGTGTCTCGCTTCAGCATGACCCAGGTCGCCTTCCGTTGCGCGATTTGGTCAGTACGCGTACTCTGTCAGGAAAATTGACGCAATGGAGTTCCGATTATGCAAGCGCGTGTGAAGTGGGTTGAAGGGTTAACTTTTTTGGGCGAATCCGCCTCTGGTCACCAGATTTTAATGGATGGCAACTCTGGCGATAAAGCGCCCAGCCCGATGGAAATGGTGCTGATGGCGGCGGGTGGCTGTAGCGCCATTGATGTGGTTTCTATCCTGCAAAAAGGGCGTCAGGATGTGGTTGATTGTGAAGTAAAACTGACCTCTGAACGCCGCGAAGAGGCCCCGCGCCTGTTTACCCATATCAATTTGCATTTTATCGTCACAGGTCGCGACCTGAAGGACGCAGCGGTTGCGCGTGCGGTGGATCTCTCTGCTGAGAAATATTGTTCAGTGGCGCTGATGCTGGAAAAAGCGGTGAATATTACCCACTCTTATGAAGTGGTTGCTGCGTGATTTAACTACCCCGTTGTGATGCCGGATAGTATTTTATCCGGCTTATTGGTGAAGTTACTCGATTTTCTTCCCTTCCATCAGTCGTTGCACCAGCGGCAGCATAATTAACTCCATTGCCAGACCCATTTTGCCGCCCGGCACCACTAATGTATTGATGTGGGAAATGAATGAGCCCTGCAACATCGCCAGTAGCCAGGGGAAATCGATCCCTTCCAGATTACGAAAATGGATCACCACAAAGCTTTCATCCAGCGATGGAATGCCTTTTGCCGCGAACGGGTTTGAAGTGTCGACGGTGGGAACGCGCTGGAAGTTAAGATGGGTGCGGGAAAACTGCGGCGTGATGTAGTTGATATAGTCTTCCATTGAACGCACTACAGAGTCCATCACTGCTTCTCGTGAGTGCCCGCGCTCGCTGGTGTCGCGGATCAGTTTTTGAATCCACTCAAGGTTAACGATAGGTACCACGCCAACCAGTAAGTCTACATGCTGCGCAACGTTATGCTGTGGCGTGACTACGCCGCCGTGTAAACCTTCATAAAACAGTACATCAGTCGGTTCCGGTAAAGGTTGCCAGGGGGTGAATGTCCCCGGTACCTGATTCCACGGTACGGCTTCGTCGTAGGTATGCAGATATCTGCGAGATTTCCCTTTGCCGCTCTGGCCGTATTCAATAAAGGTCTGTTCCAGCAGGCCGAAGTCGTTGGCTTCGGGACCGAAGTAGCTGATATGCCGCCCGGCGTCGCGCGCTTTGCGGATCGCCATGTCCATTTCCGGGCGGGTATAGCGGTGAAAACTGTCGCCTTCCACCTCGGCGGCTTGCAGATTTAACTGGGCGAATATTTTACGAAACGCGAGGCTGGTGGTGGTAGTCCCCGCGCCGCTGGATCCTGTTACCGCAATGACCGGATGTTTGGCAGACATAGTAACTCCATGACTTGGCTATCATTATTATTTCGTCCGCCGACGGTTGCAGGTTATTCGCGAAACTGACTGCGCGGCATGATATTGACCGTCTCGTGCAGTTCCGACCAGACCAGTACCGCTTCTCCGCACTGTAGCTGGCGTTTGACGTCGGCGACTTTCTGTTCAAGCGTACGCTCTTGTTCACCATAATCGGTGCCTTCACGTAACACAAAGCTTTCAATTAAATTTTCCAGCGTTTCAGGGGAGATGTCTTGCCAGGGAATCAACATGATTTCGCCTCCAGATACGTTGTTAACCAGTCAGGAATGCGTGACTCCAGCCACATTTGCGGGTGAAGTAATGTACCGCCAATAAAACCAACATGACCCCCATGTTCGGTCAGTTGATACTCTACTTGCGGAGGAAGATTTTCCGGTTTCGGGATCACCTGATGATCCATAAACGGATCGTCTTTGGCGTGAATAATCAGCGTCGGTTTAGCGATCCGATTGAGCATCGGCATGGCACTACACTGACGATAATAGTCGATAGCGTCGGCGTAGCCGTGAATTCTGGCGGTGATCAGATCGTCAAATTCACGGATACGACGTACCGATTTTAACTGCGCGAGATTAATCGGCAGCGTACCGGGGTAGGCCGCCAGCTTGCGCGCAGCATTGGCTTTTAGCAGGTTCAGCAAATAACGCTGATAAACGCGGGAAAAGCCCTTTTCCATATGGTAACTACAGGCTTCCAGCACAAACGGCGCAGAGACAATCACCGCCGCATCAATCGGGAGATCATTGCCTTCTTTTGCCAGCAAACAGGCCAGCATATTACCGCCGAGCGAATAGCCGACGGCAGCCGTTGGCGCATGACCAAACTCGCGTTGCAGCCAGCGTAAAAACCAACTGGCGTCTTCGGTTTCGCCCGAATGGTAAATGCGGTGCATGCGGTTAGGTTCACCGCTGCATCCGCGAAAATGCATCACCACACCCAGCCAGCCGCGCTTTTTCGCCGCATCAACCAGGCCGTGGGCGTAAGGGCTATTGAGGCTGCCTTCGAGCCCGTGAAACACCACTAAACGCGGTTTATGTCTCGCCTGTGCAGGATCTTCACTCCACGCGAGATCGACAAAATCACCGTCGGGCAACTCCAGCCGCTGCCAGTGCGGAGTAAATTTCACCTGACGACGAAACAGACGCGGCAGCATGGTTTGTAGATGGCAATTGCTGAAACCGCGCATAGGGATGAATTCAGCACTGCTGCTGAATTCATTGGCATCGGTCGTCGTTATCTGCGCCATCAGTTACTTTGGCCTTCAAGCAGCATCTGCTCAAGCTGCTCCTGGGCTTCCAGCCACGCCATTTCGCACTCTTCCAGGCCGGATTTGGCGCTGGCTTGTTGTTGCAGGCAGGCGGTCAATTCCGCTTTACGGCTCTGATCGTACAGTTCGCTGTCGCCGAGTTTCTCTTCCGCCTGCGCCAGTTGCGCATTCAGCTTCTCCATCTCTTTTTCCAGACGGGCAATCTCTTTACGCAGTGGCTGGGTTTGCGCACGCAGCTCCGCTTCCCGACGCTTCTGATCTTTACGCGCCTGGGCGCTGTTCGCGTTCTCTTTTGGCGCGTCGTCGGCCTGGTTTTCCTGCTTTTGTACGTCGCTCAACCACTGTTGATAATCTTCCAGATCGCCGTCGAACGGTTCGACTTTACGATCGTGAACCAGATAGAGATCGTCAGTGGTGGAACGCAGCAAATGACGGTCGTGCGAAACGACAACCAGCGCGCCTTCAAACTCGATCAACGCTTCAGTCAGTGCCTGACGCATGTCGAGGTCAAGGTGGTTGGTCGGTTCGTCGAGCAGCAGCAGATTCGGACGCTGCCAGACGATTAATGCCAGCACCAGGCGGGCTTTTTCACCACCGGAAAAGCGGCGCGTTTCTTCCGTCACTTTATCGCCCTGGAAACCAAAGCCGCCGAGATAGTCACGCAGTTTTTGCTCCAGCTCCTGCGGCGCTAAACGTGCCAGATGTTGAATAGGCGATTCGTCGGCGCGCAGGTATTCCAGTTGATGCTGGGCGAAGTAGCCGAGCTTGATCCCTTTCGCCAGACCAATTTCACCGCTGACTGGAGCAAGTTCACCGGCTAACAGTTTGATTAATGTCGATTTACCCGCGCCGTTGCGGCCTAACAGACCAATGCGCGAGCCAGGGACCAGATTCAGTTTAATCGAGTCGAGAATAATGCGATCGCCATAGCCTGCGCTGACTTTTTCCATCTTCAGTAACGGATTTGGCAGACTTTCCGGCGCGCGGAAGCTAAAACGGAACGGGTTGTCGACGTGCGCCGGGGCAATCAGCTCCATACGCTCGAGCATCTTAATGCGGCTCTGGGCCTGCTTCGCTTTGGTGGCTTTGGCACGGAAACGGTCGATATAACTTTGCAGATGCGCTACGCGTTCCTGCTGGCTTTCATACATCGCTTGTTGCTGCGCCAGACGGGTGGCGCGCTGTACTTCAAACGAACTGTAGTTACCGGTGTACTCGAACATGCTTTGTTGTTCGATATGAATAATTTTATCCACTATCGGATCGAGGAAGTCGCGGTCGTGAGAGATCAGGATCAGCGTGCCCTGATAGCTCTTCAGCCATTTTTCCAGCCAGATAACGGCATCGAGATCGAGGTGGTTAGTCGGTTCGTCGAGCAGCAGCAAGTCTGAACGGCAAATCAGCGCCTGGGCAAGGTTAAGACGCATACGCCAGCCACCGGAGAAATCACTCACCGGGCGCTCCAGTTGTTCATTGCTGAAACCGAGGCCGTGCAGCAGGCTGGCGGCACGGGAGCGAATACTCCATGCGTCAATAGCATCCAGCTTGCCATGAATGGTCGCAATGGCGTGCCCGTCGTTACGTTCGTTTGCGTCGTGCAGCTGCGCTTCCAGTTGACGATATTCACGGTCGCCGTCAATGACATATTCCAGCGCCGCTTGCGGTAACGCCGGCGTTTCCTGATTCACCCACGCCAGTTGCCAGCTTCCCGGAAAGGTGTAGCTGCCGCCGTCGGCGCTGATTTCATTTTTCAGCAATGCCAGCAGGGTAGATTTACCACAGCCGTTTTTACCCACCAGGCCGACTTTCTGCCCGGGGTTGATGGTGGCGGTGGCATTATCCAGCAGGACGCGCACGCCGCGACGAATTTGTAACGAGGAGAAAACAATCATAAGGCGCCGTATGTTCAGACTATGTTAACTTATCATTATGATAATGTAATGTATGGGCGAGCTGCCGCACCGGGCGCAATGGTAGCCCAAAACAGCGACTATACACAAAAACCATACCGGGAGGGGGATGATGTCTCAGCCAGCGAAAGTTTTGCTGCTGTATGCCCATCCGGAATCTCAGGACTCGGTGGCAAACCGGGTACTGCTTAAACCGGCCACGCAGCTCAGCAATGTTACCGTGCACGACCTTTACGCGCACTATCCCGATTTTTTTATTGATATCCCCCGTGAGCAGGCATTACTGCGCGAGCACGAGGTGATTGTCTTTCAGCATCCTCTTTATACCTATAGCTGCCCGGCGCTACTGAAAGAGTGGCTGGACCGGGTATTAAGTCGTGGTTTTGCCAGCGGGCCGGGGGGAAACCAACTGGCGGGAAAGTACTGGCGTAGCGTGATTACCACCGGCGAGCCGGAAAGTGCTTACCGTTATGACGCATTGAATCGCTACCCGATGAGCGATGTTCTGCGCCCCTTTGAACTGGCGGCGGGCATGTGCCGGATGCATTGGTTAAGCCCCATCATTATTTACTGGGCGAGACGGCAAAGCGCACAGGAGCTGGCGAGCCACGCCAGAGCCTACAGTGACTGGCTGGCAAATCCGCTGTCTCCAGGAGGCCGCTGATGGAAGGTTCCGATTTTTTACTCGCAGGAGTGCTGTTTCTCTTCGCGGCGGTGGCTGCGGTGCCGCTGGCATCGCGGCTGGGTATTGGCGCTGTGTTGGGATATTTGCTGGCAGGGATTGCAATTGGCCCGTGGGGGCTGGGGTTTATTAGCGACGTCGATGAGATCCTCCACTTTTCGGAACTCGGCGTGGTGTTCCTGATGTTTATCATCGGCCTGGAGTTGAATCCTTCCAAACTTTGGCAATTGCGACGCTCGATTTTTGGCGTAGGCGCGGCACAGGTGCTGTTAAGCGCGGCGTTGCTGGCAGGATTATTGATGCTGACGGATTTCGCCTGGCAGGCGGCGGTGGTCGGTGGCATTGGCCTTGCGATGTCTTCAACTGCAATGGCGTTGCAATTGATGCGTGAGAAAGGGATGAATCGCAGCGAATCCGGGCAGCTCGGGTTTTCGGTTCTGCTGTTTCAGGATCTGGCGGTGATCCCGGCACTGGCGTTAGTGCCGTTGTTGGCGGGTTCAGCAGACGAACATTTCGACTGGATGAAGATCGGCATGAAGGTGCTGGCGTTTGTCGGCATGCTGATTGGTGGGCGCTATTTACTGCGTCCGGTATTCCGCTTTATTGCAGCTTCTGGCGTGCGGGAAGTGTTCACCGCCGCGACGCTGCTGCTGGTGTTGGGTTCCGCATTGTTTATGGATGCGCTGGGGCTGTCGATGGCGCTCGGTACGTTTATTGCAGGCGTGCTGCTGGCGGAAAGTGAATATCGCCATGAACTGGAAACGGCTATCGATCCGTTTAAGGGGTTGCTGCTCGGGCTATTTTTTATCTCTGTCGGCATGTCGCTCAACCTCGGGGTGCTTTATACCCATCTGTTGTGGGTAGTGATAAGCGTGGTTGTGCTGGTGGCGGTGAAAATTCTCGTGCTGTATTTGCTGGCGCGACTGTATGGCGTGCGTAGCTCAGAGCGGATGCAGTTTGCTGGCGTATTGAGTCAGGGCGGTGAGTTTGCCTTCGTACTCTTTTCTACCGCTTCTTCACAACGCTTATTCCAGGGCGACCAGATGGCGCTGTTGCTGGTGACGGTGACGCTTTCCATGATGACCACGCCGCTGCTGATGAAGCTGGTGGATAAATGGCTATCCCGCCAGTTTAACGGACCGGAAGAAGAGGATGAAAAACCGTGGGTCAACGATGATAAACCGCAGGTTATAGTCGTGGGCTTTGGGCGTTTTGGTCAGGTGATTGGTCGTTTGCTGATGGCAAATAAAATGCGCATTACCGTGCTGGAGCGGGATATCAGTGCCGTTAACCTGATGCGTAAATATGGCTACAAAGTTTATTACGGCGACGCCACGCAGGTAGATCTTTTACGTTCTGCGGGTGCAGAGGCCGCAGAGTCTATTGTCATTACCTGTAACGAGCCGGAAGACACCATGAAGCTGGTGGAGATTTGCCAGCAACACTTTCCGCATTTGCATATTCTTGCGCGAGCGCGCGGACGTGTGGAAGCGCATGAGTTATTACAGGCCGGGGTGACGCAGTTTTCCCGTGAGACATTCTCCAGTGCGTTAGAGCTGGGGCGCAAAACGCTGGTCACGCTTGGCATGCATCCGCATCAGGCGCAGCGCGCGCAACTGCATTTTCGCCGCCTGGATATGCGAATGCTGCGGGAGTTAATCCCGATGCATGCTGATACCGTACAAATTTCTCGCGCCAGGGAAGCCCGACGCGAACTGGAAGAGATTTTCCAGCGTGAAATGCAACAAGAACGACGCCAGCTGGACGGCTGGGATGAATTTGAGTAGAGGGTAAAGATGGCAATCCGAAAACGTTTTATCGCGGGCGCAAAATGCCCGGCCTGTCAGGCGCAAGATTCCATGGCGATGTGGCGCGAAAATAATATTGATATTGTTGAATGCGTTAAGTGTGGACACCAGATGCGTGAAGTCGATAAAGAAGCCCGCGATCACGTTCGCAAAGATGAGCAAGTGATCGGGATTTTTCATCCGGACTAGCGATATGCGCCGAGTTTTTTTAAGCTAGTGAGTACACGGCTGCAGAATTCCGCTACAATCTGCGCCACTATTCTTCCCATGCTCAGGAGATATCATGAAAGTAGCAAAAGACCTGGTGGTCAGCCTGGCCTATCAGGTACGTACAGAAGACGGTGTGTTGGTTGATGAGTCTCCGGTGAGTGCGCCGCTGGACTATCTGCATGGTCACGGTTCTCTGATCTCTGGCCTGGAAACAGCGCTGGAAGGTCATGAAGTTGGCGACAAATTTGATGTCGCTGTTGGCGCGAACGACGCTTACGGTCAGTACGACGAAAACCTGGTGCAGCGCGTTCCTAAAGACGTATTTATGGGCGTTGATGAACTGCAGGTAGGTATGCGTTTCCTGGCTGAAACCGACCAGGGTCCAGTACCGGTTGAAATCACTGCGGTTGAAGACGATCACGTTGTGGTTGACGGTAACCACATGCTGGCTGGTCAGAATCTGAAATTCAACGTTGAAGTTGTGGCGATTCGCGAAGCGACCGAAGAAGAACTGGCTCATGGTCACGTTCATGGCGCGCACGATCATCACCACGATCACGACCACGACGGTTGCTGCGGCGGTCATGGCCACGATCACGGTCATGAACACGGTGGCGAAGGCTGCTGTGGCGGTAAAGGTAACGGCGGTTGCGGTTGCCACTAATACCGAAAAAGTGACAAAAAAGCGGGGAATCCCCGCTTTTTTTACGCCTCAATAATGTGGCGGTGGCGTTTCTTCAGCCTGCGACGCGATGTTCGACGGCTGGCTGGCTTTTAACTTCTCGGTCAGCAGACGCAGATGATCGCGCAGTTTCGCCATCTCCATTTCATGAGCGGTCACCGTGACGTTCAGTTCTTCAATGGTGATTTCCTGAAAAGCCAGCCGGCTCTCCAGTTCTGCCAGGCGTGCTTCCAATGTTAAATCCTGCATGATTCACCTCTTTTGTCGAATGGTCGCCGCGGATTCTACTTAACTTTGCTGCCCGAGACAGCACTCATTTCGCAGTCATCGAAACTAATTTAAACAAAAAGAGTCTGAAAATAGATGATAATAGGGCGTATCTGTATGTAGATTTGTTCGACAACGTTTTATAGTACCTTTCTGATAATAGTTAACCCAGGGGTGAGATGCCCCGATCCTGGAGATATGGATGAAATCACTGTTTAAAGTAACGCTGCTGGCGACCACAATGGCCGTTGCCCTGCATGCACCAATCACTTTTGCTGCCGAAGCGGCGAAACCAACTGCAACTGCTGACAGCAAAGCAGCGTTCAAAAATGACGATCAGAAATCAGCTTACGCGCTGGGTGCTTCGCTCGGTCGTTACATGGACAATTCTCTGAAAGAACAAGAAAAGCTGGGCATCAAACTGGATAAAGATCAGCTAATCGCGGGTGTTCAGGATGCATTTGCGGATAAAAGCAAACTCTCTGATCAAGAGATCGAACAGACTCTGCAAGCGTTTGAAGCACGCGTGAAGTCCTCCGCTCAGGCGAAGATGGAAAAAGATGCTGCTGATAACGAAGCGAAAGGTAAAGAGTACCGCGAGAAATTTGCCAAAGAGAAAGGTGTAAAAACCTCTTCAACTGGCCTGGTTTATCAGGTAGTGGAAGCCGGTAAAGGTGAAGCACCGAAAGACAGCGATACTGTAGTAGTGAACTACAAAGGTACGCTGATTGACGGTAAAGAGTTCGATAACTCATATACCCGTGGTGAACCGCTCTCGTTCCGTCTGGACGGCGTGATCCCTGGCTGGACTGAAGGTCTGAAGAACATCAAGAAAGGCGGTAAGATCAAACTGGTTATTCCACCAGAGCTGGCTTACGGCAAAGCGGGCGTTCCGGGGATCCCACCGAACTCTACTCTGGTATTTGACGTAGAACTGCTGGATGTGAAACCAGCACCGAAGGCTGATACGAAGCCAGAAGCAGATGCTAAAGCAGCAGATTCTGCTAAAAAATAAGCATTAAAAACCGCCGCCTGACCAGGCGGCGGTTTTTTTATTGCAGGCCGGATATAATTAGTGCTGGAAAGCGGAACCTCCGCTGTATTAATTTAATTACCCGCATCATTAATGAGCCTGCCCTGAAAAGTTAACGACAGGCTCCTGAAAAGGAGTGTTTTTTTTCATGTCCAGGTCGCTTTTAACCAACGAAACCAGTGAGTTGGATTTACTGGATCAACGTCCTTTCGACCAGACCGATTTTGATATTCTGAAATCCTACGAAGCGGTGGTGGACGGGTTAGCGATGCTCATTGGTTCCCACTGTGAAATCGTTTTGCACTCTTTGCAGGATTTAAAATGTTCAGCCATTCGTATTGCCAACGGCGAACATACAGGCCGGAAGATTGGCTCGCCAATTACCGATCTGGCACTGCGTATGCTGCATGACATGACGGGAGCGGATAGCAGCGTTTCTAAATGCTACTTTACTCGCGCCAAAAGCGGCGTATTAATGAAGTCCCTGACCATCGCGATTCGTAACCGCGAACAGCGTGTAATTGGTCTGCTGTGCATCAATATGAATCTTGATGTTCCTTTCTCGCAGATTATGAGCACTTTTGTGCCGCCAGAAACCCCGGACGTCGGTTCAAGTGTCAACTTTGCGTCTTCGGTTGAAGATCTGGTTACCCAAACACTGGAGTTCACCATTGAAGAAGTGAACGCCGATCGTAATGTTTCTAATAACGCCAAAAATCGTCAAATCGTGTTGAATCTTTACGAGAAAGGCATTTTCGATATCAAAGATGCGATCAACCAGGTTGCTGATCGTCTCAACATCTCCAAACATACTGTTTATCTCTATATCCGTCAGTTCAAGAGCGGTGATTTCCAGGGGCAAGATAAGTAATGCGTTTTGCCATCGTGGTAACCGGGCCAGCATACGGAACGCAACAGGCGAGTAGTGCTTTTCAGTTTGCACAGGCGCTGATAGCAGAAGGCCATGAGTTGAGTAGCGTCTTTTTCTACCGGGAAGGGGTCTATAACGCTAACCAGTTAACTTCTCCGGCAAGTGACGAATTTGACCTTGTGCGCGGCTGGCAGCAGTTGAACGCGCAACATGGTGTGGCGCTGAATATCTGCGTAGCGGCAGCGTTACGCCGCGGTATCGTCGATGAAACTGAAGCTGGAAGACTGGGGCTGGCCTCGTCAAACCTTCAGCCGGGATTTACCTTAAGCGGACTTGGCGCTCTGGCAGAAGCCTCGCTAACCTGTGACAGGGTGGTACAGTTCTGATGAAACGAATAGCGTTTGTCTTTTCTACTGCGCCTCATGGCACCGCGGCTGGTCGCGAGGGATTAGATGCTTTACTCGCAACTTCCGCTTTAACTGACGATCTCGCCGTCTTCTTTATCGCCGATGGCGTTTTTCAGCTTCTGCCAGAACAAAAGCCCGATGCGGTGCTGGCGCGTGATTACATTGCCACTTTTAAATTGCTGGGTCTGTATGACATTGAACAGTGCTGGGTTTGTGCGGCTTCTCTACGCGAACGAGGATTAGATCCGCAGACACCCTTTGTTGTCGAAGCCACGCCGCTCGAAGCAGATGCCTTACGCCGCGAACTCGCCAACTACGATGTTATTTTGAAATTTTGAGGCGTACATGTTGCACACATTACATCGCTCTCCCTGGCTGACAGATTTTCCTGCGCTGCTGCGTCTGCTCAGTGAGGGCGACGAACTGCTGTTATTACAGGATGGCGTAACTGCCGCAGTTGACGGCAACCGCTACCTTGAAAGTCTGCGTAATGCCCCCATTAAGGTTTATGCCCTGAACGAAGACCTCATTGCCCGCGGTTTGACTGCTCAAATTTCGAACGATATCATCCCGATTGACTATACTGATTTCGTCAGACTTACGGTTAAGCACACCAGCCAGATGGCCTGGTGACGGCGGGATCGTTGTATATTTCTTGACACCTTTTCGACACCGCCCTAAAATTCGGCGTCCTCATATTGTGTGAGGACGTTTTATTACGTGTTTACGAAGCAAAAGCTAAAACCAGGAGCTATTTAATGGCAACAGTTAACCAGCTGGTACGCAAACCACGTGCTCGCAAAGTTGCGAAAAGCAACGTGCCTGCGCTGGAAGCATGCCCGCAAAAACGTGGCGTATGTACCCGTGTATATACTACCACCCCTAAAAAACCGAACTCCGCACTGCGTAAAGTATGCCGTGTTCGTCTGACTAACGGTTTCGAAGTGACTTCCTACATTGGTGGTGAAGGTCACAACCTGCAGGAGCACTCCGTGATCCTGATCCGTGGCGGTCGTGTTAAAGACCTCCCGGGTGTTCGTTACCACACCGTACGTGGTGCGCTTGACTGCTCCGGCGTTAAAGACCGTAAGCAGGCTCGTTCCAAGTATGGCGTGAAGCGTCCTAAGGCTTAATGGTTCTCCGTTAAGTAAGGCCAAACGTTTTAACTTAAATGTCAAACTAAACTCGTAGAGTTTTGGACAATCCTGAATTAACAACGGAGTATTTCCATGCCACGTCGTCGCGTCATTGGTCAGCGTAAAATTCTGCCGGATCCGAAGTTCGGATCAGAACTGCTGGCTAAATTTGTAAATATCCTGATGGTAGATGGTAAAAAATCTACTGCCGAATCTATCGTATACAGCGCGCTGGAGACCCTGGCTCAGCGCTCTGGTAAATCTGAACTGGAAGCATTCGAAGTAGCTCTCGAAAACGTGCGCCCGACTGTAGAAGTTAAGTCTCGCCGCGTTGGTGGTTCTACTTATCAGGTACCAGTTGAAGTCCGTCCGGTTCGTCGTAATGCTCTGGCAATGCGTTGGATCGTTGAAGCTGCTCGTAAACGCGGTGATAAATCCATGGCTCTGCGCCTGGCGAACGAACTTTCCGATGCTGCAGAAAACAAAGGTACTGCAGTTAAGAAACGTGAAGACGTTCACCGTATGGCCGAAGCCAACAAGGCGTTCGCACACTACCGTTGGTAATCCCTTCGGAGTTTTAGTCACCAGGCGGGCGCTTCCAGTAAGCAGCCCGCTTTGGGCTACTTAAATTGAACGCCTAAAAGATAAACGAGGAAACAAATGGCTCGTACAACACCCATCGCACGCTACCGTAACATCGGTATCAGTGCGCACATCGACGCCGGTAAAACCACTACTACCGAACGTATTCTGTTCTACACCGGTGTAAACCATAAAATCGGTGAAGTTCATGACGGCGCTGCAACCATGGACTGGATGGAGCAGGAGCAGGAACGTGGTATTACCATCACTTCCGCTGCAACTACTGCATTCTGGTCTGGTATGGCTAAGCAGTATGAGCCGCATCGCATCAACATCATCGACACCCCGGGGCACGTTGACTTCACAATCGAAGTAGAACGTTCCATGCGTGTTCTCGATGGTGCGGTAATGGTTTACTGCGCAGTTGGTGGTGTTCAGCCGCAGTCTGAAACCGTATGGCGTCAGGCAAACAAATATAAAGTTCCGCGCATTGCGTTCGTTAACAAAATGGACCGCATGGGTGCGAACTTCCTGAAAGTTGTTAACCAGATCAAAACCCGTCTGGGCGCGAACCCGGTTCCGCTGCAGCTGGCGATTGGTGCTGAAGAACATTTCACCGGTGTTGTTGACCTGGTGAAAATGAAAGCTATCAACTGGAACGACGCTGACCAGGGCGTAACCTTCGAATACGAAGATATCCCGGCAGACATGGTTGAACTGGCTAACGAATGGCACCAGAACCTGATCGAATCCGCAGCTGAAGCTTCTGAAGAGCTGATGGAAAAATACCTGGGTGGTGAAGAACTGACTGAAGCAGAAATCAAAGGTGCTCTGCGTCAGCGCGTTCTGAACAACGAAATCATCCTGGTAACCTGTGGTTCTGCGTTCAAGAACAAAGGTGTTCAGGCGATGCTGGATGCGGTAATTGATTACCTGCCATCCCCGGTTGATGTACCTGCGATCAACGGTATCCTGGACGACGGTAAAGACACTCCGGCTGAACGTCACGCAAGTGATGACGAGCCGTTCTCTGCACTGGCGTTCAAAATCGCTACCGACCCGTTTGTTGGTAACCTGACCTTCTTCCGTGTTTACTCCGGTGTGGTTAACTCTGGTGATACCGTACTGAACTCCGTGAAAGCTGCACGTGAGCGTTTCGGTCGTATCGTTCAGATGCACGCTAACAAACGTGAAGAGATCAAAGAAGTTCGCGCGGGCGACATCGCTGCTGCAATCGGTCTGAAAGACGTAACCACTGGTGACACCCTGTGTGACCCGGATGCGCCGATCATTCTGGAACGTATGGAATTCCCTGAGCCGGTAATCTCCATCGCAGTTGAACCGAAAACCAAAGCTGACCAGGAAAAAATGGGTCTGGCTCTGGGCCGTCTGGCTAAAGAAGACCCGTCTTTCCGTGTATGGACTGACGAAGAATCTAACCAGACCATCATCGCGGGTATGGGCGAACTGCACCTCGACATCATCGTTGACCGTATGAAGCGTGAATTCAACGTTGAAGCGAACGTAGGTAAACCGCAGGTTGCTTACCGTGAAACTATCCGCCAGAAAGTTACCGATGTTGAAGGTAAACACGCGAAACAGTCTGGTGGTCGTGGTCAGTATGGTCATGTTGTTATCGACATGTACCCGCTGGAGCCGGGTTCAAACCCGAAAGGCTACGAGTTCATCAACGACATTAAAGGTGGTGTAATCCCTGGCGAATACATCCCGGCCGTTGATAAAGGTATCCAGGAACAGCTGAAAGCAGGTCCGCTGGCAGGCTACCCGGTAGTAGACATGGGTGTTCGTCTGCACTTCGGTTCTTACCATGACGTTGACTCCTCTGAACTGGCGTTTAAACTGGCTGCTTCTATCGCCTTTAAAGAAGGCTTTAAGAAAGCGAAACCAGTTCTGCTTGAGCCGATCATGAAGGTTGAAGTAGAAACTCCAGAAGAGAACACCGGTGACGTTATCGGTGACTTGAGCCGTCGTCGTGGTATGCTCAAAGGTCAGGAATCTGAAGTTACTGGCGTTAAGATCCACGCTGAAGTACCGCTGTCTGAAATGTTCGGATATGCAACTCAGCTGCGTTCTCTGACCAAAGGTCGTGCATCATACACCATGGAATTCCTGAAGTATGATGAAGCGCCGAGTAACGTTGCTCAGGCCGTAATTGAAGCCCGTGGTAAATAAGCCTAAGGGTTAATACCAAAGTCCCGTGCTCTCTCCTGAAGGGGAGAGCACTATAGTAAGGAATATAGCCGTGTCTAAAGAAAAATTTGAACGTACAAAACCGCACGTTAACGTTGGTACTATCGGCCACGTTGACCACGGTAAAACTACTCTGACCGCTGCAATCACCACCGTACTGGCTAAAACCTACGGCGGTGCTGCTCGTGCATTCGACCAGATCGATAACGCGCCGGAAGAAAAAGCTCGTGGTATCACCATCAACACTTCTCACGTTGAATATGACACCCCGACCCGTCACTACGCACACGTAGACTGCCCGGGGCACGCCGACTATGTTAAAAACATGATCACTGGTGCTGCTCAGATGGACGGC
>NZ_RHJO01000014.1:0-55881 GCF_004211985.1 Escherichia sp. E10V10 | reverse complement strand
GTCTTATCAGGCCTACGGGGATCACCGATGTAGGTCGGATAAGGCGCTCGCGCCGCATCCGACAAGCGATGCCTGATGCGACGCTTACGCGTCTTATCAGGCCTACGGGTGACCGACAATACCCGGAAGCGATACGAAATATTCGGTCTACGGTTTAAAAGATAACGATTACTGAAGGATGGACAGAACACATGAACTTACATGAATATCAGGCAAAACAACTGTTTGCCCGCTATGGCTTACCAGCACCGGTGGGTTATGCCTGTACTACTCCGCGCGAAGCAGAAGAAGCCGCTTCAAAAATCGGTGCCGGTCCGTGGGTAGTGAAATGTCAGGTTCACGCTGGTGGCCGCGGTAAAGCGGGCGGTGTGAAAGTTGTAAACAGCAAAGAAGACATCCGTGCTTTTGCAGAAAACTGGCTGGGCAAGCGTCTGGTAACGTATCAAACAGATGCTAATGGCCAACCGGTTAACCAGATTCTGGTTGAAGCGGCGACCGATATCGCTAAAGAGCTGTATCTCGGTGCCGTTGTAGACCGTAGTTCACGTCGCGTGGTCTTTATGGCCTCCACCGAAGGCGGCGTGGAAATCGAAAAAGTGGCGGAAGAAACTCCGCACCTGATCCACAAAGTTGCGCTTGATCCGCTGACTGGCCCGATGCCGTATCAGGGACGCGAGCTGGCGTTCAAACTGGGTCTGGAAGGTAAACTGGTTCAGCAGTTCACCAAAATCTTCATGGGCCTGGCGACCATTTTCCTGGAGCGCGACCTGGCGCTGATCGAAATCAACCCGCTGGTTATTACCAAACAGGGCGATCTGATTTGCCTCGACGGCAAACTGGGCGCTGATGGCAACGCCCTGTTCCGCCAGCCTGATCTGCGCGAAATGCGTGACCAGTCGCAGGAAGATCCGCGTGAAGCACAGGCTGCACAGTGGGAACTGAACTACGTTGCGCTGGACGGTAACATCGGTTGTATGGTTAACGGCGCAGGTCTGGCGATGGGTACGATGGACATCGTTAAACTGCACGGCGGCGAACCGGCTAACTTCCTGGACGTGGGCGGCGGCGCAACCAAAGAACGTGTAACCGAAGCGTTCAAAATCATCCTCTCTGACGACAAAGTGAAAGCCGTTCTGGTTAACATCTTCGGCGGTATCGTTCGTTGCGACCTGATCGCTGACGGTATCATCGGCGCGGTAGCGGAAGTGGGTGTTAACGTACCGGTCGTGGTACGTCTGGAAGGTAACAACGCCGAACTCGGCGCGAAGAAACTGGCTGACAGCGGCCTGAATATTATTGCAGCAAAAGGTCTGACGGATGCAGCTCAGCAGGTTGTTGCCGCAGTGGAGGGGAAATAATGTCCATTTTAATTGATAAAAACACCAAGGTTATCTGCCAGGGCTTTACCGGTAGCCAGGGGACTTTCCACTCTGAACAGGCCATTGCATATGGCACTAAAATGGTTGGCGGCGTAACTCCAGGTAAAGGCGGTACTACCCATATCGGCCTGCCGGTGTTCAACACTGTGCGTGAAGCTGTTGCTGCTACTGGCGCTACCGCTTCTGTTATCTACGTACCAGCACCGTTCTGCAAAGACTCCATTCTGGAAGCTATCGATGCAGGCATCAAACTGATTATCACCATCACTGAAGGCATCCCGACGCTGGATATGCTGACTGTGAAAGTGAAACTGGACGAAGCAGGCGTTCGTATGATCGGCCCGAACTGTCCGGGCGTAATCACTCCGGGTGAATGCAAAATCGGTATCCAGCCGGGTCACATTCACAAACCGGGTAAAGTGGGTATCGTTTCCCGTTCCGGTACATTGACCTATGAAGCGGTTAAACAGACCACGGATTACGGTTTCGGCCAGTCGACCTGTGTCGGTATCGGCGGCGACCCGATCCCTGGTTCTAACTTTATCGACATCCTCGAAATGTTCGAAAAAGATCCGCAGACCGAAGCGATCGTGATGATCGGTGAGATCGGCGGTAGCGCTGAAGAAGAAGCGGCTGCGTACATCAAAGAGCACGTTACCAAGCCAGTTGTGGGTTACATCGCTGGTGTGACTGCGCCGAAAGGCAAACGTATGGGCCACGCGGGTGCCATCATTGCCGGTGGGAAAGGGACTGCGGATGAGAAATTCGCTGCTCTGGAAGCCGCAGGCGTGAAAACCGTTCGCAGTCTGGCGGATATCGGTGAAGCACTGAAAACTGTTCTGAAATAAATATCTGTAATAAGAAATAGCCCTCGCCGCTTCCCTCTACAGGAATGGCGAAGGGCTGTCGGTTTCGACATGGTTGGCCATCTTATGATGGCCTTTTTTATGCCTTAAACGTTAACCACGGTCGAAATCTGACCGCATGTTGAATTAATCCGGCTGCTTGTTGGGCTTCGATAACTGGACCAATATTTTTATAAGCAGCAGGCGCTTCCTCACGGAGCCATTTTGCGGAAAATGAAAATTAATATTCTCCAGATTCCATATTTTAAAATTTTATATGCATGCCTGTTTTTTCTGCTTTGAATTATCTGCCACGCTCTGTTTTTATTATTTTAAGGATAATAGAAACTGAAGGTATATTTATGATAATAAGACATATCCTTATGCTGTCTTATTAAGAACCGTTTTTTCAATGTCATTATCTATCAATGTATCATGCTCTCGGTTTGCGGCAGCCTTATCGGCTATTACGCTAATGATTAGCTATCGTGAATACGTTCCTGCGGATAATTAAATTACAGACATCTTGCAATCTCATCATATTCATATGTTCAAATGAGAAAATATTTTGCCAACAATATCACTTTTTCCAAAAGTTAAATTAAGCATATTGAAATCGCATACAAAGCGTTGGCAGTTTTTTTGAATTTACATTCAGGGTGAATATCCCATAACAAATGAAATTCACCAAGTGAATTGATAATGCGAAATTATAAACAGAGATTATATAAACCGTTTCTGTATTCCTTCGCTCATTTTTTCTGGGCGATGACAGCATTTAATTTTATCCAGTAACAGGAGAAGATTCATGAGTAAGCCTTCAGACCCTCGTATTGATACCAGTCGCGTCATCCATGCGCCACAAGGAACTCAACTGCATTGCAAAAACTGGCAGATCGAAGCTGCCTATCGGATGTTGCAGAACAACCTTGATCCCGACGTAGCCGAAAATCCACAGCATCTGGTGGTATACGGTGGCATTGGCCGCGCGGCGCGTAACTGGGAATGTTTCGACCAGATCCTCGAATCGCTCAAAAATCTCGAGCCTGATGAGTCGCTGTTGGTACAGTCCGGTAAACCCGTGGGCGTGTTTAAAACTCATACTGACGCGCCCCGCGTGCTGATTGCCAACTCTAACCTGGTGCCGCAATGGGCCAACTGGGATCACTTCAATGAACTGGATCGCAAAGGTCTGTTCATGTACGGCCAGATGACCGCTGGCTCGTGGATCTACATCGGTAGTCAGGGCATTGTGCAGGGAACGTTCGAAACTTTTGTCGAAGCAGGTCGCCAGCACTACAACAATTCGCTAAGTGGAAAATGGATCCTGACCGCGGGGCTCGGTGGTATGGGCGGTGCACAACCGCTGGCGGCGACTCTGGCGGGAGCTTGTTCATTAAATATCGAGTGCCAGCAAAGTAGCATCGACTTCCGTCTGCGTACCCGTTATGTCGATAAACAAGCGAAAGATCTTGATGATGCACTGGCGCTGATTAAATACCACACCGAACGCAAAGAAGCCGTTTCTATCGCGCTGCTGGGCAATGCGGCGGAAATTGTTCCTGAGCTGGTGAAACGTGCGCATCAGGGAGCGATCAAACCGGATCTGGTGACCGACCAGACCTCCGCTCACGATCTGGTCTATGGTTACCTGCCAATGGGCTGGAGCGTAGAACAATGGCGTGCTGCACAGCAGGATCCACAACAGCACGCCAGACTGCAAAAAGAAGCGGCACAGAGTTGCGTGGCGCATGTTCAGGGGATGCTGGACTTCCAGGCGATGGGGATCCCGGTTGTCGATTATGGTAACAACATCCGCCAGGTGGCTTTCAACGAAGGTCTGCAAAATGCCTTCGATTTCCCGGGCTTCGTTCCTGCTTACATTCGTCCCATGTTTTGTGAAGGCAAAGGCCCGTTCCGTTGGGTAGCGTTGTCTGGCGACCCGGAAGATATCTATAAAACCGATGCCAAAATTAAAGAACTATTCCCCAATAACGTACTGACCCATCGCTGGCTGGATATGGCGCGTGAACGTATCGCCTTCCAGGGGCTTCCTTCACGTATTTGCTGGCTGGGGCTTGGTGAGCGTCACCTGGCGGGGCTGGCATTCAACGAAATGGTGCGCAACGGTGAACTAAAAGCACCGATTGTGATTGGGCGCGATCATCTTGATACCGGTTCTGTCGCCAGCCCGAACCGCGAAACTGAAAGCATGCTCGATGGCAGTGACGCGGTTTCTGACTGGCCGTTGCTCAATGGTCTGCTCAATACCGCAGGTGGCGCAACGTGGGTGTCTCTGCATCATGGCGGCGGTGTCGGGATGGGGTATTCACAACACGCCGGGATGGTTATTGTTGCCGATGGTAGCGAAGAAGCCGAAAAACGTCTGGCGCGCGTGCTGGTGAATGACTGTGCTTCCGGGGTTATGCGTCATGCGGATGCGGGTTATGAAGCGGCAATTGAATGTGCCAAAAATTATGGTCTGAAATTGCCGATGATTCGCTAAATATTAACGCTGTTATTTAATATTTGCGCTAATACAGGCGGGAAGTTATCCGCCTGTATAACAATAATTATCAAAAATATTCATTACATCGTCGAGAGAAATATCTCTCGACCCTCTATTGCTGTTTCAAAAAATGACCTCTCATTTTGCAGGAGACTTTTTCATGGAATCAAGCAGCCCTATCCGCAGTAAAAAACCAGTATTAGAATCAAATACGATTAACGCCGTTCCTGAGTCCGCTCGCCACGGCGCGCCCTCCAGCCAGTTTACTTTATGGCTAAGTGCTAACTTACAAATTACCGCCGTGGTGGACGGCGCGTTAGCGATTATTTTTGGCTCTGAAGCCATGTCAGCAATTATTGGTTTATTAATCGGTAATATTATCGGCGGCGCGGTTATGGCATTGCACTCGTCACAGGGGGCAAAGCTGGGATTACCACAGATGATCTCCAGTCGTATCCGCTTTGGCGTCAAAGGAGCGGCGCTACCGTTACTGATGGTGATTATTATGTATCTCGGATTTGCCGCGACGGGTACGGTATTATCCGGTCAGGCGATTAACCGGATATTTGGTTTTGAGTCAGCATCGACCGGAATTATTATTTTCGGCATGCTTACCGCGATGATCGCATTGGTCGGTTATAAACTTATTCACGTCGTTGGCCGTGTTGCAGGGATATTAAGTATTCTGGGGTTTATTTACCTGGCCACTCAACTTAGTGGTCACTACGATGTGGCTGCGGCATTTGGTCAAAAGCCATTTAGCTTATCGGTGTTCTTATTAACGATTGCACTCTCAGCCGGATGGCAATTAACGTTTGCACCATACGCCTCTGATTATTCCCGCTATTTACCCTCTGATACACCAGCAAAATCAATCTTCTTTGCCACCTTTCTGGGAACTACGCTTGGCGCGCAATGTGCCATGACTTTTGGCGTTCTTGTTGCTGCTTGCGGTGCTAACTTCCTGAAAGATCAGGTTGGTTTTATGGGCGATTTAGCCGGACCAACGTTTGCCATTCTGATTTATACGGTGATTGTTTGCGGCAAACTGACGGTTAACTGTTTGAATGCCTACGGCGGCTTTATGTCGATTCTGGCGACCGTCAGCGCCTTTAACAATCGCAGCCAGGTTTCACAGCGTGTTCGTGCTGCCTACGTTGTAGGTTTCGTGCTGTTGTCGATGGTCGTCGCGCTGGCGGCAAGCGCAGACTTTTTGAATAATTTCAAAAACTTCGTTCTGCTGCTGTTGACGGTATTTGTGCCATGGAGCGCTATCAATCTCATCGACTACTACTTCATCTCACAAGGTAAAACCGATATTCCGGCACTTTATACCCCGGAGGGACGCTATGGCGCGTATAACAAAACCGCGTTGGTTTGCTACGGAATTGGTGTGCTGGTGCAGATCCCCTTCCTGAATCAAAAACTGTATCAGGGACCCATTTCTGTACTGATGGGCGGGGCGGATATTTCCTGGATTATCGGCTTGTTAATTACTGCCGTTATTTATTACCCGTGGGCAAAACGTACTACCAGCGTTCCTGCCCAGACTATTTATCCCGAGTCGTAAAATGGAACCAATGCTGATATCTGCAATGGATAAGCCCTTGCAACCGTGGCGCAACGGCGGGGGTTTTACGCGACAACTGCATGCCTGGCCTGATGATGAAAACTGGCTGTTACGCATCAGTATGGCCAATGTCAGCCAGGACGGCCCTTTTTCGGCGTGGCCTGGCGTGGTACGTGGCCTCGCCATTCTCGATGGGGAAGGGGTGAGGCTGACGTTTGCCGATTCGATAATCAACCTGCAACGTCACGATCCCGCCTTAATTTTTCCCGGAGAAGCCATGCCAGATTGCCAGCTGCTGGGCGGTGCAGTTCGCGATCTCAATGTCATGGCGCGGGAAGGCGATACGGGGATGTTGCGGGTGCAAAGTGCCGTTGACTGGCTTCCTCCGTCACTTGCGCAAGCGGGCCTGTTCACGCTGTGTTAAGGGGAGTGGATAAGCGGCGAGAAAAGGGTGTTTGTCGCGGCAAATATGTTGTTATGGCTGGTTGCGCCTGATGGCAAGCCCTGGCGTTTCGTACCACGGAAAAAAGTCTCCGTCGGTGAGCTGGCGGGCTGGTGGCTTTATTATCTACGAAGGGAAAAATCCTTATGAATGCATTAACGCTCTGGCGAAATACCACGCTGGCGACGCTTTCCGCTAACGATTGGGGAGTGATTGAAAATGGTGCAGTAATCAGCCGTGGCGACACTATTGTCTGGCTTGGCAAGGCCACGCAGATCCCTCGCGAACTGACGGCTGACATTACAGAGGAACACGACCTGCAGGGTAAGTTGCTGACCCCCGGTATGGTGGATTGCCATACGCATCTGGTGTATGGCGGCCAGCGGGCGAATGAGTTTGAGATGCGGCTGCAAGGCGTGGCTTATGAAGATATCGCCAGAGCGGGCGGCGGGATCTTATCTACCGTCAATGCCACGCGGGCGGCCAGCGAAACACAACTGTTTGAACTGGCGGCGCAGCGACTACAAAACTGGTTGCGTGAAGGCGTCAGTACACTGGAAATAAAATCCGGTTATGGCTTGACGCTGGAAGATGAAGCGCGCTGTTTGCGCGTTATCCGCCGCTTGCAGGAATCTACAAGATTACGTATTCAGTCTACGTTTCTTGGGGCACACAGCTTGCCGCCAGAGTTTGCCGGGCGCAGTGACGATTACATTACGGCGCTTTGCGACTGGATGGGCGTCTTACATGAACAGGGGCTGATTGATGCGGTTGACGCTTTTTGTGAAAACATTGCCTTTAGCCCAGACCAGGTACGGCGCGTTTTCAGTAAAGCGCAACACTATGGATTGCCTGTAAAACTGCATGCCGAACAGCTTTCTGACCAGCAAGGCGCTGCGCTGGCGGCGGCGTTTTCTGCACTCTCCTGCGATCATCTGGAATACCTTAGCGAGTCGGGGATCGCCGCCATGAAAATGGCTGGAACGGTGGCGGTACTGCTCCCCGGTGCTTATTACTTCCTGCGCGAAACCCATCTGCCGCCGATTGCCGCTTTGCGGGCAGCGGGCGTGCCGATTGCTATCTCCACGGACCATAACCCCGGAACGTCTCCCAATATGTCATTGCCATTGATGATCAATATGGCCTGTACGCTGTTTCGCATGACGCCGCTGGAAGCCGTTCAGGGCGTTACGCGTCATGCGGCAAAGGCACTTGGGCTTGTTGATCGGGGTGAACTTGCACCGGGATTACGGGCGGATATGGCGGTCTGGGATCTTAACCATCCACGTGAACTGGCTTACTGGTTTGGGCATCAGCCTTGCCAGGGGCTTATTGTCGGCGGAAAAAGGAGTTGGTAATGAAGCAAACATTATTGCCGTGGAGTGGGCGTGTTGACTCGCAGGAAATCGGCATCAGCACTCGCTGGCATCAGCATGTGCAACCGTTTAGTGAACAAAGCCACGGCGGTTGTACGCTGATTGGTTTTGCCGTTGATGACGGGGTGCAACGTAATGGTGGGCGAGCGGGTGCAGCAGGCGGACCGGGCGCGTTGCGCAGCATGTTGGGCAATATGCCAGTGCACTGTGAAGGCGCTATTTTCGATATGGGCGATGTACAAAGCGAGGACCACGCGCTGGAGTCCGCACAAAATCGTCTGGCGGCCAACGTATCTACAGCCATTACGCGCGGCAGTTTACCGGTGGTTCTGGGTGGCGGTCATGAAGTGGCGTGGGGAACATTTCAGGGGATTATGCAGTCGCGTCCTGATATTCAGCGGTTACTGATTGTGAACCTTGATGCGCATTTTGATTTACGGATGGCGGAAAAAGCCAATTCAGGTACGCCGTTTCGTCAGATGCAAGAGTGGAACGCGCAGCATGGCAAACCGTTTAATTATCGCGTGCTGGGAATAAGTCGTTTTGCCAATACTCAGGCGTTATTTGATCGCGCTGATTGTCTCGGTGTGCGTTATTGGCTGGACGAATCTCTGCAATTTGAACGTGGTTTGCATGAGGTCGCTAATGCGCTCTCGGCAGATATTCAGGCATGTGACGCCATTTATTTAACGATTTGTCTCGATGTTTTACCTGGTTATCAGGCGCCCGGTGTTTCTGCGCCATCACCGTTAGGCGTGCCGTTAAATATTACTGAAGCCATTGTGAATTTAATCGCCGGTAGCGAGAAGTTGATTGCTGCGGATATTGCCGAACTTAACCCGGACCTGGACCGCGATAATTTAACCGCGAAAGTTGCCGCTCGCCTGGTGACCAGTATTGTCCGGCGGGGGAAAACAGATAGAACAAATTAAAACGTTGTCGCAGTAACCCGTTGTTAAACTCATCATGATAAGGAAACACAATGAAAGGATTGATACGAAGAGTCACTGTCACCGTTGTGCTCTGGAGCGTTTGCTCCATCGCGATGGCGAAATCAACCATTACTCTGGATGGCGAACATCTTTCCATTGACCAGGCCTGGTCAATTGCGTTAGGTGATAACGACGTCAAAATCGCGCCGAAAGCTCTGGACAGAATGGAAAAAAGTTATGATCTGGTGATGACCGCCGCACATTCTGGAACACCCGTTTATGGTTTAACCGTAGGTGTGGGGCTAAATAAAGACCAGCCGATATTTGATGCCAAAGGAAATTTAACGCCTGAGGTGATTGACGCGTCGAAAAAATTTAATGCTGCCGCGCTGCGCGCCCATTCTGCGGGCGTTGGTCCGATGTTACCGGATTATCTGGCACGCCTTTCAATGGTATTACGTTTAAATACCATGCTGCATGGGCAAACCGGCGCGCAGCCTTATATTGCCGAGTTGTATGCCGAATTTATTAATCGCGGCGTTACACCGTTAATTCCGGCGCGGGGAAGCATCGGCGCAGCGGATATTATGCTCGCTTCGCACGTTGGTCTGGTGATGATGGGGGAATGGAAAGCCCGAGTAAATGGCGTGCAAATGAGCGGTGGTGACGCGCTGGCGAAAGTGGGACTTAAGCCACTGGTGCCGCAGGGTAAAGATATGCTGGCGATTTTGTCGAACAACAGCGTCGGGACAGCCTACGCTATCGAAGCAGTTCGTTCGGCACGTCAGTTGCTGAATGTCAGCCCGGTGGTTTTCGCTATGAGTCTGGAAGCGTTGAATGGTAACGTCGCACCGGTACTGCCGCAGTCAATTGCCGTGCGTCCTTTCCCGCAGTTGGCTGACTCTGCAAAAGAGATTCGCGATGCGTTAACCGGTTCATATTTATGGCATAAAGATGACAAACGTGCATTGCAAGATCCGTTATCGTTCAGAACTACGGTATATACCATTGCTGAATCAGTACGCGCTTTGCATGATGCTGAAGAGGTCATAACCGTACAAATCAACAGTTCCGATGACAACCCAGCAACGGTGCTGAATGCTGACAAGGCGTATCAGGACTCCAGTCAGGTCGCGCAATATTTTGTTAAAGATGGCGCAGTCAGCGGCGGGATCTTCCCGACGGCGAATTTCGAATCGTTACCTGTTGCGCTTGCCACTCAGCGTCTGACCGTGGCGTTGGTACATGTTTCGCATAACAGTATGCGTCGCTCGCTGCACCTGGAAGATGAGCACTTTACCGGTTTAACGCGCTTCCTGTCGGCACCCGGTAATAAAGGTCACGGCTTCGGTTCGCTGCATATTCCGTTTGTCGCGCTGCATGCGGAAAACGTCGATCTCGCCAATCCTGTTTCTTTCGATATTCAACCGGTTGCCGGAGGTATAGAAGATACCGGCGCCAATAATGACCACGCGGCCAGAAGATTGAAACAGGTTGTCGATAATCTGAACGTGATTTATGGCATTGAACTGATGCATTCCGCACAGGCTCTCGATTTACGGTTGCAGGCCGATCCGCAACTGGCATTAGGAAAATCCACCAAAGCAATGTTTACCGAATACAGAAAAGTCGTGCCTTTTGTCGACCAGGATCGGGTCTTTACCCCAGATATTGCAGCTTCGCAAAAATTCTTAGAAGGATATGCTATAAATCAAAAATAAAATTTTTGTTGATTGTTTATCATAATATCCATAGATATGATAATTGCTATCAATTTAATAATCTTCACTTAACCTGAATCATAATAATCCGAAGGGCGCTTTGCTTTTCGGATTATTATTATCTGATTGAGACAATTGTCACGCCGGGCTTGCTGGGTTATAAATATCGATCATGATTTTTATAAAATATCTATTGCTGCTTTGGTTGCCATTACTTAGCAATAAGTAATGGTTTTTTGATAGTTTAAACTATTTTTAAGGGACGGCATTATGAGAGGAAAAATACCCAAAACGGAACTGTTGGTAACTTTTGAGGTAGTCGCACGCCATGAAAGTTATACCAGAGCGGCAGAGGAGTTAGCATTAACCCAAAGCGCAGTATTCAGGCAAGTTAGCGCACTGGAAGATTTTTTACATATATCATTATTTGCGCATTCTAAAAAAAGAATATTTCTTAATGATGCCGGAAAGCATTATCTGGGAATTGTTAAAGAAACATTGAATAAGCTTGAACGTGACACGAATACTATCATGACCTGGCAGCCTACGGTTCAGGTTATTGAGCTTGCTGTCAATCCTACTTTCAGTACGCACTGGTTGATCCCCAATTTACGTGAGTTCAATAAATTGTATCCCGATATTATTGTCAATATTCACTCATTAGCTAATAACGGGGATTTTCTTAATCGGGAATACGATGCCGTCATTATGCGCGAAAATTTTTGTGCGCCCTGGTCGGAGGTAGAATATCTCTTTGAGGAAGAGATCCTGCCGGTATGCAGCGGCAGTTTACTTTCACTTCCTGACCAAAAACTGTCTGTTGCAGAGCTATTAAGTGAGCTACCACTGCTGCATCAAAGCACCCGTATTACTGGCTGGGAAGAGTGGTTTGCATTGTCTGGCGTTAGTAGTCCGTTGGTGAATAACGGGCCACGTTTTGATTTACTTTCAATGCTGATTGCCGCCGTGCGATCTAATCTCGGCGTGGCGCTCCTGCCTCGGTTTGCAATTCAACACGATTTAGATAGCGGTGACATGGTGATTCCGTGTGATGTGCCTATTCGTACCGGCAATCGCTTTATTATGACGTGGCGGGAAGAGAAGGCTGATTATCCGCACTTGCAACTCTTTCGTGAGTGGTTGCTGGCAAAATCGGTCGTACCGGAGGAGATGTAAAACCTGCGCCTGGCGAGATGCCAGGCGCAGTCATTACCAGTCGATACCAGGCTGTGCCTGAATACCGTTATCAAAAGCATGCTTGACGGGGCGGATTTCGCTTACCGTATCCGCCATTTTTACTATCTCACTATGGCAGCCGCGCCCGGTGACAATGACGTTTTGCTGCGTCGGGCGATTTTGTAGCGAAGCGATCACTTCTTCGGTATCCAGATAATGGTAAGCCAGCATGTAGGTCAGCTCATCGAGCACCACTAAATCGTAACGCTCATCAGCCAGCATCCGCTTGCATTCAGACCAGACCTCTTTCGCCGCGTCGATATCCGCTTGCCGATTCTGTGTCTCCCAGGTAAAACCTGTTCCCATAATATGAAATTCAACGCCCAGTGGATGGAGAAGGTTATATTCGCCGTTGTCCCACTGTCCCTTGATGAACTGTGCAACGCCAACCGTTTTGCCATGACCTACGGCGCGCGTCACGGTACCAAAAGCAGCGGTGGATTTTCCTTTTCCGTTACCAGTGAAAACAATCAATATTCCTTTTTTCTCCGTCGCCGCCGCGATGCGTGTGTCGACCTGTTCTTTCAGTTTCTGCTGGCGCTGAATATGCCGTTCAGTTGAAATCCGCGCTTCCATTCACTTTCCTTAATGCCCGGCGGGGCAACTGGCACAACGGTGTTGCTGCTCAAACTGACTAAAGAAATTATTGCCTTTATCATCCACCAGAATGAACGCGGGCAAGTTTTCAACTTCCATCATCCACACTGCTTCCATGCCCAACTCCGGATATTCCAGGCAATGCAGGCTTTTGACATATTCTTGCGCCAGTAACGCCGCCGCGCCGCCGATACTTCCCAGATTAAAGCCGCCATGTTTGTGACAGGCATCGGTAACCTGCTGGCTGCGGTTGCCTTTCGATAACATTACCAGACTGCCGCCAGCCGCCTGGAAGGCGTCGACATAACCGTCCATTCGACCGCCCGTGGTAGGTCCAAGAGAACCACAAGCCATATTTTCCGGTGTTTTCGCGGGGCCAGCGTAATAGACGATATGATTTTTCAGGTAATCCGGCATCGGTTCGCCGTTATCCAGTCGTTCTTTTATTTTGGCGTGGGCGATATCACGCGCCACTACGATGGGGCCGCTTAACGACACACGGGTGCCGATCGGTAATGTGGCGAGATCCTGCATTACCTCACGCAATGGACGATTTAGATCAATCTGTACGTTATGCGTGTGATTGTCTTCCCGCATTGATGCTGGAATATATTGCCCCGGATTATGTTCGAGTTTTTCCAGCCAGATGCCGTGCTTGTTAATTTTGGCTTTAATATTACGATCGGCGGAACAGGAGAGCGCCATAGCGATTGGGCAGGAGCCGCCGTGGCGCGGTAGACGAATAACACGAATATCATGGGCGAAATATTTGCCACCAAACTGAGCACCAATACCAAATTGTTGGCTGGCGTCGAGCAAGGTTTTTTCCAGCTCAACATCGCGGAAGGCTTGTCCCTGCTCGTTTCCGCTGGTGGGCAGATTATCGTAGTATTTTGTCGACGCTAGTTTGGCAACTTTTAGCGCCTGATCGGCAGAAAGTCCCCCGACGACAAAGGCGATGTGGTAGGGCGGACAGGCGGCAGTTCCCAGCGATTTCATTTTTTCGATTAAAAACGCAGTCAGTTTTTCTGGTTGCAGGAGAGATTTAGTTTCCTGGTAAAGCGCAGCTTTATTGGCAGAGCCACCCCCTTTATTAACACACAGAAAATGGTACTCGTCGCCGGGGACGGCGCTGATATCAATCTGAGCCGGAAGATTGGTTTGTGTATTGACTTCGGTATACATATCCAGTGGCGCATTTTGTGAAAAGCGCAGATTATTTTCCTGGAAAGTGGTGTAAATACCTTTGCTTAAGGCTTCGGCGTCATTGCCCCCGGTCCAGATGTGTTGCCCTTTACTGGCGACAATGGTGGCGGTGCCGGTGTCCTGGCAGTTGGGTAATATCCCTTTTGCCGAGACTTCGGCATTGCGCAGTAGCTGCAAGGCCACATATCTGTCATTACTGCTGGCCTGCGGATCGTTCAGAATGCTGGCGACTTGTTGCAGGTGAACGGGACGTAAGAAAAAAGAGGCTTCATAAAATGCCTCCCGGGCAAGCAACGTTAATGCTTCCGGAGCGACTTTTATCACTTCTTCGCCGTCTATTTTCGTTACTGTAATATATTTATCGCTGATTAATTTATATTCCGTTGCGTCTTTATATTGTAAAAACGGTTCTTGCCAGATAAATGGTTTGGACATGATGTGTTCTCACATTGTGGTTATTTTTACCGAATGATAAGGCAGTCTTTTTTCCAGCAGAGATTCGGTATTGACTTAAGTGTTTTTTGTTTAATTACGTGTGATTGTTGTATGGTTTTTAGGAGAACGTAGGCCACCAGTTATTTCTGTTGTGATAATGCTGGCAGCTTCGTAATCAATTTTATTGATATGTTTAGATAAATGTACCTGACATAAAGAAATCTGTGCAGGTACATTTATGGGATTGATAATCTAAACAGTATTAATTATTAAATGTCAAAATGAATGCTTAATAAAGGTGCGTGCTGCTGCGCACCATAAACATCATTATCGCCCACATTCCCGGAGATAATATCTCGTGGCATGACGATTTTTACTGCATTAGAAGGATCAAACCAGACAATACGATGAATAAAGTCAGGTTCAACATGATATAAGCGCGCAATCAGCTCTGGAGTTAATTGCCCTGATGATTTAACTCGCTCATAGTTTTCTTTCGTTTTAAATAAAATATCTAAAACCAGTTCGTAGGGTCCGGCATTTTTCGAACGAATGACTTGCGCCAGTGAGACAATTGACTGTTTCATGCCTGAACTCCTTCTGGCGTCACCTGTTCAATATGGAAATCAAAGCGCAGTGCGTCGTTGGCTTCAATCAGGTGATAGATAGAAAACTCGTATACGGGTCCGCTCTGGATATCAGAAGGGGAGAACGGGAACGCCAGGTTGCCCGCAGTAGCGATGCGATTTTCATAACCGTAGTGCAGCATAGTGGAGCGCACCAGTGAACAAACACTGTTGGCGATTTCTTGCGTCGGCGCGACCACATCCAGGACGATCCCCAGTTCATGTCCGGCAGTTTCCATGGGCTCGTGGTCGCCCATGACACCATTTTTACCGTACAGGTGGAATGTCATTCGAATGCTGTCATCGGTCAGCGACAGGTTGCGCGTTACGCTGGCTTTGACATCTTCAATGATTTTGTCGATCCCGGCGATCATAATTGGGTCGCGAGTGCCTGCGATGGTCAGGCAGCGGAAGCCCACCTGCCGCGCACCTTCCAGTTTCAGGGCATATGGCGTTTCTTCATGCTTAGAACCGCTGACATAAACTTCACCGTCGTTCACGGCTTTGAAGGTGCAGCCTTTCAGATTCAGAACACCACCTGGTCCCGGCAGGAAGTACGGGTCTGATTTCTCATACAGCGTATGCGCGGCTGCGGATGTTTCGGTGAATTTACGCTGCGGATTGAACGTCTTCAGCGTGAAGCCATTATCGTCGATGATGCCCATCGCACAGTCAGAGCCGGAGCCTGGCGTCGCGGCAATTGCTGCACATTCGAGAATTTTCCCACAGTGCAGCGCCAGCCCTTCGTCAAAGCCTTGCATGATGGGGAGCGCGGCAAAGCAGGCCGGATCATAAGCCCGGCCGCCCAGCACCACCTGTGCGCCTTCTTTCAGCGCCCGCTGGAAGGGCTCGATGCCCATTTGCGCGACGATGTAGGTACTTTCGTCAATCGCGTCGTGCGTTAACGGCGGGACAAAATCCAGCGCCGTTATTTTGCCGTTATCCAGTGCCTGGTGGACGATGGCTTTGTCAACGTCCGCCGGGATCAGCGCCATCGAAAACGAAAGTTTTTCCTCTTGCGCAATCTCGTGAATAATTTGACGACACCACTCCAAATGCGGGGCTGCGCCAGAACCACCGGCCGTCCCGATCACCACTGGAATATTATTTTGCACGCCAGCGGTGATCATATAGCGCAGGTCGCGTTTAACTCCCGCGCGGTCGGTAAAGGGCTTACCCGCCCCCAGATAGTGCGGGCCAGGATCGGAAGATCCGGCATCAACGGCGATCAGATCGGGAGATTCCGCCATCGCTTTGCGGAAGCTCTCTTCAGGGAAGCCGTAACCGAGGATCGCAGTAGGTGATAAGACTTTAAAAGAACGAGCCATCTGTTAATCCTTAGCCAGCATCAGCGCGATAGTACGATTCATTTCGTTGAACACGATGTCGAGGCCTTCGTCAAACCCCATCCCCGGTTTTACCAGCATCCGCATGGGACGCGCGGCAAGAGCTACGTGGACACAAGTTCGGGCGCTGACATCGGTTTCGTTACAGGTGCCACCCTGATAAGCTTCCATTCCGTGGCTGTTGCAGTACAGAACAGCATCGACGATGTTGTGAATACTGCCCAGATCAGGCGTTTTGATTTGCACCATGTGGCAACTGGCTGCATCAGTGAAATCAACGATATCCTGGTAGGTGTTACACCATTCGTCGGCGACAATTTTCACGCCGGAACCGAGGCGCGTCAGCTCTTTGGTGATGGCAGTCAACAGGCGAATTTGGTCAGGTTTGTTACCGGCATCGACCGGGCCTTCAATGTACAGCGGCAGACCTTGTGTTTCTTCTTCCAGGCTGGCGATGTATTGCGCGCAGCGAACGGGATCCATGCCGAAGATCAGACCGATGGTGCCGTATACATCGATGTGTAGGGTAGGGTGGTAGCGAGCGCTGGTACGTTTGCTCAGAATGCGATCTGACAGCCAGCGGATATATTCGCGCAGTTTTTCGCCCTTAAAGCCCAGCTTCTCTTCGACGTTATTAATCAGCGCATGGGGCAGTACGTCGATCCCTTTAAGGATCATCTTATCGACGGCGATATACCGATCGTCGCCGCTCTGGCCAAATAAAGGAATGGATTTTGCCACGCGCGGTAACTGCCATTCATCGCAAACTACTTCAGTTTTCAGACGGCCCGTTGCCAGCGCGGTAGCGTCAAGCAACGCCTGCGATAATCCATAGCGCACGGCGGTATGCAGCAAGTTGCCGTCAATACGCAGCTTGTCGAAAAAACGGGCATTCGGCACAAACGCATCCACATCGCGGCCTTCCAGTAACGGTTTGATATGGTCATTAAGGAACGGAATAAAATGCTCGGCGAGGAACAGCGGATCGCGACCGCCTGCCCCGGAGTACTGTACCGCAGCACAGTCACCAACCGCGACCGCGCCATTTTCCAGAATCAACTGAACTGAAACGCACTCCCCAGCCTGACGTACTGCGCTAAAACCAGACGTAACCGGCTCCCCGGTATAAAAAAATCCGTCGTGGCCCGCTCCGTTTTTTATCGCCTGCTGGTCATCGAAATAGAATGAGGAGTAGCCAGCGGTGAACAGGGCCTGTTTTATTTTCATTATGGTCTTCCTATTAATTTACTGTGGGATACAGCATTGATGTCATCAACAACCATCTGGAATGTCGGTTGGCGTCCTTCAAAGCGTGCGCGTTCGGCAACGTAATCGTGGTGAAGGTCGAGAATGTCTTTTGGCAACGGAACGGCGCCGGCTTCCAGCACGCGTATCGCGCCGGTGTTGTCGCGAACCGGAAGAATTTTGCCCGCGTTGCAGGCGGCTGGCGCAAACGGCACATCCAGTACACCCGCTTCAAATGCCAGCACCGTACCGCGCGCGATATCCCCATTCCCCAGTTCGAACACTTTATTCAGCACGGCGCGAACTTCACTCTTAATCAGCTCAACTTCCAGTTCCACCGCAGGACACGGTGGGAATTTCTGATCGCTAACCATATTGAGCATTTGGCGGGAGGCTTTCAGTCCCTGCACGTTGGCGGCAGCGGTAGGGATGCCCCAGGCTTCATGCGGACTCTTGGTGATTACTTTGGTCGCGCCCGACATTCCAGCAACCGCCGCGCCCCAGGAGATAATCGCGAACGCTTTTGACTCGTCTTCCGGAAAACCGCCCATCCACTGGTGGAACACCGTACTTAATTCGTACTCTGCATAGCCATGATTCTGGAAGTATTCGTGAGCGAGTTCCCGCAGAGACTGGATCGCCGCAATATCTTGCGTCAGGCTTCCGACCTGACCATAACCGACGGTGATAGATTTCACGCCCTGTTCCAGTGCCAGCAAGCCTTCGATTATCGCAATAGAGTGCGAGATAAACGGTGGAATCAAGGTACCTGTAAGCGGGCCAAACGGTTCGCGGTTGATGCGAATTCCGTGCTCTTCATACAGCCCCATTAAACGGTCGCAGTACTGCCAGTCGCGGATCGATTTTTCCAGCGTTACGCGTTTGGCGTACGGAATATTGTAGGAAATGCCGCCGCCTTCATAGCTGGTGAAGCCGCTGGCCATTGAGATTTCAGCCAGCAGCCGCGCATCTGGTGTGCCATGGCGGATCTGTAGCGGTTTTTGCAAGGTTTCGGTCAGACGACGGCATGCGGCGACGCCGTGGTTAACCACCGGTAAACCGTTCAGTTTAGAGGTTCCGGCTTCGATGGATTTTTTAATCCCTACCGCGGCTTCTTCGTAACGATTCAGACGGGTATAGGCATCGATGGTGCTCGGCAGCAAATCGCACTCATCTTGCAGTGTTTTCAGTAGTTCGATGTGCTCGTCCATCAACGCCACGCCTGCGCGCGGTTGGCTAAGCGTTTTACCTTCCAGGTCTGCTTTCAGTAGGGCAAGGGAGAAGCGTTTGTGATCAGGAATAGTTTGTTGATATTTAACGCCATCTTCGAAGTTTTCAACATCCTTGCCAGTTTCCCAGGTTTTCAGTACCTGTTGCCGCTCGGTCATGAATTCGTCATGGGTTAATTTCTTATTTCGAAGTTCCATTGATTGCTACCTTAATTGTTATAGGGTTAAGCATTGAATACTGGTACGCGCGGCGGCCTGCGGATCGACTCTGGCGACGTTTGCCAGCAGTGGAAATAGCCCCCGTGAATCGCGGTAATATTCAAATTCGGTCGGTAAGAGAATGCGTTTGCCGTCGTCGTTTAACTCGCGGTATTTCAACCAACGATGAATATCAAACTGGCTCGCGCGCGACAGCCATCCACCGGAACCAACGACTTTGCGCACGGTGGTCAGGTCGCGTCCCATCTGTAAATCGACATTGCCGACGCAGGTGCAGACCTCTTTTTTGGTGCCGGCATGACGTTCAGTGGCGTAACCTACACACAGCCCGGCCAGCACAGTATCGAAATATTTTTCTTCTGCGTTAGTGGGTAAATGGTCGGGATGTGCAACCAAATGACGGAGATAATGATAAAAAGCGTCCTGCTGCGTGGGGTGCTGAGAAAAGATCACATTAACTAAGTCTTTTGCACTTTCACCAACCACCATTGCTGAGACGCGCATTCCCAGATCGCCTTCAACGGTCCGTTTTACGAAGGGTTCCGGTACGCCGTGTAAAACTGTGTCGGGTGAGAGATTATTGGCACAGGTAGAATACATATCGGTGGTTGCGCCGCCCATGTCGATCAGCATGAACTCTTTCCAACTGCTATCGACATTACTGATTGCCTTAACCAGTTCAAAAACCGTCCACGGCGTTGGCATCGGCTCTTCGCCCGTTTCATCAACAATGACATCCAGCCCTTTTCCTTTAACAATGCGTTTGAGGAAAATGTCGCAGATGGCCTGTCGCGCGGCGAAAGGGGAGGGATTTTCAAGGTCAGGCAGGACGTTATCGACGATAGTCAGATCTTTATGCCCGAGGATGTCTTGTATATTGTCCTGAATGTCCCTGTTTCCGGCATAAATAATGGCGCACTCGAGTTTTGATTCCGCCAGCACACGGGCGTTATTTAGCCCGTAACTCTCTTCTCCGCCGTCGGTGCCGCCCGTGAACAAGAGGATATCGGGTGGTGACTCTTCCAGCGCCTGAATATCACGGCGGTTCAACTTGTAGGAGTAATGCTGCGCTATTTTAGCGCCAGCAGAGTGAGCGGTTACTTTTGCGGATTCCAGGGTAATAGAAGGCACTAATCCCATTGCGGCAACCGCCAGTCCACCTTTGGCTGAAGAGGAGTACTTCAATGCGACTTCGCCGTTTTTTAACAGGGGGAGGGCGTTATCGATGTTTAACACCTGATTCAGGCTTGAGAAAAAACCATCGGCCAGATGATGCGTGGTGGTTGGGGTCAGAACGTGGTTAACCAGCGTTAACGCGTCCCCCTCCCGGGTAAAGAGGGCAGCTTTGGTCCACGTCGATCCAATATCGACAGAGACGATTTGCATCAGATGGCCTCTTCGAAAATACGTGTTTCAACACCATGACGCTGGTTGATATCGTTGGACATCAGCTGGCAGACATCTTCTAAGTCATGGCTGGGGGCGAAGACGCGGTCAAAACCCATCTCTTTGAATTTGATTTGCACGTCAGCGAAGTCATGTTTACCCACCACCAGGTTACCGCCTACATAGAGCAGAATGTCGCCCAGCCCACGTTCGATGCAGCGTTCACGCATACCCAGACAGTCGATATCCCCATGCCCATAGATAGAGGAAACCACTATCGCGTCAGCGCCAGTTTCAATGGCAGCATCAATATATTCATCCTGGCTGACCATTACGCCCAGGTTTATGACTCTGAAGTCATGAGAAGTAAAAACGCGATCCAGAACTTTATTGCCAACTGCATGGCAGTCGGCACCAATAACGCCAAGCACTAGTGTTGCTTTCTTCATGGGTAATCCTTTGTAAGACAGAGAGTAAAATAAGTTACACACGTCGTATTTATGGCCGTTTCTGTGGCACATGATTAATAACACTGGAGTGTCTGTGTCCTGTCGTCAGGTTGCAATTGATCTATTTTCAAAATATCTTTCGAAAAATGCTTGTTTATGTGGTTAGTTTAAATATGACGTTTATTTCAATAGGTTACGTATATGGTTGTTATTGATTTTAATTTTTCAAATTATATTGATTTAATGTATTGATATATTTGTGATCAACATCTGATTTGCATTTTTTTTAAGAGGGGCTGGTTATAAAAGTAGTTCATAAAGTTTTGTGCGCATTATTAATGCAATTTACTGCCGTCTTAACATGAAATTGTAACGGTAATGTTTAAAGTAACAAATGGTTAATAACTCATTTGGGGTTGTACTATTCATTGGACCTAATTAATCACTTCTACTCAAATGATTATTCTTGAGCAGTGGAACGTATTACTTAGAGTGGGCGGGTGTTCAATAACGTCCAGATATAATACCGCTTCATTGTCTCGTCTTGCTGCTGGGGTAATAAAGATAATTTACATATACCAACGCAGGATAAACTTAGTTATTGAATCTCATGTTGTTTGATGTTGGCTCACTGAGCCGTTCATTGAATATAAAAAGGGGAAAAATACTTATATCAGATGCAATTTAGCTTAAAAGCTCTCTTTCCCCTCCTCCTGCATTCTACAAATCCATCCTTCAACGTGATTATTAGCAAAGCAACAATAACATTCCGGGGTAAAGATGGGTGCTCATAAAGACAACAATCAATTAACTTTGATAAAAATATGTTATGTAAAATGACAACAAATTGGCTAATCTACTCAATTAGTCTTATAAAAAGTGGGTAAGGCGGTTCTGTTAAATAAAATACTGGTTTTTTATCTATGCATTTCCATAGTGGTAATTTTACTGTGCTACTTGGTTACAATAAATTAACAATAAAATTACTAATGATCTATATATTATACATGGTTAACATATCTGATTGATTTTGATATAAATCAATTTTTAATTCTTGAAAAAAATCTGCAAAACGCGATAAATTGTCGTAGATCAAATTGGTGGGATGGTGACAATTTCGCTATAAATTGATCACTGTCGAAAAATGCAAATTTGCTCAATAAAAACCTGTTTATTGTAAGGATTTTGCGGCGTAATATAATTACGGGATCAATTTGGTTTATTCATTAACATATTTGTAACTTTTTTATCATTGTCTTTCCTCTTTTGATGAAATGGCAACGATAGGGGCGAGCAAATAATTTTGTATTGGGGCATGCGTGTGACCCTTTCTAACGGGGTTCACTCTCGGAGTCTTCATGCGATGAGCAAGGAGTCATGATGTTAGATATAGTCGAACTGTCGCGCTTACAGTTTGCCTTGACCGCGATGTACCACTTCCTTTTTGTGCCGCTGACGCTCGGTATGGCGTTCCTGCTGGCCATTATGGAAACGGTCTACGTCCTTTCCGGCAAACAGATTTATAAAGATATGACCAAGTTCTGGGGCAAGTTGTTTGGTATCAACTTTGCTCTGGGTGTGGCAACCGGTCTGACCATGGAGTTCCAGTTCGGGACTAACTGGTCTTACTATTCCCACTATGTAGGGGATATCTTCGGTGCTCCGCTGGCAATCGAAGGTCTGATGGCCTTCTTCCTCGAATCCACCTTTGTAGGTCTGTTCTTCTTCGGTTGGGATCGTCTGGGTAAAGTTCAGCATATGTGTGTCACCTGGCTGGTGGCGCTCGGTTCAAACCTGTCCGCACTGTGGATTCTGGTTGCGAACGGCTGGATGCAAAACCCAATCGCGTCCGATTTCAATTTCGAAACCATGCGTATGGAGATGGTGAGCTTCTCCGAACTGGTGCTTAACCCGGTTGCTCAGGTGAAATTCGTTCACACTGTAGCCTCTGGTTATGTGACTGGCGCGATGTTCATCCTCGGTATCAGCGCATGGTATATGCTGAAAGGCCGTGACTTCGCCTTCGCTAAACGCTCCTTTGCTATCGCTGCAAGCTTCGGTATGGCTGCCGTTCTGTCTGTTATTGTTCTGGGTGATGAATCCGGTTACGAAATGGGCGACGTGCAGAAAACCAAACTGGCTGCAATTGAAGCCGAGTGGGAAACGCAACCTGCGCCTGCTGCCTTTACTCTGTTCGGTATTCCTGATCAGGATGAGCAGACGAACAAATTTGCGATCCAGATCCCTTACGCGCTGGGCATCATTGCAACGCGTTCCGTGGATACGCCAGTGATCGGCCTGAAAGAGCTGATGGTTCAGCATGAAGAACGCATCCGTAACGGGATGAAAGCGTACTCTCTGCTCGAACAACTGCGTTCTGGTTCTACCGACCAGGCGGTTCGTGACCAGTTCAATAGCATGAAGAAAGACCTCGGTTACGGTCTGCTGCTGAAACGCTATACGCCGAACGTGGCTGATGCGACTGAAGCTCAGATTCAACAGGCAACCAAAGACTCCATTCCGCGTGTAGCGCCGCTGTACTTCGCGTTCCGTATCATGGTGGCGTGTGGCTTCCTGCTGCTGGCAATCATCGCGCTCTCCTTCTGGAGTGTCATCCGCAACCGCATTGGCGAGAAAAAATGGCTGCTGCGCGCCGCGCTGTACGGTATTCCGCTGCCGTGGATTGCTGTAGAAGCGGGCTGGTTCGTGGCTGAATATGGCCGCCAACCGTGGGCTATCGGTGAAGTGCTGCCGACAGCTGTGGCGAACTCGTCACTGACCGCAGGCGATCTCATCTTCTCGATGGTGCTGATTTGCGGCCTGTATACCCTGTTCCTGGTGGCAGAATTGTTCTTAATGTTCAAGTTTGCACGCCTCGGCCCAAGCAGCCTGAAAACCGGTCGCTATCACTTTGAGCAGTCCTCCACGACTACTCAGCCGGCACGCTAAGACAGGAGTCGTCAAATGATCGATTATGAAGTATTGCGTTTTATCTGGTGGCTGCTGGTTGGCATTCTGCTGATTGGTTTTGCAGTCACTGACGGTTTCGACATGGGGGTGGGCATGCTCACCCGTTTCCTCGGTCGTAACGACACCGAGCGTCGAATTATGATTAACTCCATCGCACCACACTGGGACGGTAACCAGGTATGGCTGATCACCGCAGGCGGCGCACTGTTTGCTGCCTGGCCGATGGTCTATGCCGCTGCGTTTTCTGGCTTCTATGTGGCGATGATCCTCGTGCTGGCGTCTTTGTTCTTCCGTCCGGTCGGTTTTGATTACCGCTCCAAGATTGAAGAAACCCGCTGGCGTAACATGTGGGACTGGGGCATCTTCATTGGTAGCTTCGTTCCGCCGCTGGTGATTGGTGTAGCGTTCGGTAACCTGTTGCAGGGCGTACCGTTCAACGTTGATGAATATCTGCGTCTGTACTACACCGGTAACTTCTTCCAGCTGCTTAACCCGTTCGGCCTGCTGGCAGGTGTGGTGAGCGTAGGGATGATCATTACTCAGGGCGCGACCTACCTGCAAATGCGTACCGTGGGCGAGCTGCACCTGCGTACCCGTGCAACGGCTCAGGTGGCGGCACTGGTGACACTGGTCTGCTTCGCACTGGCGGGTGTATGGGTGATGTATGGTATCGATGGTTATGTCGTGAAATCGACAATGGACCATTACGCGGCCTCTAACCCGCTGAATAAAGAAGTGGTTCGTGAAGCTGGCGCATGGTTGGTGAACTTCAACAACACGCCGATTCTGTGGGCTATTCCGGCGCTGGGTGTGGTTCTGCCACTGCTGACCATCCTGACTGCACGTATGGATAAAGCCGCGTGGGCGTTTGTGTTCTCCTCCCTGACGCTGGCCTGCATCATCCTGACTGCCGGTATTGCAATGTTCCCGTTTGTGATGCCGTCCAGCACCATGATGAACGCAAGTCTGACAATGTGGGATGCAACTTCCAGCCAGCTGACGCTTAACGTCATGACCTGGGTTGCGGTGGTTCTGGTTCCGATCATTCTGCTCTACACCACCTGGTGTTACTGGAAAATGTTCGGACGTATCACCAAAGAAGATATTGAACGTAACACCCACTCTCTGTACTAAGTAAGGAGCTAAAAATGTGGTATTTCGCATGGATTTTGGGAACGCTTCTTGCCTGTTCGTTTGGGGTAATCACCGCGCTGGCGCTTGAGCACGTCGAATCAGGTAAAGCCGGTCAAGAAGACAGCTGATGAGTAAGGTTATCGCAACTTTGTATGCGGTAATGGACAAGCGCCCCCTGCGGGCGCTTTCCTTCGTGATGGCGCTTCTGTTAGCAGGATGTATGTTTTGGGACCCATCACGTTTTGCCGCGAAGACCAGTGAACTGGAAATCTGGCATGGTTTATTGCTGATGTGGGCCGTCTGTGCTGGCGTAATTCACGGCGTGGGTTTTCGTCCGCAGAAGGTTCTTTGGCAAGGGATTTTTTGCCCACTGCTTGCCGATATCGTTCTCATTGTCGGGCTGATTTTCTTCTTCTTTTAAATCAGAATTCTCTTTAAAAATTTATGGACCTTCAACAGTCTATAAATTTTTACGCTCCCTTAACTTGCCCTCATTCCCAAACCTCAATCGCGCGCGTATAGTAGCAGCGTTTAAAAGTTCTAATTTTTGTTGCATTACCGGGATGTAAAGTGAATACAACGCTGTTTCGATGGCCGGTTCGCGTCTACTATGAAGATACCGATGCCGGTGGTGTGGTGTACCACGCCAGTTACATCGCTTTTTATGAAAGAGCACGCACAGAGATGCTGCGTCATCATCACTTCAGTCAACAGGCGCTGATGGCTGAACGCGTTGCCTTCGTGGTGCGTAAGATGACGGTGGAATATTACGCACCTGCGCGGCTCGACGATATGCTCGAAATACAGACTGAAATAACATCAATGCGTGGCACCTCTTTGGTTTTCACGCAACGTATTGTCAACGCTGAGAATACTCTGCTGAATGAAGCCGAGGTTCTGATTGTTTGCGTTGACCCACTCAAAATGAAGCCTCGTGCGCTTCCCAAGTCTATTGTCGCGGAGTTTAAGCAGTGACTGACATGAATATCCTTGATTTGTTCCTGAAGGCGAGCCTTCTGGTTAAACTTATCATGTTGATTTTGATTGGTTTTTCAATCGCATCCTGGGCCATTATTATCCAGCGGACCCGTATTCTTAACGCCGCGGCTCGCGAAGCCGAAGCGTTTGAGGATAAATTCTGGTCTGGAATCGAACTTTCTCGCCTCTATCAGGAGAGCCAGGGAAAACGAGATAATCTCTCGGGGTCGGAACAAATCTTTTACAGTGGGTTCAAAGAATTTGTGCGCCTGCATCGTGCTAACAGCCATGCACCGGAAGCCGTAGTGGAAGGCGCGTCGCGCGCGATGCGTATTTCCATGAACCGTGAGCTGGAAAATCTGGAAACGCACATTCCGTTTCTCGGCACTGTGGGTTCCATCAGCCCGTATATCGGTCTGTTCGGTACAGTCTGGGGGATCATGCATGCCTTTATCGCTCTCGGCGCGGTGAAGCAGGCAACATTGCAAATGGTTGCGCCCGGTATCGCAGAAGCGTTGATTGCTACAGCAATCGGTCTGTTCGCCGCTATTCCGGCGGTTATGGCCTACAACCGCCTCAACCAGCGCGTAAACAAACTGGAACTGAATTACGACAACTTTATGGAAGAGTTTACCGCGATTCTGCACCGCCAGGCGTTTACCGTTAGCGAGAGCAACAAGGGGTAAGCCATGGCCAGAGCGCGTGGACGAGGTCGTCGCGATCTCAAGTCCGAAATCAACATTGTACCGTTGCTGGACGTACTGCTGGTGCTGTTGCTGATCTTTATGGCGACAGCGCCCATCATCACCCAGAGCGTGGAGGTCGATCTGCCAGACGCTACTGAATCACAGGCGGTGAGCAGTAACGATAATCCGCCTGTGATTGTTGAAGTGTCTGGTATTGGTCAGTACACCGTGGTGGTTGAGAAAGAGCGTCTGGAGCGTTTACCACCAGAGCAGGTGGTGGCGGAAGTATCCAGCCGTTTCAATGCCAACCCGAAAACGGTCTTTCTGATCGGTGGCGCAAAAGATGTGCCTTACGATGAAATAATTAAAGCGCTGAACTTGTTACACAGTGCGGGTGTGAAATCGGTTGGTTTAATGACGCAGCCTATTTAAGCATCTGCGTTTCCCTTGCTTTAAGAGAGCGGGTAACAGGCGAACAGTTTTTGGGAACCGAGAGTGTCAAAGGCAACCGAACAAAACGACAAGCTCAAACGGGCGATAATTATTTCAGCAGTGCTGCATGTCATCTTATTTGCAGTGCTGATCTGGAGTTCGTTCGATGAGAATATAGAAGCTTCAGCCGGAGGCGGCGGTGGTTCGTCCATCGACGCTGTAATGGTTGATTCAGGTGCGGTAGTTGAGCAGTACAAACGCATGCAAAGCCAGGAATCAAGCGCGAAGCGTTCTGAAGAGCAGCGCAAGATGAAGGAACAGCAGGCTGCTGAAGAACTGCGTGAGAAACAAGCGGCTGAACAGGAACGCCTGAAGCAGCTTGAGAAAGAACGGTTAGCTGCTCAGGAACAGAAGAAACAGGCTGAAGAAGCCGCTAAACAGGCCGAGTTAAAGCAGAAGCAAGCGGAAGAGGCAGCAGCGAAAGCGGCGGCAGATGCTAAAGCGAAGGCTGAAGCGGAAGCCAAAGCTGCCGAAGAAGCAGCGAAGAAAGCGGCTGCGGACGCGAAGAAAAAAGCAGAAGCAGAAGCCGCCAAAGCCGCAGCCGAAGCGCAGAAAAAAGCCGAGGCCGAAGCCGCCAAAGCTGCAGCGGCGCTGAAGAAGAAAGCGGAAGCGGCAGAAGCTGCTGCAGCTGAAGCAAGAAAGAAAGCGGCAACTGAAGCTGCTGAAAAAGCGAAGGCAGACGCTGAGCAGAAAGCGGCTGCTGAAAAGGCGGCTGCAGATAAGAAAGCCGCCGCTGAAAAAGCCGCAGCCGACAAAAAAGCAGCAGAAAAAGCGGCTGCTGAAAAGGCAGCAGCTGATAAGAAAGCAGCTGCAGAAAAAGCCGCCGCAGACAAAAAAGCCGCAGCGGCAAAAGCAGCAGCAGAAAAAGCAGCAGCTGAAAAAGCGGCTGCAGCAAAAGCTGCCGCGGAGGCAGATGATATTTTCGGTGAGCTAAGCTCTGGTAAGAATGCACCGAAAACGGGGGGAGGGGCGAAAGGGAACAATGCTTCGCCTGCCGGGAGTGGTAATACTAAAAACAATGGCGCATCAGGCGCAGATATCAATAACTATGCCGGGCAGATTAAATCTGCTATCGAAAGTAAGTTCTATGATGCATCGTCCTATGCAGGTAAAACCTGTACGCTGCGCATAAAACTGGCACCAGATGGCATGTTACTGGATATCAAACCTGAAGGTGGCGATCCCGCTCTTTGTCAGGCTGCGTTGGCAGCAGCTAAACTTGCGAAGATCCCGAAACCACCAAGCCAGGCAGTATATGAAGTGTTCAAGAACGCACCATTGGACTTCAAACCGTAATCGCGATGTTGGTCGTCACGGCGGTCAACATCAGACATCGGTTGTCGTAGGGTTCTGGTAGTTTTGTGTATTTGAGTTTGTTAACATTCTGCTAAATTATCGTGGGCTATCTGTCCAGATAAGGGAGATATGATGAAGCAGGCATTACGAGTAGCATTTGGTTTTCTCATACTGTGGGCGTCAGTTCTGCATGCTGAAGTCCGCATTGTGATCGACAGTGGTGTAGATTCCGGTCGTCCTATTGGTGTCGTTCCATTCCAGTGGGCGGGTCCAGGTGCGGCACCTGAAGATATTGGCGGCATCGTTGCTGCTGACTTGCGTAACAGCGGTAAATTTAATCCGTTAGATCGCGCTCGTCTGCCTCAACAGCCAGGTAGCGCGCAGGAAGTTCAACCTGCTGCATGGTCTGCGCTGGGCATTGACGCTGTCGTTGTAGGTCAGGTCACTCCGAATCCGGACGGTTCTTACAATGTTGCTTATCAGCTGGTTGATACCGGCGGTGCACCGGGTACTGTGCTTGCTCAGAACTCATACAAAGTAAACAAACAATGGCTGCGTTACGCTGGCCATACCGCCAGTGATGAAGTGTTTGAAAAACTGACCGGCATTAAAGGTGCGTTCCGTACCCGTATTGCCTATGTTGTTCAGACCAATGGTGGCCAGTTCCCGTATGAGTTGCGCGTGTCTGACTATGATGGCTACAACCAGTTTGTGGTTCACCGTTCTCCGCAGCCGCTGATGTCTCCGGCGTGGTCACCGGACGGTTCTAAACTGGCATATGTTACCTTCGAAAGCGGTCGTTCCGCGCTGGTAATCCAGACGCTGGCTAACGGTGCAGTGCGTCAGGTTGCTTCCTTCCCGCGTCACAACGGTGCGCCTGCCTTCTCGCCAGACGGCAGCAAACTGGCTTTTGCGCTGTCGAAAACTGGTAGCCTGAATCTGTACGTAATGGATTTAGCCTCTGGTCAAATCCGTCAGGTGACAGATGGTCGCAGCAACAACACTGAACCGACCTGGTTCCCGGACAGTCAAAACCTGGCCTTCACCTCTGACCAGGCCGGTCGTCCGCAGGTTTATAAAGTGAATATCAATGGCGGTGCGCCGCAACGTATTACCTGGGAAGGTTCGCAGAACCAGGATGCGGATGTCAGCAGCGACGGTAAATTTATGGTAATGGTTAGCTCCAATGGTGGGCAGCAGCACATTGCCAAACAAGATCTGGTAACGGGAGGCGTACAAGTTCTGTCCTCAACGTTCCTGGATGAAACGCCAAGTCTGGCACCTAACGGCACTATGGTAATCTACAGCTCTTCTCAGGGGATGGGATCCGTGCTGAATTTGGTTTCTACAGATGGGCGTTTCAAAGCGCGTCTTCCGGCAACTGATGGACAGGTCAAATTCCCTGCCTGGTCGCCGTATCTGTGATAATAATTAATTGAATAGTAAAGGAATCATTGAAATGCAACTGAACAAAGTGCTGAAAGGGCTGATGATTGCTCTGCCTGTTATGGCAATTGCGGCATGTTCTTCCAACAAGAACGCCAGCAATGACGGCAGCGAAGGCATGCTGGGTGCCGGCACTGGCATGGATGCGAACGGCGGAAATGGCAACATGTCTTCCGAAGAGCAGGCTCGTCTGCAAATGCAACAGCTGCAGCAGAACAACATCGTTTACTTCGATCTGGACAAATACGATATCCGTTCTGACTTCGCTCAAATGCTGGATGCACACGCAAACTTCCTGCGTAGCAACCCGTCTTACAAAGTCACCGTAGAAGGTCACGCGGACGAACGTGGTACTCCGGAATACAACATCTCCCTGGGTGAACGTCGTGCGAACGCCGTTAAGATGTACCTGCAGGGTAAAGGCGTTTCTGCAGACCAGATCTCCATCGTTTCTTACGGTAAAGAAAAACCTGCAGTACTGGGTCATGACGAAGCGGCATACTCCAAAAACCGTCGTGCGGTACTGGTTTACTAAGAGAATTGCATGAGCAGTAACTTCAGACATCAACTATTGAGTCTGTCGTTACTGGTTGGTATAGCGGCCCCCTGGGCCGCTTTTGCTCAGGCACCAATCAGTAGTGTCGGCTCAGGCTCGGTCGAAGACCGCGTCACTCAACTTGAGCGTATTTCTAATGCTCACAGCCAGCTTTTAACCCAACTCCAGCAACAACTCTCTGATAATCAGTCCGATATTGATTCCCTGCGTGGTCAAATTCAGGAAAATCAGTATCAACTGAATCAGGTCGTGGAGCGGCAGAAGCAGATCTTGTTGCAGATCGATAGCCTTAGCAGCGGTGGTGCAGCGGCACAATCAGCCAGCGGCGATCAAAGCGGGGCGGCGGCAACGACGCCAACAGCTGATGCAGGTACTGCGAATGCTGGTGCGCCGGTGAAAAGCGGCGATGCAAACACTGATTACAATGCAGCTATTGCGCTGGTACAGGATAAATCCCGCCAGGATGACGCGATGGTGGCATTTCAGAATTTCATCAAAAATTATCCTGATTCAACTTATCTGCCCAACGCCAATTATTGGCTGGGTCAGTTAAACTACAACAAGGGTAAGAAAGATGATGCGGCGTACTATTTTGCTTCGGTAGTGAAAAACTATCCGAAGTCGCCGAAGGCTGCAGATGCGATGTTTAAAGTTGGCGTCATCATGCAGGACAAAGGTGACACCGCGAAAGCAAAAGCCGTGTACCAGCAGGTTATCAGTAAATACCCTGGTACTGATGGTGCTAAACAGGCGCAAAAACGTCTGAACGCCATGTAATGCATAACACGCGACCAGAAGTCGCATTATTTCTGGTCGTGTCGTGCGATTCATAAGCAGTTGAGTGATCTACATCGAAATTTTTGTTGCGCTCAAGTCTGAAATCAGTAATATATGCCGCCGTTGCCACGGGATATCAAACAAACCGAAAGCAACGAAAAAGTGGGTCGTTAGCTCAGTTGGTAGAGCAGTTGACTTTTAATCAATTGGTCGCAGGTTCGAATCCTGCACGACCCACCACTAACATAGTTAGTTGTAGTATCCAGCGTAGTATCGGGTGATTAGCTCAGCTGGGAGAGCACCTCCCTTACAAGGAGGGGGTCGGCGGTTCGATCCCGTCATCACCCACCACCGGGTCGTTAGCTCAGTTGGTAGAGCAGTTGACTTTTAATCAATTGGTCGCAGGTTCGAATCCTGCACGACCCACCACTAATTGCGGTGTGTTTGGTGGAAGCAGTTTGTAGTATCCAGCGCAGTATCGGGTGATTAGCTCAGCTGGGAGAGCACCTCCCTTACAAGGAGGGGGTCGGCGGTTCGATCCCGTCATCACCCACCACTCGGGTCGTTAGCTCAGTTGGTAGAGCAGTTGACTTTTAATCAATTGGTCGCAGGTTCGAATCCTGCACGACCCACCAATCTTAAAGATTGGATTCGAGTAAAAATCATTCAGGTAACACCCATATGGGTCGTTAGCTCAGTTGGTAGAGCAGTTGACTTTTAATCAATTGGTCGCAGGTTCGAATCCTGCACGACCCACCATCCTGAATGATTAAAGCAGCATAATCCCGCAAGGGGTCGTTAGCTCAGTTGGTAGAGCAGTTGACTTTTAATCAATTGGTCGCAGGTTCGAATCCTGCACGACCCACCAATGTAAAAAAGCGCCCTAAAGGCGCTTTTTTGCTATTCAGGCATCCCTCAATTTCAATTCTTGACCCTGATGACATACTCCGCGCTTGCTGCGTAAACAACTCTACGTCGGAGGAATAAGACGCAAAGTATGGCATTCGGCATCTCATACGTAATTCGAGTGACTTTTCCCCACCACTCGACTATCTTGTTTAGCATATAAAACAAATTACGCCGATAATAGCGAATATCACGCTTATGTCGGTTTTAACGTTAAGCCTGTAAAACGAGATGGCCAAATGAGCGTGATGTTTGATCCTGAAACGGCGATATATCCTTTCCCCCCGAAGCCAACGCCGTTAAGCATTGATGAAAAAGCGTATTATCGCGAGAAAATAAAACGTCTGCTGAAAGAACGTAATGCGGTGATGGTCGCCCACTACTATACCGATCCCGAAATTCAACAGTTGGCTGAAGAAACCGGCGGCTGTATCTCTGATTCTCTGGAAATGGCCCGCTTCGGTGCTAAGCATCCCGCTTCTACGCTGTTAGTTGCTGGGGTGAGATTTATGGGGGAAACTGCCAAAATTCTCAGCCCGGAAAAAACAATTCTGATGCCAACACTTCAGGCTGAATGTTCACTGGATCTCGGATGTCCGATTGAAGAATTCAACGCATTTTGCGATGCCCATCCCGATCGTACTGTCGTTGTCTACGCCAACACTTCGGCTGCGGTAAAAGCGCGTGCAGATTGGGTGGTAACTTCAAGCATTGCCGTCGAACTCATTGATCATCTGGATAGCTTGGGTGAAAAAATTATCTGGGCACCAGACAAACATCTGGGGTGTTACGTGCAAAAACAGACAGGTGCAGACATCTTATGCTGGCAAGGTGCCTGTATAGTTCATGACGAGTTTAAGACTCAGGCGTTAACCCGCTTACAAAAACAGCACCCTGATGCTGCCATACTGGTTCATCCGGAGTCACCACAAGCTATTGTCGATATGGCCGATGCGGTCGGTTCCACAAGTCAGTTGATTAACGCTGCAAAAACATTGCCGCATCAGCAACTGATTGTGGCGACTGACCGGGGCATTTTCTACAAAATGCAGCAGGCAGTGCCAGATAAAAAATTGCTGGAAGCGCCAACCGCAGGCGAGGGCGCTACCTGTCGAAGTTGCGCTCATTGTCCGTGGATGGCAATGAATGGCCTTCAGGCCATCGCAGAGGCGCTGGAACAGGGAGGAAGCAATCACGAGGTTCATGTTGACGAAAATCTGCGAGAGAGGGCGCTGGTGCCGCTCAACCGCATGCTGGATTTTGCGGCTACACTACGTGGATAACTGACAATAAGGCGTCACGCTACACATGGGGGAAAGATGGATTTTTTTAGCACACAGAACATTCTGGTTCATATACCGATCGGTGCTGGCGGTTACGATCTCTCATGGATCGAAGCGGTGGGGACGATCGCCGGGTTACTGTGTATTGGCCTTGCCAGTCTGGAGAAGATCAGTAACTACTTTTTTGGCCTGATCAACGTTACCCTGTTTGGCATTATTTTCTTTCAGATTCAGCTGTATGCCAGCCTGCTGTTACAGGTGTTTTTCTTTGCCGCTAACATTTATGGCTGGTATGCCTGGTCGCGACAAACCAGTCAACATGAAACTGAGTTGAAAATTCGCTGGTTGCCATTGCCGAAGGCGCTAAGCTGGTTGGCGGTTTGCGTTGTTTCGATTGGTCTGATGACGGTATTTATCAATCCGGTGTTTGCATTTTTGACCCGCGTGGCAGTCACGATTATGCAAGCATTGGGTTTGCAGGTAGTGATGCCAGAATTGCAACCGGACGCCTTCCCATTCTGGGACTCCTGCATGATGGTACTCTCCATCGTGGCAATGATCCTGATGACGCGTAAATACGTCGAAAACTGGTTATTGTGGGTCATCATTAACGTGATTAGCGTGGTGATTTTCGCCTTGCAGGGCGTCTATGCCATGTCGCTGGAGTATCTGATCCTGACCTTTATTGCCCTCAACGGCAGCCGGATGTGGATCAACAGCGCACGCGAAAGAGGTTCACGCGCGCTGTCCCATTAATGGTGATGATGTGAATGGCCAGACACCCCTTCATTCAGGTGGCAGTCTGGCCCATGACAAGGTTGATATTCCATCTGGATGGTGGCGTGCTCAATCTGATAGTGATCCATCAGATAGTGTTGGATCTGATCTAACAAGGCATCGTGATCGTGTGGCGGGATCACCTGCACATGCAGCGTCATCACTGGCTTTTCGCCCACCATCCACACATGTACATGGTGCACATTGCGGACTTCCGGGATTTCCCGGCACATGCGGCGTTTCATTTCAGCAATATCCAGCGAAACGGGCGCACCTTCAAGTAATTCATTCACGCTGTCTTTCAATAATCGCCACGCGCTGCGTAGAACCAGAAGCGACACGAGTATCGAGAGAATGGGGTCCGCAGGTGTCCAGCCGGTCCAGATAATTATCAACGCGGCGACGATAGCGCCAACGGAACCCAGCAGGTCCCCAAGCACATGCAGTGCCGCTGCTCGCACGTTGAGGTTTTTCTCTTCACTACCGTGATGAAGTAGCCAGAAAGAAAGTATATTTGCCAGCAATCCCGCCACGGCAATCGCCATCATCATACCGCCTTCAACCGGACGCGGCGTGCGGAAACGTTCTATCGCCTCCCAGACAATCAAAATCGTAATCACCACCAGGGCGATGGCATTCACAAACGCCGCGAGCGTGGTCAATCTTAGCCAACCGAAAGTGTGGCGAATGGTGGGAGGACGACGTGAAAATTGCACGGCGAGTAGGGCGAAAAGCAGGGCGGCAGTATCGGTCAACATATGTCCGGCATCAGCCAGCAATGCCAGAGAACCGGAAAGAAAACCGCCAATGACTTCTACCAGCATAAACCCGGCAGTTACGCCGAAAGCATACAACAAGCGACGAGCATTATTATCTTCTGGCAGGTGTGAGGAAGTGTGTGAGTGTGAGTGCGCCATGACGAGTCATCCCTTAATTTATCTCACTTAACTTTATGACATCATACTTCTTTTAGAAGGGAAAAATTAAAAAGGAGAGCCTCCGCTCTCCCATTATCAGCCATATATCCTGGCTTACTGCGTAGTACCGTCGGTTTTGGTATCGACATCATTATTGATGCCATCACCGGTTTGTACCTTTTTATTGATGTCCGGGCAGCGACCGTCTTTGCACATGGTATTTTTGTGCTCTTCGTCTTTGGTCATGCCGTCATTGTTCATGGATGAACCATTCGGGTGCAGCATAGTCCCGCCCGAGTTGGTATTTACCCCGTTATTGTCGACGTTATTTGGCGCGACATTTTCACGGGCGTCCGGGGCAACCTGGCCCGCATCAGCTGCGGCGTTTGCCTGGCCGTTATTGGTTTGCGCTCCACTATCGGCAGCCAGTGCGGCACCGCTGGCAAGGCTTAGAGTGGCAGTCAGAAATAGTGTGGCCAGTTTTGTCATTTTCATAGGATGCTCCTGTTATGGTCGTTATGTCGGATAACCTCTTCCAACAGTGCATTTGCAGGTGAATATCAGGCAATGGTTTAAGATTTCAGCCAGGCAAAGAAATCCAGCAGAGAATCTTGAAATAATTAACAAACAAAGGAGTTACAGTTAGAAATTGTAGGAGAGATCTCGTTTTTCGCGACAATCTGGCGTTTTTCTTGCTAATTCCAGGATTAATCCGTTCATAGTGTAAAACCCCGTTTACACATTCTGACGGAAGATATAGATTGGAAGTATTGCATTCACTAAGATAAGTATGGCAACACTGGAACAGACATGAATTATCAGAACGACGATTTACGCATCAAAGAAATCAAAGAGTTACTTCCTCCTGTCGCATTGCTGGAAAAATTCCCCGCTACTGAAAATGCCGCGAATACGGTTGCCCATGCCCGAAAAGCGATCCATAAGATCCTGAAAGGTAATGATGATCGCCTGTTGGTTGTGATTGGCCCATGCTCAATTCATGATCCTGTCGCGGCAAAAGAGTATGCCACTCGCTTGCTGGCGCTGCGTGAAGAGCTGAAAGATGAGCTGGAAATCGTAATGCGCGTCTATTTTGAAAAGCCGCGTACAACGGTGGGCTGGAAAGGGCTGATTAACGATCCGCATATGGATAACAGCTTCCAGATCAACGACGGTCTGCGTATTGCCCGTAAATTGCTGCTTGATATTAACGACAGCGGTCTGCCAGCGGCGGGTGAGTTTCTCGACATGATCACCCCACAATATCTCGCTGACCTGATGAGCTGGGGCGCAATTGGCGCACGTACCACCGAATCGCAGGTGCACCGCGAACTGGCATCAGGGCTTTCTTGTCCGGTAGGTTTCAAAAATGGCACCGACGGTACGATTAAAGTGGCTATCGATGCCATTAATGCTGCCGGTGCGCCGCACTGCTTCCTGTCCGTAACGAAATGGGGGCATTCGGCGATTGTGAATACCAGCGGTAACGGCGATTGCCATATCATTCTGCGCGGCGGTAAAGAGCCTAACTACAGCGCGAAGCACGTTGCTGAAGTGAAAGAAGGGCTGAACAAAGCAGGCCTGCCAGCACAAGTGATGATTGATTTCAGCCATGCCAACTCGTCCAAACAATTCCAAAAGCAGATGGATGTTTGTGCTGACGTTTGCCAGCAGATTGCTGGTGGCGAAAAAGCCATTATTGGTGTGATGGTGGAAAGTCATTTGGTTGAAGGCAATCAGAGTCTGGAGAGCGGCGAGCCGCTGGCTTATGGCAAGAGCATCACCGATGCCTGTATTGGCTGGGATGATACCGATGCTCTGTTACGCCAACTGGCGAACGCAGTAAAAGCGCGTCGCGGGTAAGGTTTAATTATCGGATACGCCGCCAGAGTGGCGTATCCGATGAGTCACCGTAGGCCTGATAAGACGCGCAGCGTCGCATCAGGCAATGTGCTCCATTGTTAGCAACGACAAACAAAAAAGCCGACTCACTTGCAGTCGGCTTTCTCATTATTAAACGAATGACGTTTACTTCGCTTTACCCTGGTTAGCAACGGCCGCTGCTTTCGCCGCGATCTCGTCAGCATTACCCAGATAATAACGTTTCAGCGGTTTGAAGTTCTCGTCGAACTCATAAACCAGCGGCACGCCAGTCGGGATATTCAGCTCAAGAATCTCTTCTTCGCTCATGTTATCGAGATATTTCACCAGTGCACGCAGGGAGTTACCGTGTGCGGCGATGATTACGCGCTCACCGCTCTTCATACGCGGCAGAATGGTTTCATTCCAGTAAGGGATCACGCGGTCAATGGTCAGCGCCAGGCTTTCAGTCAGCGGCAGCTCTTTCTCGCTCAGTTTCGCGTAACGCGGATCGTGACCCGGATAACGCTCATCATCTTTAGTCAGTTCCGGCGGAGTCACCGCAAAACCACGACGCCATTGTTTCACCTGCTCGTCGCCATACTTTTCAGCGGTTTCTGCTTTGTTCAGACCCTGCAACGCACCGTAGTGACGTTCGTTCAGTTTCCAGGATTTCTCAACGGGCAGCCATGCCTGATCCAGTTCGTCCAGCACATTCCACAGGGTATGGATAGCGCGTTTCAGCACAGAGGTGTAAGCAAAGTCAAAGCTGTAACCTTCCTCTTTCAGCAGCTTACCTGCTGCTTTTGCTTCGCTTACGCCTTTCTCAGACAGATCCACGTCGTACCAACCGGTGAAACGGTTTTCTTTGTTCCACTGACTTTCGCCATGACGAACCAGAACCAGCTTAGTTACAGCCATATACTTACTCCTCAAATCATTTTTTAATGATAATAATTCTCATTATATTGCCGTGACGAAGCAACAGCAATGCTTACGCATAACCATAGCGAAAATAGTGTCGCAGTGTAAGGTTGTTGTGAATATTGAGTTGCAAATATGTCGGTATTTGCTGGTGATTTGAACAATATGAGGAGAAAGCCCTCATGACGAGGGCTTAACATTACTCAGCAATAAACTGATATTCCGTCAGGCTGGAATACTCTTCGCCAGGACGCAGGAAGCAGTCCGGTTGTGGCCATTCAGGGTGGTTCGGGCTGTCCGGCAGAAACTCGCTTTCCAGAGCCAGCCCTTGCCAGTCGGCGTAAGGTTCGGTTCCCCGCGACGGTGTGCCGCCGAGGAAGTTGCCGGAGTAGAATTGCAGAGCCGGAGCGGTGGTGTAGACCTTCAGCTGCAATTTTTCATCTGCTGACCAGACATGCGCCGCCACTTTCTTGCCATCGCCTTTGGCCTGTAACAAGAACGCGTGATCGTAACCTTTCACTTTGCGCTGATCGTCGTCGGCAAGAAACTCACTGGCGATGATTTTGGCGCTGCGGAAATCAAAAGACGTTCCGGCGACAGATTTCAGGCCGTCGTGGGGAATGCCGCCTTCATCAACCGGCAGATATTCGTCCGCCAGAATCTGCAACTTGTGATTGCGCACGTCAGACTGCTCGCCGTCGAGGTTGAAATAGACGTGATTAGTCATATTCACCGGGCAAGGTTTATCAACTGTGGCGCGATAAGTAATAGAGATACGGTTATCGTCGGTCAGACGATATTGCACCGTCGCGCCGAGATTACCCGGGAAGCCCTGATCGCCATCATCTGAACTCAGGGCAAACAGCACCTGACGATCATTCTGGTTCACAATCTGCCAGCGGCGTTTGTCGAACCCTTCCGGGCCGCCGTGCAGTTGGTTGACGCCCTGACTTGGTAACAGCGTCACGGTTTCACCGTCAAAGGTATAACGACTATTGGCGATACGGTTGGCATAACGACCAATAGAGGCCCCAAGAAATGCGGCCTGATCCTGGTAGCATTCCGGGCTGGCGCAGCCAAGCAGAGCCTCGCGGACGCTGCCATCGGAAAGCGGAATACGGGCGGAAAGTAAAGTCGCACCCCAGTCCATCAGCGTGACTACCATCCCTGCGTTGTTACGCAAAGTTAACAGTCGGTACGGCTGACCATCGGGTGCCAGTGCGGGAGTTTCGTTCAGCACTGTCCTGCTCCTTGTGATGGTTTACACACGTAAAAAGTCTCTTTAATACCTGTTTTTGCTTCATATTGTTCAGCGACAGCTTGCTGTACGGCAGGCACCAGCTCTTCCGGAATAAGCGCGACGATACAGCCGCCAAATCCGCCGCCGGTCATGCGTACGCCACCTTTGTCGCCAATCACAGCTTTTACGATTTCGACCAGAGTGTCAATTTGCGGCACGGTGATTTCGAAATCATCGCGCATAGAGGCATGAGACTCTGCCATCAACTCGCCCATACGTTTCAGGTCGCCTTGCTCCAGCGCGCTGGCAGCTTCAACGGTACGCGCGTTTTCGGTCAGGATATGACGCACGCGTTTCGCGACGATCGGGTCCAGTTCATGTGCAACAGCGTTGAACTCTTCAATGGTGACATCGCGCAGAGCTGGCTGCTGGAAGAAACGCGCACCGGTTTCACACTGCTCACGGCGAGTATTGTACTCACTGCCAACCAGGGTACGTTTGAAGTTACTGTTGATGATGACCACAGCTACGCCTTTCGGCATGGAAACTGCTTTGGTCCCCAGTGAGCGGCAGTCAATCAGCAAGGCATGATCTTTCTTGCCGAGTGCGGAAATTAGCTGATCCATGATCCCGCAGTTACAGCCAACAAACTGGTTTTCTGCTTCCTGACCATTAAGCGCGATTTGTGCGCCGTCCAGCGGCAGATGATAAAGCTGCTGCAATACGGTTCCGACCGCCACTTCCAGTGAGGCGGAAGAACTTAACCCGGCACCCTGCGGCACATTGCCGCTGATCACCATGTCCACGCCGCCGAAGCTGTTGTTACGCAGTTGCAGATGTTTCACCACGCCACGAACGTAGTTCGCCCATTGATAGTTTTCATGCGCGACAATGGGCGCATCGAGGGAAAACTCGTCGAGCTGATTTTCATAATCGGCTGCCATTACGCGAACTTTACGGTCATCGCGTGGCGCGCAGCTAATGACGGTTTGATAATCAATCGCGCAGGGTAGAACGAAACCGTCGTTGTAGTCGGTGTGTTCACCAATCAAATTCACGCGGCCAGGCGCCTGAATGGTGTGAGTGGCAGGGTAGCCAAATGCGTTGGCAAACAGAGATTGTGTTTTTTCTTTCAGACTCATTTCTTACACTCCGGATTCGCGAAAATGGATATCGCTGACTGCGCGCAAACGCTCTGCTGCCTGTTCTGCGGTCAGGTCTCGCTGGGTCTCTGCCAGCATTTCATAACCAACCATAAATTTACGTACGGTGGCGGAGCGCAGCAGAGGCGGATAAAAGTGCGCGTGCAGCTGCCAGTGTTGATTCTCTTCGCCATTAAATGGCGCACCGTGCCAGCCCATAGAGTAGGGGAAGGAGCACTGGAAGAGGTTGTCATAACGACTGGTCAGCTTTTTCAACGCCAGCGCCAAATCGCTGCGCTGGGCGTCGGTCAAATCGGTGATCCGTAAAACGTGGGCTTTGGGCAGCAGTAGCGTTTCGAACGGCCAGGCAGCCCAGTAAGGCACGACGGCTAACCAGTGTTCGGTTTCGACAACGGTACGGCTACCGTCTGCCAGCTCGCGCTGAACATAATCCACCAGCATTGGCGATTTCTGCTCGGCAAAATATTTTTTTTGCAGGCGGTCTTCGCGCTCAGCTTCGTTAGGCAGGAAGCTATTTGCCCAAATCTGTCCGTGCGGATGCGGGTTAGAGCAGCCCATCGCCGCGCCTTTGTTTTCAAAGACCTGCACCCATGGGTACGTTTCCCCCAGTTCTGCGGTTTGCTCCTGCCAGGTTTTGACGATTTCCGTCAATGCCGCAACGCTCAGTTCTGGCAACGTTTTACTGTGATCCGGTGAAAAGCAGATCACCCGGCTGGTACCGCGCGCGCTCTGGCAACGCATCAAAGGATCGTTGCTTTCTGGCGCATCTGGCGTGTCAGACATCAGGGCCGCAAAGTCATTGGTAAAAACGTAAGTCCCGGTGTAATCGGGGTTTTTATCGCCAGTCACCCGCACATTACCTGCGCAGAGGAAGCAATCTGGATCGTGCGCAGGTAACACCTGTTTGGCTGGCGTTTCCTGCGCCCCCTGCCAGGGGCGCTTAGCGCGGTGCGGTGAAACCAGAATCCATTGCCCGGTGAGCGGGTTGTAGCGGCGATGTGGATGATCAACAGGATTAAATTGCGTCATGGTCGTTCCTTAATCGGGATATCCCTGTGGATGGCGTGACTGCCAGTGCCAGGTGTCCTGCGCCATTTCATCGAGTGTGCGCGTTACGCGCCAGTTCAGTTCGCGATCGGCTTTACTGGCGTCCGCCCAGTAGGCCGGAAGGTCGCCCTCGCGACGCGGTGCAAAATGATAGTTAACCGGTTTGCCGCAGGCTTTGCTGAAGGCATTAACCACGTCCAGCACGCTGCTGCCTACGCCTGCGCCGAGGTTGTAGATGTGTACGCCTGGCTTGTTCGCCAGTTTTTCCATCGCCACGACGTGACCGTCCGCCAGATCCATTACGTGGATGTAATCGCGTACGCCAGTACCATCTTCGGTCGGATAATCGTTACCAAAAATTGCCAGCGAGTCGCGACGGCCTACAGCAACCTGGGCAATGTACGGCATCAGGTTATTCGGAATGCCTTGCGGATCTTCGCCCATATCGCCCGACGGATGCGCGCCAACCGGGTTGAAGTAGCGCAGCAGGGCAATGCTCCAGTCCGGCTGGGCTTTTTGCAGGTCGGTGAGGATCTGTTCCACCATCAGTTTGCTTTTGCCGTAAGGGCTTTGCGGCGTGCCGGTCGGGAAGCTTTCAACGTAAGGAATTTTGGGCTGATCGCCATAGACGGTGGCGGAGGAGCTGAAGATAAAGTTTTTGACGTTAGCGGCGCGCATGGCGCTAATCAGACGCAGAGTACCGTTGACGTTGTTGTCGTAATATTCCAGCGGTTTTTGTACCGATTCGCCAACGGCTTTTAACCCGGCGAAGTGGATCACGGTGTCGATAGCGTGATCGTGCAGGATCTCGGTCATCAACGCTTCGTTACGGATATCGCCTTCAACAAACGTTGGATGTTTGCCGCCTAAACGCTCGATAACAGGCAGTACGCTGCGCTTACTGTTACAGAGGTTATCAAGAATGATGACATCATGACCGTTTTGCAGTAATTGCACACAGGTATGACTTCCAATGTAACCGCTACCACCGGTAACCAGAACTCTCATAATTCGCTCCATTAGGCTTATGGTATGAAATAACCATAGCATAACAAAGATGCGAAAAGTGTGACATGGAATAAATTAGTGGAATCGTTTACACAAGAATTTAGCCGTTTTTTATGCGCGATTAAGTGATTATAAAACAGAGGGTTTATGAATGATTGCGCTTTTTATCTGAAAAAAAAGATGCGGTTTCATGCCTGGATGCGTCGAACCGTGGGCCGGATAACGCGTTTACGCCGCATCCGGCACAGCCAGCATTACAGACTTAGTTAATTTTGGTGAGTGTATAACGATAAAGGTCACCGTCCGGCACGAACTCCAGACGATGGGTAATACAGGCAGGCGCATCTTCAGCGTGGTGCGAAACAAACAACAATTGCGTTTCACCTTCGCTAATCAGCACATCAACAAAACGGCGGATAAGCTGGCGATTGAGCGGATCAAGCCCCTGCAATGGTTCATCGAGAATAAGCAACGTTGGATGTTTCACCAGCGCGCGGACGATCAGCGCCAGACGCTGCTGTCCCCAGGAAAGACTATGGAAAGGGGCGTCAGCCGTGCGTTTATCAATGCCGAGAATATCCAGCCACTGCTGCACCAGCTTTTGCTGGCGATCCGAAACGGCCTGATAAATGCCAATCGAATCAAAATAGCCAGAAAGGATCACATTACGCACGGTAGTGCTGACCCGGTAATCCAGATGCAAACTACTGCTGACGTAACCGATATGCTTTTTAATATCCCAGATGGTTTCGCCGCTGCCGCGACGTCGGCCGAAAAGCGTCAAATCGTTGCTGTAACCTTGCGGATGATCGCCAGTAATCAGGCTTAATAATGTCGATTTTCCCGCGCCATTTGGCCCGATAATTTGCCAGTGTTCGCCAAGATTCACCTGCCAGCTAAGGTTATTAAGAATGGGGCGATCGTTATAAGAAACCACGCCGTTGTTCAGCACAATGCGCGGTTCGTTGGCGGGTAAGGCGTGACGTGCTGAAGGTTCATCCGGCTCCGGCAGTTGCACACCTTCAAGCTGTTCGCTATGCGCCAGTTGCGCGACGAGTGCTTGCTGGAGCAGTTCCTCTTTAGCGCCAGTTTCCGCTAACGTGCAATCCGCCAGCACGCCAGCAAACTGGACAAATTCCGGGATCTCATCGAAGCGATTGAGCACCAGTACCAGAGTAATACCGGACTGATGTAACGAGGCGAGTAATTCTGCCAGCTGCTGACGTGAGGCAACGTCAAGACCATCGAACGGTTCATCAAGAATCAATAAGTCAGGCTTCGACATCAGCGCCTGACACAGCAGGGTTTTTCGCGTCTCGCCAGTGGAAAGATATTTAAAACGTCGGTCGAGCAGGGCGGTAATGCCGAACTGCTGCGCCAGTTGCGCGCAACGCGGTGCATCCTTAACTTCATCCTGAATGATCTCAGCCGTGGTGCGCCCGGTGTCATCTTCGCCAGGGCCGAGCATATCGGTGTTATTCCGCTGCCATTCGTCGCTGACGAGCTTTTGCAATTGCTCGAAGGAGAGACGAGTGATGTGGGAAAACTGGCTGTGCCGTTCACCTTTCAAAAGCGGAAGTTCACCGGCCAGCGCGCGGGCCAGCGCTGACTTCCCGCTTCCATTCGAACCGACAAACGCCCAACTATCGCCCGCGTTTAACGTTAGCTGAGGCAATTGCAGCGTTTTTGTGTCGCTAAGACGAAACGTGCCTTGCAAAATTTGCAACGATGACATTTTATATCCCATTTTTTGCAGCGATTACTGACAGGGATACGTGTTTCATAACAAATTGTCAACACGCTTAGCACAGTGTGGCGATAATCACGCTGTCGGCATTAAAGTAGGCCGTGACATTCTGTCCTTGCTCAAGAGAAGCCGCTTCATTTACCGGCACCGTGGCGCACAGGGTTTGCCCGTCGGGTAGCGCCATTAATACTTCGCACTGTTCTGCGCCGCGCTCTATATGGCGAATAATGCCCGGCAATTGGTTGTCGGCGCTCTGGGCTACGGTGTCATCCTGGGTAATGTTCACCCACGGCGCTTTCAGCAGAATCAACACTTCTTTGCCTTCATCCAGCCCCAGACGCGCGCCACTTTGCGCGGTAATCGCGACTTTCAGCCGTGTTTTACCATCGGCCAGTAAGACATCAACATGCTGTTGAACGTCATCATGATCGCGGGCGGTGATGGTGCCGAACCATTGGTTACGGGCGCTGGTTTGCAGTGAAAAACGTGAGATCGCGGCCAGCAGGCTGTTCAGCGGCAGGGCGTCATCGTCACTTAACACATCAAAGGCTTTTTGCTGGATCTGGGCGAGAAGATCGTAAAGCTGAATCAGTCGTTGACCATAGCGGGTCAGCATCGCGCCGCCGCCGCCTTTCCCGCCTGTTGCGCGCTCAACCAACGTATGTTCGCTTAACTGATTCATTTCGTTAATGGCATCCCAGGCGCTTTTATAGCTGATACCAGCATCTTTCGCTCCCTGGCTAATGGAACCGGAAAGCGCGATGTGTTTTAGTAGCGAAATGCGGCGTGGGTCGGCAAAGAGCTTTTGTTGCAGCTTAAGGGTGAGAAGGATTTCGGCCTGCATAACAATGTCCTGGCAAAAATCTTATTGTGACGGAAAATGAGCGCCACGCAAAGCTGACCGCACAAAAGGGGAGTGCTTTTCTGTGCTTAACGGTTAGAATAGTCACAGGACTACATCTGGAGTTGACCATGTTAGAGTTATTAAAAAGTCTGGTATTCGCCGTAATCATGGTACCTGTCGTGATGGCCATCATTCTGGGTCTGATTTACGGTCTTGGTGAAGTATTCAACATCTTTTCTGGTGTTGGTAAAAAAGACCAGCCTGGACAAAATCATTGATTCCATGAATGCCCGCTGAGTCGGGCATTTTCTTTTTCTCAACTTCCTGCTTTTCCTGCCGATATTTTTTCTATCTACCTCTCAAAGGTTAACAATAACTGCTGGGAAAATTCCGAACTTGTCGCTATATTGACGCCTACATAACGTTAAATAAAGGGGTTACAAATGGCTCGTAAATGGTTAAACCTGTTTGCCGGGGCGGCGCTCTCTTTCACTGTTGCTGGCAATGCGTTGGCGGATGAAGGGAAAATCACGGTTTTTGCCGCAGCATCACTGACCAACGCGATGCAGGATATCGCTACGCAGTATAAAAAAGAGAAAGGCGTAGACGTCGTTTCTTCTTTCGCTTCCTCTTCTACTCTGGCTCGTCAGATTGAAGCAGGTGCGCCAGCGGATCTGTTTATTTCTGCCGATCAGAAATGGATGGATTATGCAATTGATAAAAAAGGAATTGATACCGCCACGCGTCAAACATTGCTCGGCAATAGCCTGGTCGTTGTAGCACCGAAAGCCAGCGAGCAGAAAGATTTCACCATCGACAGCAAAACTAACTGGACCTCTCTGCTGAATGGCGGCCGCCTGGCGGTTGGCGATCCGGAACATGTTCCGGCTGGCATTTATGCGAAAGAAGCTCTGCAAAAACTGGGCGCATGGGATACGCTCTCCCCGAAACTGGCTCCGGCAGAAGATGTTCGTGGGGCGCTGGCGCTGGTCGAACGTAATGAAGCGCCGCTGGGTATTGTCTACGGTTCTGACGCAGTTGCCAGCAAAGGGGTAAAAGTGGTCGCCACCTTCCCGGAAGATTCGCATAAAAAAGTGGAATATCCAGTTGCCGTCGTGGAAGGGCATAACAACGCGACAGTGAAAGCATTTTACGATTATCTGAAGGGACCGCAGGCTGCGGAAATCTTTAAACGTTACGGATTTACAACTAAGTAATGATACTGACCGATCCAGAATGGCAGGCGGTTTTATTAAGCCTGAAAGTTTCTTCCCTGGCTGTGCTGTTTAGCTTGCCGTTTGGGATCTTTTTTGCCTGGTTACTGGTGCGTTGCACGTTTCCGGGCAAAGCTCTGCTCGACAGCGTACTGCATCTACCGCTGGTGTTACCGCCCGTGGTTGTCGGTTACTTGCTGTTAGTTTCTATGGGACGGTGCGGATTTATCGGCGAACGCCTGTATGACTGGTTTGGCATTACCTTCGCGTTTAGCTGGCGCGGCGCGGTTCTCGCTGCCGCCGTCATGTCTTTTCCGTTGATGGTGCGGGCGATTCGTCTGGCGCTGGAAGGGGTTGATGTCAAACTGGAACAGGCCGCAAGAACGCTGGGGGCCGGGCGCTGGCGCGTTTTCTTTACTATCACGTTACCGCTGACGTTGCCGGGAATTATCGTCGGTACAGTACTGGCTTTCGCCCGTTCGCTCGGTGAATTTGGCGCAACCATCACCTTTGTTTCTAACATTCCAGGTGAAACGCGAACCATTCCTTCTGCCATGTATACCCTGATCCAGACCCCAGGCGGTGAAAGCGGCGCGGCGAGACTCTGCATTATTTCTATTGCGCTGGCGATGATCTCCCTGTTGATTTCAGAATGGCTGGCCAGAATCAGCCGTGAACGGGCGGGGCGCTAATCATGCTGGAACTGAATTTTTCCCAGACCTTGGGCAACCATTGCCTGACCATTAATGAAACGCTGCCCGCCAATGGCATCACTGCTATCTTTGGCGTCTCCGGTGCCGGAAAAACTTCGCTGATTAACGCCATTAGTGGACTGACGCGCCCGCAAAAAGGGCGGATTGTCCTCAATGGTCGGGTACTAAATGATGCCGAAAAAGGTATCTGCCTGACGCCGGAAAAGCGTCGCGTTGGCTATGTGTTTCAGGATGCACGGCTGTTCCCGCATTACAAAGTGCGTGGCAATCTGCGCTACGGTATGGCGAAAAGTATGGTCGATCAGTTCGATAAGCTGGTGGCGCTTTTAGGCATTGAACCGTTGCTTGACCGTTTACCGGGCAGCCTGTCCGGAGGCGAAAAACAGCGTGTGGCAATTGGTCGGGCATTGCTGACGGCTCCGGAATTATTATTGCTGGATGAACCACTGGCGTCGCTGGATCTTCCGCGCAAACGCGAGCTATTGCCTTATCTGCAACGGCTGACGCGGGAAATCAACATTCCGATGCTGTATGTCAGTCATTCGCTGGATGAAATCCTCCATCTGGCGGACAAAGTGATGGTACTGGAAAACGGCCAGGTGAAAGCTTTCGGGGCGCTGGAAGAAGTGTGGGGCAGTAGCGTGATGAATCCGTGGCTGCCGAAAGAGCAACAAAGCAGCATTCTGAAAGTAACGGTACTGGAACATCATCCGCGTTACGCAATGACCGCGCTGGCGCTGGGCGATCAGCATTTATGGGTTAATAAGCTGGATGAACCGCTGCAAGCCGCGCTACGCATCCGCATCCAGGCTTCCGATGTTTCTCTGGTTTTACAACCGCCGCAACAAACCAGCATCCGCAATGTGCTGCGCGCAAAAGTCGTCAATAGCTATGATGATAACGGCCAGGTGGAAGTGGAACTGGAAGTCGGCGGTAAAACGCTGTGGGCGCGAATAAGCCCGTGGGCCAGGGATGAACTGGCGATCAAACCTGGCCTGTGGCTATACGCGCAAATTAAAAGTGTGTCGATAACCGCCTGATTAAATCAGGTGGCTATAAATAAACTGGGCGATGCTGTCGGTGGTATTGTCACCAATCACGATATTGGCGCGTGCTTTTACCGCGTCATCGGCATTGCCCATCGCTACACCCGTTCCGGCAGCCTCGAGCATACTGATATCATTGAAGTTATCGCCGAATGCGACTACGTTTTCCATCGACCAGCCTTGCGCCTCAACCCATTTCGTCAGGCGTTTGCCTTTACTGTTGCCGCCGCGCGCAATATCAACCTGATCGTGCCAGGACCATTCACACTCCAGACCCAACTCATGTTCAACATGCTTACCAAAATGCTGTAACTGCGGCAGGTCATCGTGCGTCAGAGCGAACTTCCACACGGCGTTAACTTGTTGCGCCGTTTCAGCCAGAGAAGCGACTTGTGTGAAAGTCGGGCGCTGTTCCGGCGGCAAAGTCTGCGCCCAGTTAGACGTGCGAATGACATGTCCGGTCGGATGCTCATAGACCATTGCGTCATCCACATACATCAGACCGTGAATGTGGTGTTCATTCAGCATCTCAATGAGTTGCAGGGCTTTGTTAACGGGCATTGGATCGGCTTCAAGCACAGTTTTTGCATGATAATCATACAAATAGGTGCCATTACAGCAAATAGCAGGTGTATCCAGCGCCAGCGCCTGATAAAAAGGATGAATAGCGACGTGATGGCGACCCGTGACGATAATCAATTGGTAACCTGCTTCGCGAGCGCGGGCAAGCGCTTCAATCGATGAGGGAAGCAGAGTCTTTTTCGGGGTCAATAAGGTGCCGTCTAAGTCGAGAGCAATCACGCGTGTGGTCATGGCGTATTCCAGATTAAGGTTAAGAATTTTCGTCTGCGCGAATGGTACACCGATACCACTATCGGACAAAATTCTGCGTTTTAATTCAGCATTCACCGCCAAAAGCGACTAATTTTAGCTGTTAAAGTCAGTTGCTAAATGCAAAGGAGCATTCATGAAGCAAACAGTTTATATCGCCAGCCCTGAGAGCCAGCAAATTCACGTCTGGAACCTGAATCATGAAGGCGTGCTGACGCTGACACAGGTTGTCGATGTGCCGGGGCAGGTGCAGCCGATGGTGGTCAGCCCGGATAAACGTTACCTCTACGTTGGCGTTCGTCCCGAATTTCGCGTTCTGGCGTATCGCATTGCACCAGATGATGGCGCACTGACATTTGCCGCAGAGTCTGCGCTGCCGGGTAGCCCGACGCATATTTCCACCGACCACCATGGGCAGTTTGTCTTTGTCGGCTCTTATAATGCGGGTAACGTGAGCGTAACGCGACTGGAAGATGGCCTGCCAGTGGGCGTCGTCGATGTGGTCGAGGGGCTGGACGGTTGCCATTCCGCCAATATCTCACCGGACAACCGTACGCTGTGGGTTCCGGCATTAAAGCAGGATCGTATTTGCCTGTTTACCGTCAGCGATGACGGTCATCTGGTGGCGCAGGACCCGGCAGAAGTGACTACCGTTGAAGGGGCCGGTCCGCGTCATATGGTGTTCCATCCAAACGAACAATATGCATATTGCGTCAATGAGTTAAACAGCTCAGTGGATGTCTGGGAACTGAAAGATCCGCACGGCAATATCGAATGTGTCCAGACGCTGGATATGATGCCGGAAAACTTCTCCGACACCCGTTGGGCGGCAGATATTCATATCACCCCGGATGGTCGTCATTTATACGCCTGCGACCGTACCGCCAGTCTGATTACCGTTTTCAGCGTTTCGGAAGATGGCAGCGTGTTGAGTAAAGAAGGCTTCCAGCCAACGGAAACTCAGCCGCGCGGCTTTAATGTTGATCACAGTGGCAAATATCTGATTGCCGCCGGGCAAAAATCGCACCATATCTCGGTATACGAAATTGTCGGCGAGCAGGGGCTGCTGCATGAAAAAGGCCGCTATGCGGTAGGGCAGGGGCCAATGTGGGTTGTGGTGAACGCACACTAACCGCTGATTTACCCGGCGCTGAATCTCCTGCGCCGGGAGTATTAACCTATCTCCTGTAACGCGTGTCTCTGGCGTTCGACGATATTGGTCCACAAATTGTCTTTATCGTCAGTCCATAAATTAATCAGCAAGGCAAAAAAGCGTTCTGCTGCTGGAGAAAGTACGGCATCTTTACGGCGAATTATTCCCAATGTCCGACGTATAACGGGTTCCACCAATGGGATACCAATAATCGAAGAATAGGGCGCATGAGGCATTGCCAGGCCTGGAAGCGCCGAAATCCCCAGTCCCGCTTCCACCAATCCTAATGACGTCGAAAGATGACGCACTTCATAAAACCAGTCCAGTTTCCAGGGCTTATCGGACAATTTTTGCTCAATCAGCAGTCGGTTGCCGCTGGAGGAACGCACGCCAATCATTTTGTAACCTACTAACTCCTGCCACTCCACCAGCTGCTTTTTGGCCAATGGATGGTCACGCCGACAGGCCAGCACGAACGGCTCATTGACCAGTGGGGTAAAGTCAATGGATGAATTTGTGACATTGTTCATGTTTATGCCAAAGTCAGATTCATTGCACAGCACCGATTCCATGCAATTATTCGTGCCTTGTTCCAGAATCCGCACTTTAATATTGGGATACAGCTCATTAAATTTACCGATTGCCAGTGGTAAAAAATAAAATACCGCGGTCGGAATACACGCTAACGTCACCATACCACGATGATAAGCATTCATATCACGAATACTAAAAAGCGTTTCATCGAATTTCTTTATTAATTCCCGAGCTTCCGGGAGCAACCTTTTTCCTGCTTTTGTTAACGTAACCTTGCGAGTTGTACGCTCAAAAAGTTGAATGTGTAAATCTTCTTCCATCTTTTTTATTCTGCGCGTTAATGCAGGTTGCGTAATATTAAGTAATTTAGCAGCATTGTTAAATGAACTGGACTCTGCCAGCGTAACAAATGCCTTCATACTTGATAATTCATGCTTCATTATTACTCCGAAAAATGGAAGCGGTGCGTTTTAGTGATTTACAGTTAAACAGTTTAACTGCAATTTAATCACTTAAATTAATGAAAAAATGTTATTAATCGTGGAGCTAAAGTCATTAGAGATGCTTTGCCCTTAATGTAACCATATCGCAATAAGTTATGTTTTTAAATTGAGGGCATTATTATGAAAAAAATACCCTGCGTGATGATGCGAGGTGGAACCTCGAGGGGCGCGTTCCTGTTAGCGGAACATTTACCCGAAGATCAAACGCAGCGCGATAAAATATTGATGGCAATTATGGGTTCCGGTAACGATCTGGAAATAGATGGTATCGGCGGCGGTAATCCGCTGACCAGTAAAGTCGCCATTATTAGCCGTTCCGACGATCTGCGTGCTGATGTCGATTATCTGTTTGCTCAGGTTATCGTCCATGAGCAGCGTGTTGATACGACACCAAACTGCGGCAATATGCTGTCTGGGGTTGGGGCATTCGCTATTGAAAATGGTTTGATTGCAGCGACATCACCTATCACCCGTGTGCGTATCCGCAACGTCAATACTGGTACGTTCATCGAAGCTGATGTGCAAACGCCAAATGGTGTTGTCGAGTACGAGGGTAGCGCCAGAATTGATGGTGTGCCAGGGACAGCCGCACCGGTCGCTCTCACTTTCCTGAATGCCGCAGGAACAAAAACCGGAAAAGTCTTCCCGACTGATAATCAGATTGATTATTTTGACGATGTTCCAGTGACCTGTATTGATATGGCGATGCCAGTCGTCATTATTCCGGCTGAATATCTTGGCAAAACAGGCTATGAATTACCGGCGGAACTGGATGCCGACAAAGCATTATTAGCCCGCATTGAATCTATCCGTCTGCAAGCGGGTCAAGCAATGGGCTTAGGCGATGTCAGTAATATGGTTATCCCTAAACCTGTGCTTATTTCTCCAGCGCAGAAAGGCGGGGCAATTAATGTGCGTTATTTTATGCCGCATTCTTGCCATCGCGCGCTGGCGATAACTGGCGCTATTGCCATTTCCAGTAGCTGTGCATTGGAAGGCACCGTCACCCGACAAATCGTCCCTTCTGTGGGGTACGGCAATATCAATATTGAACACCCCAGTGGTGCGCTTGACGTTCATTTAAGTAATGAAGGTCAGGATGCCACAACGTTACGTGCATCTGTTATTCGGACGACCAGAAAAATATTTTCCGGTGAAGTTTATCTTCCCTGAAAAATTTCGTTGTCGTGATAAGGACAATCAATAAAGGACTTCTGTATGAGTCATACAGAAAGAACAGGATTTTAAATGAATAAGAAATCGTTATGGAAGCTAATTCTGATATTAGCGATCCCATGTATTATTGGCTTTATGCCAGCCCCGGCAGGATTAAGCGAACTGGCATGGGTACTTTTTGGTATTTACCTGGCGGCGATTGTGGGGCTGGTTATCAAGCCTTTCCCGGAACCTGTCGTACTGTTAATTGCCGTTGCTGCCTCGATGGTGGTGGTTGGTAACTTATCCGACGGTGCGTTTAAAACCACCGCCGTATTAAGCGGTTACTCTTCAGGTACCACCTGGCTGGTGTTCTCGGCGTTTACCTTAAGCGCCGCATTTGTGACCACCGGCTTAGGTAAACGTATTGCCTATTTGCTGATTGGTAAAATTGGTAGCACTACCCTGGGTCTGGGTTACGTTACGGTATTCCTCGATCTGGTACTGGCTCCGGCAACACCGTCTAACACCGCGCGTGCGGGCGGCATTGTATTACCGATCATCAACAGCGTGGCGGTGGCTTTGGGGTCAGAACCTGAGAAAAGCCCGCGTCGTGTCGGACATTACTTGATGATGTCCATTTACATGGTCACCAAAACCACCAGCTATATGTTCTTTACCGCAATGGCGGGGAACATTCTGGCGCTGAAAATGATCAACGACATTCTGCACCTGCAAATTAGCTGGGGAGGATGGGCGTTGGCCGCCGGTTTGCCGGGTATCATTATGCTGCTGGTCACTCCGCTGGTGATTTACACCATGTATCCGCCAGAAATTAAAAAGGTGGATAACAAAACCATCGCCAAAGCGGGCCTTGCTGAACTGGGACCGATGAAAATCCGTGAAAAAATGCTGCTCGGTGTCTTTGTGCTGGCGCTGCTGGGCTGGATTTTCAGTAAAACGCTCGGGGTTGATGAATCCACTGTGGCAATCGTTGTTATGGCGACCATGCTGCTGCTAGGAATCGTTACCTGGGAAGACGTGGTTAAAAATAAAGGCGGCTGGAATACATTAATCTGGTACGGCGGTATTATCGGCTTAAGCTCCTTATTATCGAAAGTTAAATTCTTCGAATGGTTAGCTGAAGTCTTTAAAAATAACCTGGCATTTGATGGTCACGGTAACGTTGCTTTCTTCGTTATTATTTTCCTTAGCATCATCGTGCGTTATTTCTTCGCTTCCGGTAGTGCCTATATCGTTGCCATGTTACCGGTATTTGCCATGCTGGCGAACGTCTCCGGTGCACCGTTAATGTTAACCGCGCTGGCACTGTTGTTCTCCAACTCCTACGGCGGCATGGTTACTCACTATGGTGGCGCGGCTGGTCCGGTCATCTTTGGTGTGGGTTACAACGATATTAAATCCTGGTGGTTGGTCGGTGCGGTACTGACGATATTAACCTTCCTGGTGCATATCACCCTCGGCGTGTGGTGGTGGAATATGCTGATCGGCTGGAACATGCTGTAAATATCCCTTCATTATCTTTCTGCGCACTTTCCAGTGCGCAGATATCTGGAGCATTTGATGATCAAGTTATCTGAAAAAGGCGTGTTTCTCGCCAGTAATAACGAAATAATTGCCGAAGAACATTTCACCGGCGAAATAAAAAAAGAAGAAGCAAAAAAAGGCACTATTGCCTGGTCTATTCTCTCTTCTCATAATACGTCCGGAAATATGGATAAACTTAAAATTAAGTTTGATTCATTAGCCTCTCACGATATTACCTTTGTTGGTATTGTACAGACCGCTAAAGCGTCCGGTATGGAACGTTTCCCGCTGCCGTATGTGCTGACCAACTGCCATAACTCACTCTGTGCTGTGGGCGGCACCATTAACGGTGATGACCATATTTTTGGTTTATCGGCGGCTCAGCGTTATGGCGGTATTTTTGTGCCTCCGCACATTGCGGTCATCCATCAATATATGCGTGAGATGATGGCAGGCGGCGGCAAAATGATCCTCGGGTCAGACAGCCACACCCGTTACGGTGCATTAGGGACAATGGCAGTCGGTGAGGGCGGCGGCGAGCTGGTAAAACAACTGCTTAATGACACCTGGGATATCGACTATCCGGGCGTGGTTGCGGTGCATCTGACCGGAAAACCTGCGCCGTATGTGGGGCCGCAGGATGTGGCGCTGGCGATTATCGGCGCCGTGTTTAAAAACGGCTACGTCAAAAACAAAGTGATGGAATTCGTAGGTCCCGGTGTTGCTGTGCTCTCTACCGATTTCCGTAACAGCGTTGACGTTATGACCACTGAAACGACCTGTTTAAGTTCTGTCTGGCAAACTGATGAAGAAGTCCATAACTGGCTGGCGCTGCACGGTCGCGGCCAGGATTACTGCCAGCTTAACCCTCAACCGATGGCGTACTATGATGGCTGCATCAGCGTTGATTTAAGTGCCATCAAACCGATGATTGCGCTGCCGTTCCACCCGAGCAACGTGTATGAAATCGACACGCTGAACCAGAATCTGACTGACATTCTGCGTGAGATTGAAATTGAGTCCGAACGCGTGGCGCACGGTAAAGCCAAACTCTCGCTGCTGGATAAAGTGGAAAATGGTCGCCTGAAAGTGCAGCAGGGGATTATCGCTGGCTGTTCTGGCGGTAACTATGAAAACGTTATCGCCGCAGCAAATGCGCTGCGCGGTCAATCCTGTGGTAATGACACCTTCTCGCTGGCGGTTTACCCGTCATCACAGCCGGTGTTTATGGATCTCGCCAAAAAAGGTGTGGTAGCCGATTTGATTGGTGCAGGCGCAATCATCAGAACCGCGTTCTGCGGCCCATGCTTTGGCGCGGGCGATACGCCAATCAACAACGGTTTGAGTATTCGCCACACCACACGTAACTTCCCGAACCGCGAAGGCTCTAAGCCAGCCAATGGGCAGATGTCAGCGGTGGCGTTGATGGACGCTCGTTCTATCGCTGCGACTGCGGCAAACGGTGGCTATTTAACCTCTGCCAGCGAACTCGATTGCTGGGACAACGTGCCGGAGTACGCCTTCGATGTAACGCCGTATAAAAACCGTGTTTATCAGGGCTTTGTGAAAGGGGCGACTCAGCAACCGCTGATCTACGGACCGAACATCAAAGACTGGCCGGAATTGGGCGCGCTGACTGACAATATCGTCCTCAAAGTGTGCTCGAAGATCCTCGACGAAGTGACCACCACTGACGAATTGATTCCTTCCGGTGAAACCTCTTCGTATCGTTCAAATCCAATTGGTCTGGCGGAGTTTACCCTGTCACGCCGTGATCCGGGTTATGTTGGCAGAAGTAAAGCCACTGCCGAGCTGGAAAATCAGCGTCTGGCGGGGAATGTCAGCGAACTGGCAGAGGTGTTTGCGCGCATTAAGCAGATTGCTGGTCAGGAAAATATTGATCCGCTGCAAACTGAAATTGGCAGCATGGTCTATGCGGTCAAACTAGGTGATGGTTCTGCGCGTGAGCAGGCGGCGAGCTGCCAGCGTGTGATTGGCGGTCTGGCGAATATTGCCGAGGAGTACGCGACTAAACGCTACCGTTCTAACGTCATCAACTGGGGGATGTTACCGCTGCAAATGGCGGAGGCACCGAACTTTGACGTAGGTGATTACATTTACATCCCTGGCGTTAAAGCGGCGCTGGATAATCCAGGTACGACATTTAAAGGTTATGTGATCCATAAAGATGCGCCGGTAACGGAGATTACGCTCTATATGGAAAGTCTGACTGCTGAAGAGCGCGAGATTATCAAAGCGGGTAGTTTGATTAACTTCAATAAAAACCGTCAGATATAAAAAGCGCCATGTGAATGTAGGTCGCATCCGGCACTTATTGTCGGATGCGATGCTTGCGCATCTTATCTGTAGTGGTCAACAAAAACT
>NZ_RHJO01000013.1:0-93453 GCF_004211985.1 Escherichia sp. E10V10 | reverse complement strand
GAGTCCCGTCCGTTCCGCCACCCTAATTAGGGGCGTAGTTCAATTGGTAGAGCACCGGTCTCCAAAACCGGGTGTTGGGAGTTCGAGTCTCTCCGCCCCTGCCAGAAATCATCCTTAGCGAAAGCTAAGGATTTTTTTTATCTAAAATAACCCTCTCCGAAGTAAATCCTTCCACCGGCGTCCTTGCCAGCCATTCAGATTAATACACTTCATCCAGTACGTTAATTTTCAATAGATCTCGAATCAGCGCGTGTTTGTCGCTATTTTGCAGCCATATGGCATAGAGCGGCCGTGAAAGTGTTGTACTGTCGACAACAGTATGCAAACCGCCTTTTTTGCGCGCCCAACTTACCGGTAGCCAGGTGCAGCCATTAAGCATTTCAATCTGTTGTTGTGCCAGTTCAGCAGAACTGGTTGTCAGGATAGGAACTTCATCAGCACCGATCAAACCTGCCTCATGCTGTTGAAAATCCGGTCCCCATTCCAGACGCAGATAGTTAAGATCACCCTTTAACTTAGAGGGGGCGCTGGCATAGAGCGCTAAAGTGAAATGTCCCAATAACTGGCTACTAAATTCGTCCATTTTGGGCGCTTCAGTGGTAATAAGAAGATCAAGTTGACGTTCATGTAGCTGTTTTACCAGAGACTGTCGTTGGGCAATCCGCGCTTCAAATTGCAGGCCTGTGTGGGCATCCTGATTCTGATACAAGCGCCCCAGCCACTGATTAAGCATACACTCCCACAGCGAGGCGCTGGCACCAATAGAAAACTCATTATGTCGTGAGGTATGCGCCACCTCCTTGCGGGCGGCCTGCCAGGTGCTCATTAGCGTTTCTGCATAAGGCAGAAGCTTTTCTCCGGCAGCGGTTAAACGGATATTGTTTCTGTGGCGGGTGAAAAGATTCACACCCAGTTGATTTTCCAGTTGTCTGATTCGAAAGCTCACGGCTGATTGGGTCAGATAGAGCGATTCAGCCGCTCGACCAAAGTGACGCGTTCGGCTAACTTCCAGGAAAGTTTTTAACAATTCCGTATCCACAGTGCTCTCCGCAAAATTATTTGTCGTTATGATTTAAATGTTTTGTTTTACACTCTGTCAAGCGTAACTAATACTCCGCGCCATAACTAGCTCGGTCAAAGAATTAGGAGCGTGCAGGATGGCGGAAAGCTTTACGACGACTAATCGATATTTCGACAATAAACATTATCCACGTGGATTCTCTCGTCATGGTGATTTCACCATCAAAGAGGCACAACTGCTTGAACGTCATGGTTATGCCTTCAATGAGCTGGATCTCGGCAAACGCGAGCCGGTTACCGAGGAAGAGAAACTCTTCGTAGCAGTATGCCGTGGCGAACGTGAGCCAGTGACAGAAGCAGAACGCGTGTGGTCCAAGTATATGACGCGTATTAAGCGTCCAAAACGTTTTCATACCCTTTCCGGCGGTAAACCGCAGGTTGAAGGAGCTGAAGACTACACCGATTCCGACGATTAATAAAAAGGGCGAAATGCCCTTTTTTTATGTCAGCAGTTTTTGCAAATGGATGAGCAAGCGGTCAATCGCACGATAGCTAACTGCCTCCTGCAAATGCTGGCGTGTGATAATGTCAGATTGATCAATATCAGCAATGGTTCGTGCAACTTTCAGTAACCGCTGCCAGGCACGAATCGATAATCCCAGATGGATCAGCGTTTCTTCCAGCCACTGCGCATCTGCGCTCTCAAGCTTGCAGAATTGGCGTATTTCCGGGCTATCCAGCCAGGCATTCAGTTTATTCTGCCGCTTAAATTGGCGCTCTCTGGCGGCCATTACACGTTGTTTAACGGTGGCGCTGCTTTCTCCCGGTACTACCGTTTTACTCAAAATGCCGGGGGGCGGTAGTGGGATCTCCAGTGAGAGGTCAAAGCGGTCAAGAAAGGGACCAGAGAGTCGGTTGAGATAACGTAATGTCTGTTCTGGTGTGCAGCGGTTATGGTTTCCCTGATAATGTCCGGTAGGGCTGGGATTCATCGCCGCAACAAGCTGGAAACGGGCTGGATAGGTTATTTTGGCTCGCGTGCGTGAAAGATGGATCTGCCCAGACTCAATGGGTTCCCGCAAGGCATCCAGTGTACGCCGTTCAAATTCAGGTAGCTCATCAAGAAAAAGCACGCCGTTATGCGCCAGCGAAATTTCACCAGGCCCGGGAATTGCGCCACCGCCTACCATCGCAGTTAACGACGCACTGTGATGCGGTGAGCGGAACGGGCGCTGCCGCCATTGTTTTTGCACTGACTCGGCACTCACCAGGCTTAATATTGCGGCACTTTCCAGAGCTTCTTCATTGCTTAAATCTGGCAACAGGCCATTAATACGGCTGGCGAGCATTGTTTTACCTGTTCCTGGTGGCCCAATCAGTAAAAGGTTGTGGCCCCCTGCGGCGGTAATTTCCAGCCCTCGCTTTCCTTGCTCCTGACCGACAACATCACTGAGATCATGTTGTAATATCCGGGATGCAACATCAGTTGGTGACGGGCGTTCGAGAGCATGCTTACCTTCCAGAAACGCACAGACAGCCTGCAGATGATCGGCTATCAGGCATCCTTCACCGTTAATTAGCCCCACTTCATCTTCGTTATCTTTCGCGACGATAATTTTTCTGCCCGACTTAATGGCTTCAGTTGCACTGGAGATTGCGCCAGGAACGCCGCGCAGAGCGCCTGTAAGCGCCAGTTCCCCGACTAATTCATATTCATGCAACTTATTGGCTGTAAGCTGTTCAGAGGCTGCCAGCAAAGCAACAGCGATAGGTAAATCATATCGCCCTCCTTCTTTCGGCAGGTCGGCTGGTGCAAGGTTAATGGTGATTTTTTTTGCCGGATATTCATATCCGCTATTGATAATGGCGCTGCGCACGCGATCGCGTGCTTCTTTTACCGTTGTTTCTGGTAAGCCCACCATCGTTAATCCTGGTAGACCTTTACTGATATGAACCTCAACAGTGATCGGGGGAGCGTTTACCCTCAGAGCCGCACGAGTATGAACAATTGACAGTGACATAAGCCCTCCTTGAGCCACCATTATGTGCATAAGAGATCACTGCTGTAGTCTGCCAAATTGCGTTAATTAGCGGCTGATTCCCGTTTATTTATGCAACGTGATCTGAGTTGTATGAGTGATGGAATAACTCTCGCAAAAATGAGAAGTAAAAAAATTAGCCTCTGGGTGAGGGCAAGAAATATACGGAAATTGAATTTTTTTCACTCACCTTTTTTTATATAAAAAACAATGGTTTTTATCGAAATGATTGGGAATACAACAAAACGTGATTAAAAAATATCTTGTGCCATTCGCAAAATCTATGGTAACTCTTTAGGCATTCCTTCGAACAAGATGCAAGAAAAGACAAAATGACAGCCCTTCTACGAGTGATTAGCCTGGTCGTGATTAGCGTGGTGGTGATTATTATCCCACCGTGCGGGGCTGCACTTGGACGAGGAAAGGCTTAGAGATCAAGCCTTAACGAACTAAGACCCCCGCACCGAAAGGTCCGGGGGTTTTTTTTGACCTTAAAAATATAACCGAGGAGCAGACAATGAATAACAGCACAAAATTCTGTTTCTCAAGATTCAGTACGGGGAACTAACTATGAATGGCGCACAGTGGGTGGTACATGCGTTGCGGGCACAGGGTGTGAATACCGTTTTCGGTTATCCGGGTGGCGCAATTATGCCGGTTTACGATGCATTGTATGACGGCGGCGTGGAGCACTTGCTGTGCCGACATGAGCAGGGAGCGGCAATGGCGGCTATCGGCTATGCCCGTGCTACTGGCAAAACTGGCGTATGTATCGCCACGTCTGGTCCGGGCGCAACCAACCTGATAACCGGGCTTGCGGACGCGCTGTTAGATTCCATCCCTGTCGTTGCCATCACCGGTCAGGTGTCCGCACCGTTCATCGGTACCGACGCATTTCAGGAAGTGGATGTCCTGGGATTGTCATTAGCCTGTACCAAACACAGCTTCCTGGTACAGTCGCTGGAAGAGTTGCCGCGCATCATGGCCGAAGCGTTTGAGGTTGCCAGCTCAGGTCGTCCTGGTCCGGTTCTGGTCGATATTCCAAAAGATATCCAGTTAGCCAGCGGCGATCTGGAACCGTGGTTCACCACCGTTGAAAACGAAGTGACTTTCCCACATGCCGAAGTCGAGCAAGCGCGCCAGATGCTGGCAAAAGCGCAAAAACCGATGCTGTACGTTGGCGGTGGCGTGGGCATGGCGCAGGCAGTTCCCGCTTTGCGTGAATTTCTCACTGCCACAAAAATGCCTGCCACCTGTACGTTGAAAGGGCTGGGCGCAGTTGAAGCGGATTATCCGTACTATCTGGGAATGCTGGGAATGCACGGCACCAAAGCGGCGAACTTCGCGGTGCAGGAATGTGATTTACTGATCGCCGTAGGTGCACGTTTTGATGACCGGGTGACCGGCAAGCTGAACACCTTCGCACCGCACGCCAGTGTTATCCATATGGATATCGACCCGGTAGAAATGAACAAGCTGCGTCAGGTGCATGTGGCATTACAGGGTGATTTAAATGCTCTGTTACCAGCATTACAGCAGCCGTTAAATATCAATGACTGGCAGCAATACTGCGCGCAGCTGCGTGATGAACATGCCTGGCGTTACGACCATCCCGGTGATGCTATCTACGCGCCGTTGTTGTTAAAACAACTGTCGGATCGTAAACCTGCGGATTGCGTTGTGACCACAGATGTGGGGCAGCACCAGATGTGGGCTGCGCAGCACATCGCCCACACTCGCCCGGAAAATTTCATCACCTCTAGCGGCTTAGGCACCATGGGTTTTGGTTTACCAGCGGCGGTTGGCGCACAAGTCGCGCGACCGAACGATACCGTCGTCTGTATCTCCGGTGACGGCTCTTTCATGATGAATGTGCAAGAGCTGGGCACCGTAAAACGCAAGCAGTTACCGTTGAAAATCGTCTTACTCGATAACCAACGGTTAGGGATGGTTCGACAATGGCAGCAACTGTTTTTCCAGGAGCGATACAGCGAAACCACCCTTACCGATAACCCCGATTTCCTCATGTTAGCCAGCGCCTTCGGCATCCCTGGCCAACACATCACCCGTAAAGACCAGGTTGAAGCGGCACTCGACACCATGCTGAACAGTGATGGGCCATACCTGCTTCATGTCTCAATCGACGAACTTGAGAACGTCTGGCCGCTGGTGCCGCCTGGCGCCAGTAATTCAGAAATGTTGGAGAAATTATCATGATGCAACATCAGGTCAATGTATCGGCTCGCTTCAATCCAGAAACCTTAGAACGTGTTTTACGCGTGGTGCGTCATCGTGGTTTCCACGTCTGCTCAATGAATATGGCCGCCGCCAGCGATGCACAAAATATAAATATCGAATTGACCGTTGCCAGCCCACGGTCGGTCGACTTACTGTTTAGTCAGTTAAATAAACTGGTGGACGTCGCACACGTTGCCATCTGCCAGAGCACAACCACATCACAACAAATCCGCGCCTGAGCGCAAAAGGAATATAAAAATGACCACGAAGAAAGCTGATTACATTTGGTTCAATGGGGAGATGGTTCGCTGGGAAGACGCGAAGGTGCATGTGATGTCGCACGCGCTGCACTATGGCACTTCGGTTTTTGAAGGCATTCGTTGCTACGACTCGCACAAAGGACCGGTTGTATTCCGCCATCGTGAGCATATGCAGCGTCTGCATGACTCCGCCAAAATCTATCGCTTCCCGGTTTCGCAGAGCATTGATGAGCTGATGGAAGCTTGTCGTGACGTGATCCGCAAAAACAATCTCACCAGCGCCTATATCCGTCCGTTGATCTTCGTCGGTGATGTTGGCATGGGCGTAAACCCGCCTGCGGGATACTCAACCGACGTGATTATTGCTGCTTTCCCGTGGGGAGCGTATCTGGGCGCAGAAGCGCTGGAGCAGGGGATCGATGCGATGGTTTCCTCCTGGAACCGTGCAGCACCAAACACCATCCCAACCGCGGCGAAAGCCGGTGGTAACTATCTCTCTTCCCTGCTGGTGGGTAGTGAAGCGCGCCGCCACGGTTATCAGGAAGGTATCGCGCTGGATGTGAATGGCTACATCTCTGAAGGTGCAGGCGAAAACCTGTTTGAAGTGAAAGACGGCGTGCTGTTCACCCCACCGTTCACCTCCTCCGCGCTGCCGGGGATTACCCGTGATGCCATCATCAAACTGGCGAAAGAGCTGGGAATTGAAGTGCGTGAGCAGGTGCTGTCGCGCGAATCTCTGTACCTGGCGGATGAAGTCTTTATGTCCGGTACGGCGGCAGAAATCACGCCAGTGCGCAGTGTAGACGGTATTCAGGTTGGTGAAGGCCGTTGCGGCCCGGTTACCAAGCGCATCCAGCAAGCCTTCTTCGGCCTCTTCACTGGCGAAACCGAAGATAAATGGGGCTGGTTAGATCAAGTTAATCAATAAATACAAAAAATGGGACGGCACGCACCGTCCCATTTACGAGACAGACACTGGGAGTAAATAAAGTATGCCTAAGTACCGTTCCGCCACCACCACTCATGGTCGTAATATGGCGGGTGCTCGTGCGCTGTGGCGCGCCACCGGAATGACCGACGCTGATTTCGGTAAGCCGATTATCGCGGTTGTGAACTCGTTCACCCAATTTGTACCGGGTCACGTCCATCTGCGCGATCTCGGTAAACTGGTCGCCGAACAAATTGAAGCGGCTGGCGGCGTTGCCAAAGAGTTCAACACCATTGCGGTGGATGATGGGATTGCCATGGGCCACGGGGGGATGCTTTATTCACTGCCATCTCGCGAACTGATCGCTGATTCCGTTGAGTATATGGTCAACGCCCACTGCGCCGACGCCATGGTCTGCATCTCTAACTGTGACAAAATCACCCCGGGGATGCTGATGGCTTCCCTGCGCCTGAATATTCCGGTGATCTTTGTTTCCGGCGGCCCGATGGAGGCCGGGAAAACCAAACTGTCCGATCAGATCATCAAGCTCGATCTGGTTGATGCGATGATCCAGGGCGCAGACCCGAAAGTCTCTGACTCCCAGAGCGATCAGGTTGAACGTTCCGCCTGCCCAACCTGCGGTTCCTGCTCCGGGATGTTTACCGCTAACTCAATGAACTGCCTGACCGAAGCGCTGGGTCTGTCGCAGCCGGGCAACGGCTCGCTGCTGGCAACCCATGCCGACCGTAAGCAGCTGTTCCTCAACGCTGGTACGCGCATTGTTGAACTGACTAAACGCTATTACGAGCAGGATGATGCCTCTGCGCTGCCGCGTAACATTGCCAGTAAGGCGGCGTTTGAAAACGCCATGACGCTGGATATCGCGATGGGCGGTTCTACCAACACGGTACTTCACCTGCTGGCGGCGGCGCAGGAAGCGGAAATCGACTTCACCATGAGTGATATCGACAAGCTTTCGCGTAAAGTCCCGCAGTTATGCAAAGTTGCGCCGAGTACCCAAAAATACCATATGGAAGATGTTCACCGGGCTGGTGGTGTTATCGGCATTCTCGGCGAACTGGATCGCGCGGGGTTACTGAACCGTGATGTGAAAAACGTACTTGGCCTGACCTTGCCGCAAACGCTGGAACAATACGACGTTATGCTGACCCAGGATGACGCGGTGAAAAATATGTTCCGCGCTGGCCCGGCGGGTATTCGTACTACACAGGCATTCTCGCAGGATTGCCGTTGGGATTCTCTCGATGACGATCGCGCAAATGGCTGTATCCGCTCGCTGGAACACGCCTACAGCAAAGACGGTGGTCTGGCGGTGCTCTACGGTAATTTCGCAGAAAACGGCTGCATCGTTAAAACCGCAGGCGTGGATGACAGCATCCTCAAATTCATCGGCCCGGCGAAAGTGTACGAAAGCCAGGACGACGCGGTAGAAGCGATCCTCGGCGGCAAAGTTGTCGCGGGCGATGTTGTGGTGATCCGCTACGAAGGTCCGAAAGGCGGGCCGGGTATGCAGGAGATGCTCTATCCGACCACCTTCCTGAAATCGATGGGCCTCGGCAAAGCCTGTGCGCTGATCACTGATGGCCGTTTCTCCGGCGGGACTTCCGGCCTCTCCATCGGCCACGTTTCACCGGAAGCGGCAAGCGGGGGCAATATCGCGATCATTGAAGATGGCGACCTGATCGAAATCGACATTCCGAATCGCGGCATTCAGTTGCAACTGAGCGAGCAGGAAATTGCCGCGCGTCGTGAAGCGCAGGAAGCGCGTGGCGACCAGGCCTGGACGCCGAAAAATCGTGAACGTCAGGTCTCCTTTGCCCTGCGCGCTTATGCCAGCCTGGCAACCAGCGCCGACAAAGGCGCGGTGCGCGATAAATCGAAACTGGGGGGTTAATAATGGCTGACTCACAACCTCTCTCCGGCGCCCCGGAAGGTGCCGAATATTTAAGAGCGGTGCTACGCGCACCGGTCTACGAGGCGGCGCAGGTCACGCCGCTACAAAAAATGGAAAAGCTCTCGTCGCGTCTTGATAACGTCATTCTGGTGAAGCGCGAAGATCGCCAGCCAGTGCACAGCTTTAAGCTGCGCGGCGCATACGCCATGATGGCGGGCCTGACGGAAGAACAGAAAGCGCACGGCGTGATCACCGCTTCTGCGGGTAACCACGCGCAGGGCGTTGCGTTTTCTTCCGCACGGTTAGGCGTGAAGGCGCTGATCGTCATGCCAACCGCCACCGCCGATATCAAAGTCGATGCGGTACGTGGATTCGGCGGCGAAGTGCTGCTTCATGGCGCGAACTTTGACGAAGCGAAAGCTAAAGCGATCGAACTGTCACTGCAGCAGGGCTTCACCTGGGTGCCGCCGTTCGACCATCCGATGGTGATTGCCGGGCAGGGCACGCTAGCGCTGGAACTGCTCCAGCAGGATGCCCATCTCGACCGCGTATTTGTGCCGGTCGGCGGCGGCGGCCTGGCGGCGGGCGTGGCGGTGCTGATTAAACAGCTGATGCCGCAAATCAAAGTGATCGCCGTGGAAGCGGAAGACTCCGCCTGCCTGAAAGCGGCGCTGGATGCGGGTCATCCGGTTGATCTGCCACGCGTGGGGCTGTTCGCCGAAGGCGTTGCGGTAAAACGCATCGGCGATGAAACCTTCCGTTTGTGCCAGGAGTATCTCGACGACATCATCACCGTCGATAGCGATGCTATCTGTGCGGCGATGAAAGACCTGTTCGAAGATGTGCGCGCGGTGGCGGAGCCGTCTGGCGCGTTGGCGCTGGCGGGAATGAAAAAATATATCGCCCAGCACAACATTCGCGGCGAACGACTGGCGCATGTACTTTCGGGGGCAAACGTCAATTTCCACGGCCTGCGCTACGTCTCGGAACGCTGCGAACTGGGCGAACAGCGTGAAGCATTGCTGGCGGTGACCATTCCGGAAGAAAAAGGCAGTTTCCTTAAATTTTGCCAGCTACTCGGTGGGCGCTCGGTCACAGAGTTCAACTATCGCTTTGCAGATGCCAAAAATGCCTGCATTTTTGTCGGCGTGCGCTTAAGCCGCGGCCTTGAGGAGCGCAAAGAAATTTTGCAGATGCTCAACGAAGGCGGCTACAGCGTGGTTGATCTCTCCGATGACGAAATGGCGAAGCTACATGTGCGCTATATGGTCGGCGGGCGTCCATCGCATCCGTTGCAGGAACGCCTCTACAGCTTCGAATTCCCGGAATCGCCCGGTGCGCTGCTGCGCTTCCTCAACACATTAGGCACGCACTGGAACATCTCTTTGTTCCACTATCGCAGCCATGGCACCGACTACGGGCGCGTGCTGGCGGCGTTCGAACTTGGCGATCATGAACCGGATTTCGAAACGCGGCTGAATGAGCTGGGCTACGATTGCCACGACGAAACCAATAACCCGGCGTTCAGGTTCTTTTTGGCGGGTTAACTCAGCGTTTCGGTTTTCAGGCCCACAAAGTAAAGTGGGCCTAATATCCAGATATGATCTTCCCTCAGTTATTGGGCTTTTCTGCCAGTCCGAAGCATCCACTCATTCAATTTTGCGAGACGTTTTCCAGAAGGCGCTCAACCTGCTTGTGGTGAAACTCGGCTCACCATATCGTTAGCATCGCCATTTTGGTTATTTGTGCACCGCTATCACTTACGCCTGTTAAAAGCAATGTATAAAATTTTATACGCAAAGATGTTATGTTACTCGCCCGAGCTCTCCCCAATGAAAAAGAAATTCGATGGGTGGGATCTTCTCTGGAGGATCTCCTGGCTTTTCTCATAACGGTACGTAAAGCAGTCGGTTATCAGCTTCACAAAATTCAGTATGGAATTGAACCTGATGACTGGAAACCGTTTTCAGAAATTGGGGCTGGGGTGAATGAAATTCGGGTTCGTGACAACAATGGCATCTATCGCGTTATGTATGTCGCTAAGTTTGCAGAAGCGTTCTACGTTTTGCATAGCTTTCAGAAACAGATGCAACAAACCAGTCAGCACGATAAAAACATCGCCAGAACGCGTTATAACCGGGTGGTGCAGCAACGGAGAAACAGCCTGTGATTGCCAAAACTGATAGTGATATTCGCCATGTGACGCCATCTGGCGGTAATGTTTTTGCTGATTTGGGGTTTGATAAGCAGGAAGCAGAAAAGCTTTACGCTGATTCCCTGAGTGAAATCGAAAACACGTTAGTCATCAAAGAACAGCTCATGGAAGAAATTACCCTCTGGATTAAGCAAAACCAGATGAAGCAAGCCGAGGTTGCAACCGTTTTACATATATCACGGCCGCGCGTTTCGGATGTCGTCAACAAGAAATGCAGCAAATTCACCATCGATGCTCTGGTGAATATGCTTAGCCGTATTGGTAAGCCCGTTAGGGTAATGGTGGGGCCATAAAACTAATTCGGCAAAATCTTCCAGAATGCCTCAATCAGCGGCTCATGTAGCCGCTTTTTTTGCGCACACACGCCCAGCTCAAACGGCGTTTTCTCATCGCTGCGCTCTAAAATCATCACGCGGTTACGCACCGGTTCTGGGCTGTTTTCCAGCACCACTTCCGGCAACAAGGCCACGCCACAGCCGAGCGCCACCATCGATACCATCGCTTCATGCCCGCCAACCGTGGCGTAAATCATCGGGTTGCTGATTTTATTGCGTCGAAACCACAGTTCAATACGGCGGCGTACCGGTCCTTGATCGGCCATGATAAACGGCACTGTAGACCAGTCGGGCTTCTCTACCGAAACCTGATTACGCACCGGGCAGGGTAGCGCGGGGGCAATCAGCACTACTGCCAGATTCTCCAGCATCGAAAACGCCACTGCGCCGGGCAAGGTTTCCGGTTTACCCGCAATCGCCAGATCCGCTTCTCCCGTGACCACTTTTTCCATTGCATCTGCCGCATCACCGGTAGTGAGTTTGATCTCCACCGACGGGTGTTCCGCGCGGAAGCGATCCAGAATCGGCGGCAGATGGCTGTAGGCAGCGGTGACCGAGCAGAAGATATGCAGCTCGCCGGAGAGCGACGGACCTTGCTGATCGATGGTGTGGCGCAATTGCTGATACTGCAACAGCGTTTGCTGGGCGAAAACGCGCAGTTCTTCGCCCGCTTCCGTCAGCGTTACCGTGCGGTTATCGCGCACAAACAGCGGCTGACCGAGATCTTCTTCCAGGCGCTGAATCTGCCGTGAGAGCGTGGATGGGCTAACGTGCATCGCCCGCGCGCTACGGCCAAAATGGCGGCTTTCCGCCAGATGCAGGAAGGTTTTCAGATCGCGTAAATCCAATGGCGCAGCCCTCAATGTTGACGTTGCAGAAATTGCAATGTGACGTTGTGAATATATCAATTTCCGCAATAAATTTCCTGTCATATAGTGAATTCAATCTCGCAAACGCGAACCGAACAATAAGAAGCACAACATCACGAGGAATCACCATGGCTAACTACTTCAATACACTGAACCTGCGCCAGCAGCTGGCACAGCTGGGCAAATGTCGCTTTATGGGGCGCGACGAATTCGCCGACGGCGCGAGCTACCTTCAGGGTAAAAAAGTGGTCATCGTCGGTTGTGGCGCACAGGGTCTGAACCAGGGCCTGAACATGCGTGATTCTGGTCTGGATATCTCCTACGCTCTGCGTAAAGAAGCGATTGCCGAAAAGCGCGCATCCTGGCGTAAAGCGACCGAAAATGGTTTTAAAGTGGGCACTTACGAAGAACTGATCCCGCAGGCGGATCTGGTGGTTAACCTGACGCCAGACAAGCAGCACTCTGACGTAGTGCGCGCCGTACAGCCCCTGATGAAAGATGGCGCGGCGCTGGGCTACTCTCACGGTTTCAACATCGTGGAAGTGGGCGAGCAGATCCGTAAAGACATCACCGTGGTGATGGTTGCGCCGAAATGCCCAGGCACCGAAGTGCGTGAAGAATACAAACGTGGATTCGGCGTACCGACGCTGATTGCCGTTCACCCGGAAAACGATCCGAAAGGCGAAGGCATGGCGATCGCTAAAGCATGGGCGGCAGCAACCGGTGGTCACCGTGCGGGCGTGCTGGAATCGTCCTTCGTTGCGGAAGTGAAATCTGACCTGATGGGCGAGCAAACCATTCTGTGCGGTATGTTGCAGGCTGGCTCGCTGCTGTGCTTCGACAAGCTGGTGGAAGAAGGCACCGACCCGGCATACGCAGAAAAACTGATTCAGTTCGGCTGGGAAACCATCACCGAAGCGCTGAAACAGGGCGGCATCACGCTGATGATGGACCGTCTCTCTAACCCGGCGAAACTGCGTGCTTACGCGCTCTCTGAACAGCTGAAAGAGATCATGGCACCGCTGTTCCAGAAACATATGGACGACATCATCTCCGGCGAATTCTCCTCCGGCATGATGGCGGACTGGGCCAACGATGATAAGAAACTGCTGACCTGGCGTGAAGAGACCGGCAAAACCGCGTTTGAAACCGCGCCGCAGTATGAAGGCAAAATCGGCGAGCAGGAGTACTTCGATAAAGGCGTACTGATGATCGCAATGGTGAAAGCGGGCGTTGAACTGGCGTTCGAAACCATGGTTGATTCCGGCATCATTGAAGAGTCTGCTTACTATGAATCACTGCACGAACTGCCGCTGATTGCCAACACCATCGCCCGTAAGCGTCTGTACGAAATGAACGTGGTTATCTCTGATACCGCCGAGTACGGTAACTATCTGTTCTCTTACGCCTGTGTGCCGCAGCTGAAACCGTTTATGGCAGAGCTGCAACCGGGCGATTTGGGTAAAGCTATTCCGGAAGGCGCGGTAGATAACGCGCAGCTGCGTGATGTGAATGAAGCCATTCGCGGTCATGCGATTGAGCAGGTAGGTAAGAAACTGCGCGGCTATATGACGGATATGAAACGTATTGCTGTTGCGGGATAATAGCGATTCAGAGTTCAAGGCCTTCTCCCGGAGAAGGCCTTGCTATTAGTTACGGTACAGCACCTTAATGATGTGGTAACCGAACTGGGTGTGCAGCGGGCCGGTTGGCTCCAGTACCGGACAAGAGAACACCACTTTATCGAACGCCGGAACCATCTGACCCTGGCGGAATTCACCTAAATCACCGCCGCGTTTGCCTGACGGGCAAATGGAGTGTTTCTTCGCCAGCTTGCCGAAATCGGCACCGTTCTTAATCTGCTCGAGAAGATCCAGAGCCAGTTTCTCTTCTTTTACAAGGATATGCAGTGCTGCTGCTGTTTTTGCCATGATCGTGCCTTGAGTGGTAAGGATGAGGCTGGCTATACTACCACGCTGTTATTTTCCCCTCCCGACTTTCATTGAGCGATTTTCCTATGCGTCTAAACCCCGGCCAACAACAAGCTGTCGAATTCGTTACCGGCCCTTGCCTGGTGCTGGCGGGCGCGGGTTCCGGTAAAACTCGTGTTATCACCAATAAAATCGCCCATCTGATCCGCGGTTGCGGTTATCAGGCGCGACATATCGCGGCGGTGACCTTTACCAATAAGGCGGCGCGCGAGATGAAAGAGCGTGTCGGGCAGACGCTGGGGCGTAAAGAGGCGCGCGGGCTGATGATCTCCACCTTCCACACGCTGGGGCTGGATATCATCAAACGCGAGTATGCAGCATTGGGGATGAAGGCGAACTTCTCGTTGTTTGACGATACCGATCAGCTTGCTTTGCTTAAAGAGTTGACCGAAGGGCTGATCGAAGATGACAAAGTTCTCTTGCAACAGCTAATTTCGACCATCTCCAACTGGAAGAACGATCTCAAAACACCGGCGCAGGCGGCGGCAGAGGCAAAGGGCGAGCGGAATCGAATTTTTGCCCATTGTTATGGACTGTATGATGCGCACCTGAAAGCGTGCAATGTTCTCGACTTCGACGATCTGATTTTATTGCCGACGCTACTTCTGCAACGCAATGAAGAAGTACGTGAGCGCTGGCAGAACAAAATTCGCTACCTGCTGGTGGATGAGTATCAGGACACCAACACCAGCCAGTATGAACTGGTGAAACTGCTGGTGGGCAGCCGCGCGCGCTTTACCGTGGTGGGTGATGATGACCAGTCGATCTACTCCTGGCGCGGCGCACGTCCGCAAAACCTGGTGCTGTTAAGCCAGGATTTTCCGGCGTTGAAGGTGATTAAACTCGAGCAGAACTACCGCTCTTCCGGGCGTATTCTGAAAGCGGCGAATATTCTGATCGCCAATAACCCGCACGTCTTTGAAAAGCGTCTGTTCTCCGAACTGGGCTACGGCGCGGAGCTAAAAGTATTAAGCGCGAATAACGAAGAACATGAAGCCGAGCGCGTCACCGGTGAACTGATTGCGCATCACTTCGTCAATAAAACGCAGTACAAAGATTACGCCATTCTCTATCGCGGCAACCATCAGTCGCGGGTGTTTGAAAAATTCCTGATGCAAAACCGCATCCCGTACAAAATATCTGGTGGTACGTCGTTTTTCTCTCGTCCTGAAATCAAGGACTTGCTGGCTTATCTGCGCGTGCTGACTAACCCGGACGATGACAGCGCATTTCTGCGTATCGTCAACACGCCGAAGCGAGAGATTGGCCCGGCGACGCTGAAAAAGCTGGGTGAGTGGGCGATGACGCGCAATAAAAGCATGTTTACCGCCAGCTTTGATATGGGCCTGAGTCAGACGCTTAGCGGACGTGGTTATGAAGCATTGACCCGCTTCACTCACTGGTTGGCAGAAATCCAGCGTCTGGCGGAGCGGGAGCCGATTGCCGCGGTGCGTGATCTGATCCACGGCATGGATTATGAATCCTGGCTGTACGAAACATCGCCCAGCCCGAAAGCCGCCGAAATGCGCATGAAGAACGTTAACCAGTTATTTAGCTGGATGACGGAGATGCTGGAAGGCAGCGAACTGGATGAGCCGATGACGTTAACCCAGGTGGTGACGCGCTTTACTCTGCGCGACATGATGGAGCGGGGGGAAAGCGAGGAAGAGCTGGATCAGGTGCAACTGATGACTCTGCACGCGTCGAAAGGGCTGGAGTTTCCCTATGTCTACATGGTCGGTATGGAAGAAGGATTTTTGCCGCACCAGAGCAGCATCGATGAAGACAATATCGATGAGGAGCGGCGGCTGGCCTATGTCGGCATCACCCGCGCCCAGAAGGAATTGACCTTTACGCTGTGTAAAGAACGCCGTCAGTACGGCGAACTGGTGCGCCCGGAGCCGAGCCGCTTTTTGCTGGAGCTGCCGCAGGATGATCTGATTTGGGAACAAGAGCGTAAAGTGGTCAGCGCCGAAGAACGGATGCAGAAAGGGCAAAGCCATCTGGCGAATCTGAAAGCGATGATGGCGGCAAAACGAGGGAAATAATCACTCCCTGGGGAAGCCGGAAAAGATGCGTCAGTATCGCATCCAGCACCTTGCACGTTAATGCACTTCCAGCGGCCAGTGGACATAGCTCTGCCACTGGCTTTCCTGATCGATAACCTCTGTACCCAGCGGATGCTGGGTCAGCCAACCTTGTGGCAGCGTTAAGGTCAACTGCTCATGATCGGCCTGTAATTTAATATCTGGTACTAAATCATCACGACGACGGCTGGCAAAAATGATGGCGAGGCGCAGTAAACGACAGAGTTGTTCTGCGACGCGCGGCGGTACGGCATTTTGCTGATGCAGCGATGAGAGATCGACCGGATTCGTCTGGTTGAGTAATAACGTCGCCAGCAGCTTTTTCTGCGCGGGGGTAAAACCAGGAAGATCCAGGTTACGCACCAGATAAGCGGCATGTTGCGGCGCTTGTTTGAAGTCAACGCTAAGGCCAATTTCATGAAGCTGACAGGCGCTGATCAGTAAATCGCGGCTAATCGCTTCAAGATGCCAGGTATTTTCGACCTGATCGAACAAGTTAGCGGCAAGTTTAGCCACACGCTGTGCTTGATCGGTATCAATCATAAAGCGACGTTGAATATTACGCAGTGTTCGGCTGCGAATATCCTGCTCGACCGCCAGATGTAACATGCCGTAAACCAGGCCTTCACGCAGTGCGCCGCCGGCCAGCGTCATACACTGGATATTCAGCTCGGTAAAAATGGCTATCAGGATCGCCAGACCACTTGGGAATACTAACGCGCGTTCCAGCGTCAGCCCTTCGATTTCCAGCTCTTCCAGCCTGCCACAGTGAATAGCGCGCTGTTTCAGTTGCTGCAATTTCGCCAGGGTAATGCGTTCATCCATACCCTGCGCCATCATGATTTCCTGCAAAGCCTGCACGGTGCCGGAAGCACCAACGCACACCTTCCAGCCGTGATAGCGCAATTCATCGGCAACTGGACGTAGCACTTCGCGCGCGGCTTGTTCGGCTGCGACAAAGTTTTCTTGCCCCAGATTACGATCGGCAAAATAGCGCTCAAGCCAGGTAACGCAGCCCATAGACAGGCTGAACAAGGACGTCGTTTGTGCGCCGGTGCCGGTTACCAGTTCAGTACTGGCGCCGCCGATATCTACCACCAGGCGCTGATCTGCACCGCCAGTGGTGTGAGCAACGCCCTGATAAATCAGGCGTGCTTCCTCTTCACCGCTAATGACCTGTACCGGACAGCCAAGGATTTCCTGCGCTTTTGCGATGAAATCACCAGCATTGACGGCAAGACGTAACGTCGCCGTGGCGACAACGCGAATTTGCGAGGGAGGGATATCTTGCAAACGTTCAGCAAACAGGCGCAGGCATTGCCAGCCGCGCTCCATTGCTTCATTAGACAGGGCATTTTCGCTGTTCAGGCCAGCAGCCAGACGCACTTTGCGTTTAATTCGCGTCAGCGTCTGGATACTGCCAGCCACCTCGCGCACAACCAGCATATGAAAACTATTCGAACCGAGATCAATAGCGGCATAAAGCGACGAGGTGGAACCCATACTCTTCATCCTTCAATCTGTCTCTGCGTTGGCTGCGTTCTTTCACCTGAATCACTTACTACAGTAAGCTCGTCGGGATTCATTCTCTTGCCATCTTGATACAGTTTGAATGATTTTGAGTATGACATTTTTTATTTAACCTGAACGACGACGATTACGCGGAGCGCCAGTACGACGCGGACCATTGCCTGTACGTGGGCGCGTGAGGCGCAGCGGTTTTGGCAGATCGGTCATCAATGCGTCCGGATTGTATTTGCTTACCGGAATTGAGTGACCAATATAGGTCTCAATAGCAGGCAAATTCAATGCATACTCTTCACATGCCAGGCTGATGGAATGACCACTTGCGCCAGCGCGACCTGTACGACCAATACGGTGAACGTAATCTTCACAGTCATCGGGTAAATCGTAGTTAAAGACGTGCGTCACAGCCGGGATATGCAGGCCACGCGCGGCAACATCGGTGGCAACCAGAATATCCAAATCACCACGGGTAAATTCATCAAGAATACGCAGACGTTTTTTCTGCGCTACATCACCCGTTAACAGGCCAACACGATGACCATCTGCCGCCAGGTGACCCCAGATCTCTTCACAACGATGTTTGGTGTTGGCGAAAATAATCGCTCTGTCTGGCCACTCTTCTTCGATCAGCGTTTGCAATAAACGCATCTTTTCTTCATTAGAAGGGTAGAAAAGTTCTTCTTTAATGCGGTGGCCCGTTTTCTGTTCCGGTTCCACTTCAATATATTCGGCATTGTTCATCTGCTCGAACGCCAGTTCACGTACCCGGTACGAAAGCGTGGCGGAGAACAGCATGTTGAGACGCTGGTTTGCAGGCGGCATACGGCGGAACAGCCAGCGGATATCTTTAATAAAGCCCAGATCGTACATACGATCGGCTTCGTCCAGCACCACTACCTGAATGGCGCCGAGGTTGATGTGGTTCTGTTTGGCGTAGTCGATCAAACGACCCGTAGTGCCAATCAAAATGTCAACGCCGCTTTCCAGCACTTTCAGCTGTTTGTCGTAGCCGTCGCCACCGTAAGCCAGACCCAATTTCAGGCCAGTAGCTTGCGCCAGTGGTTCCGCATCGGCGTGGATCTGCACAGCAAGTTCACGCGTCGGTGCCATAATTAAGGCACGCGGTTGATTCACCTTGCGATCGGCAATCGCGGGATGAGAGAGAAGATAATGAAACGTTGACGTAAGAAACGCCATCGTTTTTCCGGTACCGGTTTGCGCCTGCCCGGCTACGTCACGACCCACCAGCGTTAGCGGAAGGGCCAGTGCCTGAATGGGCGTACAGTTATGAAACCCTTTTTTTTCAAGGGCTTCTACAACTTTCGGATGCAGGGCGAAGTCGGAAAACTTCTGTTCTGTTAAATGTGTTTTGCTCATAGTGTGGTAGAATATCAGCTTACTATTGCTTTACGAAAGCGTATCCGGTGAAATAAAGTCAACCTTTAGTTGGTTAATGTTACACCAACAACGAAACCAACACGCCAGGCTTATTCCTGTGGAGTTATATATGAGCGATAAAATTATTCACCTGACTGACGACAGTTTTGACACGGATGTTCTCAAAGCGGACGGGGCGATCCTCGTTGATTTCTGGGCAGAGTGGTGCGGTCCGTGCAAAATGATCGCCCCGATTCTGGATGAAATCGCTGACGAATATCAGGGCAAACTGACTGTTGCAAAACTGAACATCGATCAAAACCCTGGCACTGCGCCGAAATATGGCATCCGTGGTATCCCGACTCTGCTGCTGTTCAAAAACGGCGAATTGGCCGCAACCAAAGTGGGCGCACTGTCTAAAGGTCAGTTGAAAGAGTTCCTCGACGCTAACCTGGCGTAAGGGAATTTCATGTTCGGGTGCCCCGTCGCTAAAAACTGGACGCCCGGCGTGAGTCATGCTAACTTAATGTTGACTTCGTATTAAACATACCTTATTAAGTTTGAATCTTGTAATATCCAACGCTTCCTGTTTTTCTTAAATGCGAAGTGAACAGATTTCTGGCTCGTCACTCAATCCGTCTTGTCGTTTCAGTTCTGCGTACTCTCCTGTGACCAGACAGCGAAAAGACATGAGTTGATGACCGTAAACAGGCATGGATGATCCTGCCATACCATTCACAACATTAAGTTCGAGATTTACCCCAAGTTTAAGAACTCACACCACTATGAATCTTACCGAATTAAAGAATACGCCGGTTTCTGAGCTGATCACTCTCGGCGAAAATATGGGGCTGGAAAACCTGGCTCGTATGCGTAAGCAGGACATTATTTTTGCCATCCTGAAGCAGCACGCAAAGAGTGGCGAAGATATCTTTGGTGATGGCGTACTGGAGATATTGCAGGATGGATTTGGTTTCCTCCGTTCCGCAGACAGCTCCTACCTCGCCGGCCCTGATGACATCTACGTTTCTCCTAGCCAAATCCGCCGTTTCAACCTCCGCACTGGTGATACCATCTCTGGTAAGATTCGCCCGCCGAAAGAAGGTGAACGCTATTTTGCGCTGCTGAAGGTTAACGAAGTTAACTTCGACAAACCAGAAAACGCCCGTAACAAAATCCTCTTTGAGAACTTAACGCCGCTGCACGCAAACTCTCGTCTGCGTATGGAACGAGGTAACGGTTCTACCGAAGATTTAACCGCACGCGTACTGGATCTGGCATCGCCTATCGGTCGTGGGCAACGTGGTCTGATTGTGGCACCGCCAAAAGCGGGTAAAACCATGCTGCTGCAGAACATTGCTCAGAGCATCGCTTACAACCATCCAGACTGCGTACTGATGGTTCTGCTGATTGACGAACGCCCGGAAGAAGTGACCGAGATGCAGCGTCTGGTTAAAGGTGAAGTTGTTGCTTCTACCTTCGACGAACCAGCATCTCGCCACGTTCAGGTTGCGGAAATGGTGATCGAGAAGGCAAAACGCCTGGTTGAGCATAAGAAAGACGTTATTATTCTGCTCGACTCCATCACTCGTCTGGCTCGTGCCTACAACACCGTCGTACCGGCTTCCGGTAAAGTGTTAACTGGTGGTGTGGACGCCAACGCCCTGCATCGTCCGAAACGCTTCTTCGGCGCAGCACGTAATGTGGAAGAGGGCGGCAGCCTGACCATCATTGCAACGGCGCTAATCGATACCGGCTCCAAAATGGACGAAGTTATCTACGAAGAGTTTAAAGGTACAGGTAACATGGAACTGCACCTCTCTCGTAAAATCGCTGAAAAACGCGTCTTCCCGGCAATCGACTACAACCGTTCTGGTACGCGTAAAGAAGAGTTGCTTACCACTCAGGAAGAGCTGCAGAAAATGTGGATCCTGCGCAAAATCATTCACCCGATGGGCGAAATCGACGCAATGGAATTCCTCATTAATAAGCTTGCGATGACCAAGACCAATGATGATTTCTTCGAGATGATGAAACGCTCATAAGTTAGTGTTACAGCAAAACGCCACGTGTTTACGTGGCGTTTTGCTTTTATATCTGTAATCTTAGCGGTATACCTGTGATGGTGTGAAAATTCCTGGTTTTTGCGGGTGTTTTATGCGATTTACATATCAATTGGTTGATTTTTGCTCATTTCTGAGAGATTCAGAAAGTAGTTTCCCTTCTGAATAAAGGTCTTCGTGGGTATACTTCAGCTAATAATTTTCTCTGAGAGCATGCATTGTGAATTTACTGACAGTGAGTACTGATCTCATCAGTATTTTTTTATTCACGACACTGTTTCTGTTTTTTGCCCGCAAGGTGGCAAAAAAAGTCGGTTTAGTGGATAAACCTAACTTCCGCAAACGTCACCAGGGATTGATACCGCTCGTTGGGGGTATTTCGGTTTACGCAGGGATTTGCTTCACGTTCGGAATTGTCGATTACTATATTCCACATGCAGCTCTCTACCTGGCTTGTGCCGGTGTCCTTGTGTTCATCGGCGCGCTGGATGACCGTTTTGATATCAGCGTAAAAATCCGCGCTACCATACAAGCTATCATTGGCGTCGTTATGATGGTGTTCGGGAAGCTTTATCTCAGTAGCCTTGGATATATCTTTGGCTCCTGGGAGATGGTGCTCGGACCGTTTGGTTACTTTCTGACGCTGTTTGCTGTCTGGGCGGCGATTAATGCCTTCAACATGGTCGATGGTATTGATGGCTTGCTGGGCGGGTTATCCTGTGTCTCGTTTGCGGCAATCGGTATGATTTTGTGGTTCGACGGGCAAACCAGCCTCGCTATCTGGTGCTTTGCCATGATCGCCGCCATCCTGCCTTATATCATGCTAAACCTTGGTATTCTGGGGCGTCGCTACAAAGTCTTTATGGGCGATGCGGGTAGTACGTTGATTGGTTTTACTGTTATCTGGATCCTGTTGGAAACTACCCAGGGAGCCACACATCCAATCAGCCCGGTTACCGCCTTATGGATCATTGCTATCCCGCTGATGGACATGGTGGCGATTATGTATCGTCGTTTGCGTAAAGGCATGAGTCCATTCTCACCTGACCGACAGCACATTCATCATTTGATCATGCGCGCTGGATTTACTTCTCGTCAGGCGTTTGTGTTGATTACCCTTGCTGCAGCGCTGCTCGCTTCTATTGGCGTACTGGCAGAATATTCTCATTTTGTCCCGGAATGGGTCATGCTGGTGCTCTTTTTGCTAGCATTCTTCCTCTATGGCTATTGCATTAAGCGTGCCTGGAAGGTTGCTCGCTTCATCAAACGCGTGAAACGTCGACTGCGCAGAAACCGTGATGGCAGCCCTAATTTAACCAAATAAAATGAGGATGTAATGACGCAACCAATGCCTGGGAAACCAGCCGAAGACGCTGAAAATGAACTGGATATTCGTGGGTTGTTTCGTACCTTGTGGGCTGGGAAGCTGTGGATTATTGGCATGGGGCTGGTGTTTGCCTTAATCGCGTTGGCGTATACTTTTTTTGCGCGTCAGGAGTGGAGTGCGACGGCGATTACCGATCGTCCAACCGTGAATATGCTGGGCGGGTACTACTCGCAGCAGCAATTTTTGCGTAACCTGGATGTTCGTTCAAATATGGCCCCTGCCGACCAACCATCGGTTATGGATGAAGCCTATAAAGAGTTTGTTATGCAACTGGCGTCGTGGGATACCCGCCGCGATTTCTGGTTGCAGACTGACTATTACAAACAGCGGATGGTCGGTAACAGTAAAGCCGATGCGGCTCTGCTGGATGAAATGATCAACAACATCCTGTTTATTCCGGGTGATTTCGCCCGCGCGGTCAATGACAGCGTTAAGCTGGTTGCCGAAACCGCCCCCGATGCTAATAACCTGCTTCGTCAATATGTTGCTTTTGCCAGCCAGCGTGCAGCCAGCCATCTGAATGATGAGCTGAAAGGCGCATGGGCGGCGCGCACTATTCAGATGAAAGCTCAGGTGAAGCGTCAGGAAGAAGTGGCTAAGTCCATCTACGACCGCCGGATGAACAGTATTGAACAGGCACTTAAAATCGCCGAGCAACACAATATTTCTCGCAGTGCGACAGACGTGCCAGCCGAGGAATTACCTGATTCAGAAATGTTCCTGTTGGGGCGCCCGATGCTCCAGGCGCGACTCGAAAATTTACAGGCTGTCGGCCCAGCCTTTGATCTCGACTATGATCAGAATCGGGCCATGTTAAACACCCTTAATGTTGGTCCAACCCTGGATCCGCGTTTTCAGACCTATCGCTATTTGCGTACACCGGAAGAACCGGTAAAACGCGATAGCCCACGTCGTGCCTTCCTGATGATTATGTGGGGCATTGTCGGGGGGCTGATCGGGGCTGGTGTCGCATTAACCCGCCGTTGCTCGAAATAGCAACACAGCTGTGGTGAGCGCAAAGGCGCTCGCCGCTTATTCGAAGAGAATCGATGTGAAAGTACTGACTGTATTTGGTACGCGCCCGGAAGCCATCAAGATGGCGCCGTTGGTGCATGCGTTGGCAAAAGATCCTTTTTTTGAGGCTAAAGTTTGCGTCACTGCGCAGCATCGGGAGATGCTCGATCAGGTGCTGAAACTCTTTTCCATTGTACCTGACTACGATCTCAACATAATGCAGCCAGGACAGGGCCTGACAGAGATAACCTGTCGGATTCTGGAAGGACTAAAACCTATTCTTGCCGAGTTCAAACCAGACGTTGTGCTGGTTCACGGTGATACTACCACCACACTGGCAACCAGCCTGGCAGCGTTTTATCAGCGAATTCCTGTTGGTCACGTTGAGGCCGGACTGCGCACGGGCGATCTCTATTCGCCGTGGCCGGAAGAGGCTAACCGTACATTGACCGGGCATCTGGCGATGTACCATTTCTCACCAACTGAAACTTCCCGGCAAAATTTGCTGCGTGAAAACGTCGCTGACAGCCGAATATTTATTACCGGTAATACAGTAATTGATGCGCTGCTGTGGGTGCGCGACCAGGTAATGAGCAGCGATACGCTGCGTTCAGAACTGGCGGCAAATTACCCGTTTATCGACCCCGATAAAAAGATGATTCTGGTGACCGGTCACAGACGTGAGAGCTTTGGTCGTGGCTTTGAAGAAATCTGCCATGCGCTGGCTGAAATTGCTACCACTCATCAGGACATCCAGATTGTTTATCCGGTACACCTTAACCCGAATGTCAGAGAGCCGGTCAATCGCATTCTGGGACATGTGAAAAATGTCATTTTGATTGATCCCCAGGAGTATTTACCGTTTGTCTGGTTGATGAACCACGCCTGGTTGATTTTGACTGACTCTGGCGGCATTCAGGAAGAAGCACCTTCTCTGGGTAAACCGGTGCTGGTGATGCGCGATACCACCGAACGCCCAGAAGCGGTGACCGCAGGTACGGTACGTCTGGTGGGGACGGATAAGCAACGGATCGTCGAGGAAGTGACGCGTCTTTTAGAAGACGAAGATGAATATCAAACTATGAGCCGCGCCCATAACCCGTATGGTGATGGTCAGGCATGCTCTCGCATTTTGGAAGCGTTAAAAAATAATCGGATATCACTATGAGTTTTGCGACCATTTCTGTTATCGGACTAGGTTATATCGGGCTGCCAACGGCGGCTGCGTTTGCCTCACGGCAAAAACAGGTGATTGGTGTTGATATCAATCAACAAGCGGTTGATACCATCAATCGTGGCGAAATCCATATCGTCGAACCTGATTTAGCGAGCGTGGTAAAAACTGCCGTAGAAGGTGGTTTTTTACGAGCGAGCACGACGCCGGTTGAGGCTGATGCCTGGCTGATTGCTGTCCCAACGCCATTTAAAGGCGATCATGAGCCGGATATGGCCTACGTCGAATCGGCTGCCCGCTCCATTGCGCCGGTGCTGAAAAAAGGCGCGTTGGTGATCCTTGAATCCACCTCGCCAGTGGGCTCAACCGAGAAGATGGCAGAATGGTTAGCAGAGATCCGTCCGGACCTGACTTTCCCGCAGCAGGTGGGTGAGCAGGCGGACGTCAATATTGCGTATTGCCCGGAACGCGTGTTGCCGGGCCAGGTGATGGTCGAGCTGATTAAAAACGATCGCGTCATTGGCGGCATGACGCCAGTTTGCTCGGCGCGCGCCAGCGAACTGTACAAAATTTTCCTCGAAGGTGAGTGTGTCGTCACTAACTCGCGGACGGCGGAAATGTGTAAGCTCACAGAAAACAGCTTCCGCGACGTGAATATTGCTTTTGCTAACGAACTGTCGCTGATTTGTGCCGAGCAAGGAATTAACGTCTGGGAACTGATTCGTCTGGCGAATCGCCATCCACGAGTCAATATTCTCCAGCCTGGTCCGGGCGTGGGCGGTCACTGTATCGCTGTTGATCCGTGGTTTATCGTGGCACAGAACCCGCAGCAGGCGCAGCTTATCCGTACCGCGCGCGAAGTGAACGATCACAAGCCTTTCTGGGTTATCGATCAGGTGAAAGCGGCGGTCGCTGATTGTCTGGCTGCTACTGATAAACGCGCCAGCGAGCTGAAAATCGCCTGCTTTGGCCTGGCGTTTAAACCGAATATTGATGACCTGCGCGAAAGCCCGGCGATGGAAATCGCTGAACTGATCGCCCAGTGGCACAGCGGCGAAACGCTGGTTGTTGAGCCTAACATTCACCAGTTGCCGAAAAAACTGACCGGGCTTTGCATGCTGGCGCAGCTTGACGAGGCGCTGGCGACGGCAGATGTGCTGGTGATGCTGGTAGATCACAGCCAGTTTAAAGCCATTAGCGGCGATGATGTACAGCAGCAGTATGTGGTGGATACCAAAGGAGTCTGGCGCTGATACTGATTACAGTAAAAGACTGTGTTGAGGGAGATTAGAATGCCCGTCCGCGCCAGTATTGAACCACTAACCTGGGAAAACGCCTTCTTTGGCGTTAACAGCGCCATTGTGCGCATTAGTCCTGATGCACCGCTCCTGACACCTGACGTTTTGGCGCCGTGGTCACGGGTACAGGCCAAAATTGCCGCATCCAATACCGATGAACTGGATGCTCTGCAACAGCTGGGATTCTCACTGGTAGAAGGGGAAGTGGATTTGGCTCTCCCCGTGATCAACGTCAGTGAAAACCATGCGGAAGTGGCTCAAGAATCAGATATTCCAGTACTACGCCAGTTAGCCCGTGAAGCATTCGCGCAAAGCCGTTTTCGTGCGCCGTGGTATGCGCCTGACGCCAGCGGTCGCTTTTATGCGCAGTGGATTGAAAATGCCGTGCGCGGCACCTTTGATCATCAATGCCTGGTTTTACGCGCGGCTTCCGGCGAGATTCGCGGCTATGTTTCTCTGCGAGAGTTGAATACCACTGACGCGCGCATTGGCTTACTGGCAGGACGCAGAGAAGGTGCACACCTGATGCAAGCAGCGCTAAACTGGGCGTATGCTCGCGGTAAAATAACATTGCGGGTGGCGACCCAGATGGGCAACACCGCCGCGCTTAAACGATACATACAAAGTGGTGCGAATATAGAAAGCACCGCGTACTGGTTATACAGGTGATCACATGATTCCATTTAACGCACCGCCGGTGGTGGGAACCGAACTCGACTATATGCAGTCGGCAATGGGTAGCGGCAAACTGTGTGGTGATGGCGGTTTTACCCGTCGCTGCCAGCAGTGGCTGGAGCAACGTTTTGGCAGCGCCAAAGTGTTACTGACGCCGTCCTGCACCGCTTCGCTGGAGATGGCGGCGCTGCTGCTCGATATCCAGCCTGGCGATGAAGTGATCATGCCGAGCTACACCTTTGTCTCCACCGCCAATGCCTTTGTGCTACGTGGTGCGAAAATCGTCTTTGTTGATGTTCGCCCGGACACCATGAACATCGACGAAACGCTGATTGAAGCGGCGATCACCGACAAAACACGCGTTATCGTTCCAGTCCATTACGCGGGCGTGGCCTGTGAAATGGACACCATTATGGCGTTGGCGAAAAAGCATAACCTGTTTGTGGTGGAAGATGCCGCTCAGGGCGTGATGTCCACTTACAAAGGGCGTGCGCTGGGAACCATTGGCCATATTGGCTGCTTTAGCTTCCATGAAACCAAAAATTACACGGCGGGTGGTGAAGGCGGGGCGACGCTGATTAACGATAAAGCGTTGATTGAACGTGCCGAGATCATTCGCGAAAAAGGGACTAACCGCAGCCAGTTCTTCCGTGGTCAGGTTGATAAATATACCTGGCGCGATATCGGCTCCAGCTATTTGATGTCCGATCTGCAAGCTGCGTATCTGTGGGCGCAACTGGAAGCAGCCGAACGCATCAACCAGCAACGTCTGGCGCTGTGGCAAAACTACTACGATGCGTTAGCACCTCTGGCGAAAGCCGGGCGTATCGAGCTGCCGTCGATTCCGGATGACTGCGTGCAGAACGCGCATATGTTCTACATCAAGCTGCGGGATATTGATGACCGGAGCGCGTTGATTAGCTTCCTGAAGGAAGCGGAAATCATGGCGGTGTTCCATTACATTCCGCTGCACGCAAGCCCTGCGGGTGAACGCTTTGGTGAGTTTCACGGTGAAGATCGCTACACCACCAAAGAGAGCGAGCGCCTGCTGCGCCTGCCGTTGTTCTACAACCTGTCGTCCGTCAATCAGCGCACGGTAATTGCGACCTTGTTGAACTACTTCTCCTGATATGTCACTGGCAAAAGCGTCCTTGTGGACGGCGGCCAGTACACTGGTCAAGATTGGCGCTGGGTTACTGGTTGGTAAATTACTGGCGGTGTCATTTGGTCCGGCAGGACTAGGGCTGGCGGCAAATTTCCGCCAGTTGATTACCGTGCTCGGCGTGCTTGCCGGGGCGGGCATCTTTAATGGCGTAACCAAATACGTTGCCCAGTACCATGATAATCCGCAGCAGCTGCGCCGTGTGGTCGGCACTTCATCTGCGATGGTGCTTGGCTTCTCCACGCTGATGGCGCTGGTCTTTGTGCTGGCGGCTGCGCCAATCAGCCAGGGATTGTTTGGTAATACCGACTATCAGGGGCTGGTGCGTTTAGTGGCGCTGGTGCAAATGGGGATCGCCTGGGGCAACCTGTTGCTGGCGCTAATGAAAGGCTTTCGCGATGCCGCGGGTAATGCATTATCACTGATTGTCGGCAGCCTGATTGGCGTTATCGCTTATTATGTCAGTTACCGTTTTGGCGGTTATGAAGGCGCGTTGCTTGGTCTGGCGCTGATTCCCGCGCTGGTGGTAATGCCTGCCGCTGTCATGTTAATTAAGCGTGGCGCTGTCCCGTTAAGCTATCTAAAACCCAGCTGGGATAACGGTCTGGCAGGGCAGTTGAGCAAATTTACGCTCATGGCGTTGATTACGTCGGTGACCTTGCCCGTTGCGTACATCATGATGCGTAAACTGCTGGCGGCGCAGTATAGCTGGGATGAAGTGGGGATCTGGCAAGGGGTGAGCAGTATTTCCGACGCCTACCTGCAATTTATTACCGCATCGTTCAGTGTATATTTACTGCCCACGTTGTCGCGGCTAACGGAAAAACGCGATATCACCCGGGAAGTGGTGAAGTCGCTGAAATTTGTTTTACCGGCCGTGGCAGCAGCGAGTTTCACCGTCTGGCTACTGCGTGATTTTGCCATCTGGCTACTGTTGTCGAATAAATTTACCGCCATGCGGGATCTCTTTGCCTGGCAGTTGGTCGGCGATGTGTTGAAAGTGGGCGCCTATGTCTTTGGTTATCTGGTGATCGCCAAAGCGTCGCTGCGGTTTTATATTCTGGCGGAAGTCAGCCAGTTCACTTTATTGATGGTATTTGCCCACTGGTTGATCCCTGCGCATGGCGCCCTGGGCGCGGCGCAGGCCTACATGGCAACTTATATCGTCTATTTTTCTCTTTGTTGTGGCGTGTTTTTACTCTGGCGTAGGCGGGCATGACTGTACTGATTCACGTACTGGGATCGGATATCCCTCACCATAACCAAACCGTTCTGCGGTTTTTCAACGACGCGCTGGCCGCGACGAGCGAGCACGCGCGCGAGTTTATGGTTGTTGGCAAGGACGACGGCTTAAGTGATAGCTGTCCGGCGCTTTCTGTGCAATTTTTCCCTGGGAAAAAATCGCTGGCGGAAGCGGTCATCGCAAAAGCGAAAGCTAACCGTCAGCAGCGGTTTTTCTTCCACGGTCAGTTCAATCCAAAGCTGTGGCTGGCGCTGCTTAGTGGCGGAATCAAGCCCAGCCAGTTTTACTGGCATATCTGGGGGGCAGATCTGTATGAGCTTTCCAGTGGCTTGAGATATAAACTTTTTTATCCGCTGCGCCGACTGGCACAAAAGCGAGTGGGCTGTGTGTTTGCCACTCGGGGAGACTTGAGCTTTTTTGCCAAAACGCATCCAAAGGTGCGGGGCGAACTGATTTACTTCCCAACCCGGATGGACCCTTCTCTCAATACAATGGCGAACGATCGGCAACGTGAAGGGAAAATGACCATTTTGGTAGGGAACTCCGGCGATCGCAGCAATGAGCATATCGCCGCTTTGCGTGCTGTTCATCAGCAGTTTGGCGATACGGTAAAAGTGGTTGTACCGATGGGCTATCCGCCTAATAACGAAGCGTATATCGACGAAGTTCGTCAGGCGGGGCTCAAGTTATTCAGCGAAGAAAATCTGCAAGTGCTGAGCGAAAAACTGGAATTTGACGCCTATCTGGCGCTACTTCGCCAGTGCGATCTCGGCTACTTTATTTTTGCCCGCCAGCAGGGCATTGGTACGCTGTGCTTGCTGATTCAGGCGGGCATTCCTTGTGTGCTTAACCGGGAAAATCCGTTCTGGCAGGATATGACAGAACAGCATTTGCCGGTGCTGTTTACCACTGACGATCTCAATGAAGATATTGTGCGTGAAGCGCAGCGCCAGTTGGCGTCGGTGGATAAAAACAACATTGCCTTCTTTAGCCCGAACTATCTGCAAGGCTGGCAGCGGGCGCTGGCTATTGCCACCGGGGAGGTCGCATGAGCCTGCTGCAATTCAGCGGTCTTTTTGTTGTCTGGCTGCTCTGCACGCTGTTTATCGCCACGCTGACATGGTTTGAGTTTCGCCGCGTGCGCTTTAACTTCAATGTCTTCTTTTCATTGCTGTTTTTGCTGACCTTTTTCTTCGGCTTCCCGCTGACCAGCTTGCTGGTGTTTCGCTTTGATGTTGCCGTGGTGCCACCAGAGATCTTGTTGCAGGCGTTACTTTCTGCGGGGGGATTTTACGCAGTTTACTACGTCACTTACAAAACACGTTTACGCAAACGCGTTGCCGATGCACCGCGCCGTCCAGTGTTTACCATGAACCGCGTAGAAACCAATCTCACGTGGGTGATTCTGATGGGCATCGCGCTGGTGAGCGTTGGCATCTTTTTCATGCATAACGGTTTTTTGCTGTTCCGGCTTAACTCCTACAGCCAGATCTTCTCCAGCGAAGTCTCTGGCGTGGCGTTAAAGCGTTTCTTTTACTTTTTCATCCCGGCAATGTTAGTGGTCTACTTTCTGCGCCAGGACAGCAAAGCGTGGTTGTTTTTCCTCGTCAGCACGGTTGCCTTCGGTTTGCTGACTTACATGATTGTCGGCGGCACTCGCGCCAATATCATTATCGCGTTTGCTATCTTCCTGTTTATCGGCATTATTCGCGGCTGGATTTCGTTGTGGATGCTGGCGGCGGCGGGCGTGCTGGGGATTGTTGGCATGTTCTGGCTGGCGCTAAAACGCTATGGAATGAGCGTCAGCGGCGATGAGGCGTTCTATACGTTTCTCTATCTCACCCGCGACACCTTCTCGCCGTGGGAGAATCTGGCGCTGCTGTTGCAGAACTACGACAACATTGACTTCCAGGGCCTGGCTCCAATTGTCCGCGATTTCTATGTCTTTATCCCTTCCTGGCTGTGGCCTGGGCGTCCGAGTATGGTGCTGAACTCCGCCAACTACTTTACCTGGGAAGTGCTGAATAACCACTCCGGACTGGCGATCTCGCCTACGCTTATAGGCTCACTGGTTGTTATGGGCGGTGCGTTGTTCATCCCGCTCGGGGCGATTGTGGTTGGTCTGATCATCAAATGGTTCGACTGGTTGTATGAGCTGGGCAACCGCGAAACTAATCGCTATAAGGCTGCGATTCTCCACAGTTTCTGCTTTGGGGCGATCTTCAATATGATCGTGCTGGCCCGCGAAGGGTTGGATTCGTTTGTCTCGCGTGTCGTCTTTTTTATCGTGGTCTTCGGCGCAAGCCTGATGATTGCAAAACTGCTGTACTGGCTTTTTGATAGCGCCGGACTCGTTCATAAACGAATAAAATCATCGCTCCGGACGCAGGTTGAAGGATAACAATGAATAACAACACCACGGCACCGACCTATACGCTGCGTGGCTTACAGTTGATCGGTTGGCGTGATATGCAGCATGCCCTCGATTATCTGTTCGCTGACGGACAGCTTAAGCAGGGAACGCTGGTTGCCATTAATGCCGAAAAAATGCTGACCATTGAAGATAACGCCGATGTCAGGGAGTTAATTAACGCTGCCGAATTTAAATATGCCGATGGCATTAGCGTTGTGCGGTCGGTGCGTAAAAAGTACCCGCAGGCACAGGTTTCCCGCGTTGCCGGTGCCGATCTCTGGGAAGAAGTAATGGCGCGCGCTGGCAAGGAAGAGACGCCGGTATTTCTTGTGGGCGGTAAACCTGATGTGCTGGCGCAGACCGAAGCTAAACTGCGCGACCAGTGGAATGTGAATATCGTTGGCAGCCAGGACGGTTATTTCAAGCCTGAGCAGCGTCAGGCGCTGTTTGAGCGTATTCACGCCAGTGGTGCGCAAATCGTCACTGTCGCAATGGGGTCACCAAAGCAGGAGATCTTCATGCGCGACTGCCGCCTGGTGCACCCTAATGCGCTGTATATGGGCGTTGGCGGGACTTATGATGTTTTCACCGGTCACGTAAAACGCGCGCCGAAAATCTGGCAAACGCTGGGACTGGAGTGGCTTTATAGACTGCTTTCGCAGCCGAGTCGCATTAAGCGCCAGCTTCGTTTGCTGCGTTATTTACGCTGGCATTACACCGGCGATCTCTGATTTTCCTCTCTCTGTAAAGCGACGGAGTGGTCACTTCGTCGCCTGCCTGTCTTTTTATTACACAAAGCATTCAAATTTTTAATGCTTTATTTGCCATTTCTCCTGAATTACGAAAACATTCGCAACACTCGATGTACCCATAACGATAACCGGTAACACCGGAAAGCATGCAAACACAACACGAGGATTTATGGCAGATAACAAACCAGAGCTACAGCGTGGGCTGGAAGCTCGACATATCGAACTCATCGCCCTGGGGGGCACCATTGGCGTCGGCCTGTTTATGGGGGCCGCCAGTACCCTGAAATGGGCCGGGCCATCCGTATTGTTGGCCTATATCATCGCCGGGCTGTTCGTCTTTTTCATCATGCGTTCAATGGGCGAAATGTTGTTCCTCGAACCGGTTACCGGTTCGTTCGCCGTTTATGCGCATCGTTACATGAGCCCGTTCTTTGGCTATCTCACCGCCTGGTCTTACTGGTTTATGTGGATGGCGGTGGGGATCTCAGAAATCACCGCCATTGGCGTTTATGTCCAGTTCTGGTTCCCGGAGATGGCGCAGTGGATACCCGCATTGATCGCGGTGGCGCTGGTGGCACTGGCGAATCTGGCAGCGGTGCGGTTGTACGGTGAAATCGAGTTCTGGTTCGCGATGATCAAAGTCACCACGATTATCGTGATGATTGTCATTGGCCTGGGCGTGATTTTCTTTGGCTTTGGCAATGGTGGGCAGTCGATTGGTTTTAGCAATCTCACAGAGCATGGCGGTTTTTTTGCGGGTGGCTGGAAAGGGTTCCTGACCGCGCTGTGTATTGTGGTAGCGTCCTACCAGGGCGTGGAGCTGATTGGCATTACAGCCGGTGAAGCAAAGAATCCCCAGGTGACGCTGCGCAGTGCCGTAGGCAAAGTGTTGTGGCGAATCCTGATTTTCTACGTAGGCGCGATTTTCGTTATCGTCACCATCTTCCCGTGGAATGAAATTGGCAGCAACGGCAGCCCGTTCGTACTGACTTTCGCCAAAATCGGCATTACCGCAGCGGCGGGCATTATCAACTTTGTGGTGCTGACGGCTGCGCTCTCTGGCTGTAACAGCGGCATGTACAGTTGCGGACGTATGCTCTACGCGCTGGCGAAAAACCGTCAGTTACCGGCGGTGATGGCGAAAGTTTCCCGTCACGGTGTGCCGGTTGCAGGCGTGGCGGTATCCATTGTCATCCTGCTAATTGGCTCATGCCTGAACTACATCATCCCTAACCCACAACGCGTGTTTGTCTACGTCTACAGTGCCAGCGTGCTTCCGGGCATGGTGCCGTGGTTTGTGATTTTGATAAGCCAGCTGCGTTTTCGTCGTGCACACAAAGCGGCGATTGCCAGCCATCCGTTCCGCTCAATCCTGTTCCCGTGGGCTAACTACGTAACAATGGCATTCCTGATTTGCGTTTTGATCGGTATGTACTTTAATGAAGATACCCGTATGTCGCTGTTTGTCGGCATCATCTTCATGCTGGCGGTGACGGCGATTTATAAAGTTTTTGGCCTTAATCGCCACGGTAAAGCGCATAAACTGGAGAAATAATCAGCAAAGCGCGCAAACCGTAACCAAACGCGCATTTTATTTAAAAAGGGACTAGACAGAGGGGTGGGAAGTCCGTATTATCCACCCCCGCAACGGCGCTAAGCGCCCGTAGCTCAGCTGGATAGAGCGCTGCCCTCCGGAGGCAGAGGTCTCAGGTTCGAATCCTGTCGGGCGCGCCATTTAGTCCCGGCGCTTGAGCTGCGGTGGTAGTAATACCGCGTAACAAGATTTGTAGTGGTGGCTATAGCTCAGTTGGTAGAGCCCTGGATTGTGATTCCAGTTGTCGTGGGTTCGAATCCCATTAGCCACCCCATTATTAGAAGTTGTGACAATGCGAAGGTGGCGGAATTGGTAGACGCGCTAGCTTCAGGTGTTAGTGTTCTTACGGACGTGGGGGTTCAAGTCCCCCCCCTCGCACCACGACTTTAAAGAATTGAACTAAAAATTCAAAAAGCAGTATTTCGGCGAGTAGCGCAGCTTGGTAGCGCAACTGGTTTGGGACCAGTGGGTCGGAGGTTCGAATCCTCTCTCGCCGACCAATTTTGAACCCCGCTTCGGCGGGGTTTTTTGTTTTCTGTGCATTTCGTCACTCTCCCTTCGCAATAAACGCCCGTGGTAACTCATTGCCCCACGGTATGATTTCGCCCTTAACGTATTGAAGGATGACTTCAGGCAAGGAGCGACCATGCTGCAACAGGTTCCAACGCGTGCGTTTCACGTGATGGCGAAACCGAGCGGTTCCGATTGTAATCTGAACTGTGACTACTGTTTTTATCTCGAAAAACAATCCCTTTATCGCGAAAAGCCAGTCACGCATATGGACGATGACACGCTGGAAGCGTATATCCGTCACTATATTGCCGCCAGCGAACCGCAAAACGAAGTCGCTTTTACCTGGCAGGGCGGTGAGCCAACGCTGTTGGGGCTGGAGTTTTACCGCCGTGCCGTGGCGCTGCAGGCAAAATATGGTGCGGGAAGGCAGGTCAGTAACAGCTTCCAGACCAACGGCGTGCTGCTGGATGATGAATGGTGCGCGTTTCTCGCAGAGCATCATTTCCTTGTTGGCCTGTCGCTGGATGGTCCGGCTGAGATCCACAATCAATATCGCGTGACCAAAAGCGGCAGACCAACGCATAAGCTGGTGATGCGTGTCCTGACGCTGCTGCAAAAGCATCATGTCGACTATAACGTGCTGGTCTGCGTTAACCGCACCAGCGCGTTACAACCTTTGCAGGTCTATGATTTTCTGCGTGATGCGGGCGTGGAGTTCATCCAGTTTATTCCGGTAGTGGAGCGTCTGGCTGATGAAATAGCTACCCGCGATGGACTGAAACTACATGCTCCCGGCGATATTCAGGGCGAACTGACGGAATGGTCGGTGCGCCCCGATGAGTTTGGTGAGTTTCTGGTGGCGATATTCGACCACTGGATCAAACGCGACGTCGGCAAGATTTTCGTGATGAATATCGAATGGGCGTTTGCCAATTTTGTTGGTGCGCCGGGTGCGGTTTGCCATCATCAGCCAACGTGTGGGCGCTCGGTGATTGTTGAGCACAACGGCGACGTTTACGCCTGCGATCACTATGTTTATCCGCAATATCGGCTGGGGAATATGCTTCAGCAGACCATCGCAGAAATGATCGATTCCCCGCAGCAGCAGACTTTTGGTGAAGATAAATTTAAGCAGTTACCGACGCAGTGTCGCAGTTGTAACGTGTTAAAAGCGTGCTGGGGAGGCTGCCCGAAACACCGCTTTATGCTCGATGCCAGCGGCAAACCGGGGCTGAATTATTTGTGTGCCGGATATCAGCGTTATTTCCGCCATCTACCGCCATATCTTAAAGCAATGGCTGATTTGTTGGCGCACGGTCGCCCGGCCAGCGACATTATGCAGGCGCGTTTGATGGTGGTGAATAAGTAAAAATCGGCGGTCGCCTGCGGTTGATTGCCGGATGCGATGCTGACGCATCTTATCCGGCCTACAGAATGCTGCAATTTATTGAATTTGCAAGGCTTGTAGGCCGGATAAGGCGTTCACGCCGCATCCGGCAAGGTCAGTGTGGCCCGATGTAGCGATATCGCCGGCTTAATCAGATTTAATCTGCGCGCGTGGAGGATATTTCTTCAGGATCTCCATATACGCGTGCATTTCGGTCTGTAGCGGTACACCCATCGGAATATGGCGCACGCCGATAGAGTCGCTTTCCTGTGGATCGGTGTAGAGGTTAAACACCGACGATCCCGCCGTTTACATTACTGTGCCGGTGAACCCACCCTGATACCCGCTCTGGGTATAAGCGTATGGCTGCTGAATCAGCACATGGTATTTGAACTCATCCATACGTACAGCAGAGAGTTTGCCGTTGAGGAAGTAGTGCTCGGCCTTACGGTTAGACTGGCCGTTTGTTCCCAGGAAGAAAGATGTCTGGTCTACACCATCGATAAAGGTGGTTTTCGGTACTAAATTCGCCACTTTCGCCCCAGGATGCCCCGCCAGATCCAGGGCTGTTGGGAAGAGATCTGCCAGATCAACAATACCGTCAGATTTACGTGGTTGGATCATGCCTTTCCAGTACACGAAAGTCGGAACGCGAACGCCGCCTTCCCAGGTAGATCCTTTCGCACCACGGAACGGTGTGCGTCCGTGCGGCGGTACTTCGGCTTCTGGTCCGTTATCGGAGGTAAAGACAATCAGCGTGTTATCAAGCTGACCGTTTTTCTCCAGTGCTTTATACAGATTAGCGAACACATCGTTCATCTCCACCATGCAGTCGCCATACGAGGTGCGTGCCGGAGAGCTACCTGCATATTTAGCGTTCGGGTAGTTATCGAAGTGACAGCCGCGAGTGCCGTAATAGAGGAAGAAAGGCTTATCGCTCTTCGCCATCTTGTCGAGGAACTTAACGCCATATTCCATCCAGCGTTGATCCAGATCTTCCATATATTTCGGCGTAATGTCGGCAATGGCCTGTTGTTCGCCGCCGCGCACTGCATGAACATCATCTTTGCTGAACGGTAATTGCTTGATGTATTCAGAACGGTCCGGACTCAGGGCCACTTCCGGATTGACGTGAACGTCGCGCCATTCGGTGTACATATCAGACACCGAGTTAAAGCCACGGAAATCATCAAAGCCAACGTTCTGCGGCTGCGACTCTTTGTTTTCCCCCATATGCCATTTCCCGATAGCCTGGGTGACGTAACCTTGGTCGTGCAGCAATTGCGGCAGGGTGGTTAACCCTTGCAGACCGCCCGGTTGCCCGTACATCGGCGGCATCAGAATGCCGTGGTGGATGGAGTATTGTCCGGTGAGAATGGTGGCGCGGGTAGGGGAAGAACTTGGTTGAGAATATGCAGAGGTTAAAATCAGCCCCTGGCTGGCAACGGCGTCAATATCTGGCGTTGGGTTACCTACCGCCACGCCACCGCCATTAAAGCCGACATCCATCCAGCCCACGTCATCCAGTAAGAAAACAACCACGTTCGGCTTCTTACCGGTCTTTTTCTCTAATTCCGCCAGCTTCTGCTGAGTTTCTTTATCCTGTGCCGGATGCTGCATCACAGGCATCATATTATCGTGCAGGTTTAACCAGGTACTGGTTAGGGTGATCATACCCGGCGTAGCCTTCGCGCGCGGTAGCGGTTGACGGGGTATCTGCAGCACTGGCCAGCAAAGGAATAGCGGTGGCGACTGCGACCACCAGTAGTTTGGGTGAAAACGAAATTTCCATGCAAAACGCTCCGGTTTCATGTCATTAAATGGATGACATAATTAAGCATTGATAATTGAGGTCCCTCTCCCTGATAAAATGGGGTTATAAATAATTATGATGAAAATATATTATTTATTTGCCATGAGGATGAATCGAAAGATCAGGAGAGCGTTTTCAATCCTACCCTTGGTGCGGGGCATATGTAAGGCAGGTTTATTGTATGGTGTTGATTATTGATGCTGTTTTTGATTAGAAGTGTAATTAATATATATTGGTTATTGAATATTTTTAACAATTCACAGTATTTATAATTAAAGAGAGTAAGGTTCTGGATGATATTTTCTCAGGTAATTATTGCGAACGAAAGAAACCTGGATTGCAGAATTGTCTCATAACAAGTATTAAAGGATGTTATTTCCCGGGCCTGTGTGGCATAATAATTGGGTAGATGCTCATTCCATCTCTTATGTTCGCCTTAGTGCCTCATAAACTTAGGAATGACGCAGAGCCGTTTACGGTGCTTATCGTCCACTGACAGATGTCGCTTATGCCTCATCAGACACCATGGACACAACGTTGAGTGAAGCACCCACTTGTTGTCATACAGACCTGTTTTAACGCCTGCTCCGTAATAAGAGCAGGCGTTTTTTTATGTATCAGAAAGGCCCCGGAGGTGCTTGCCTCCGGGTTAGAAAGAACTATTGCGGCGGGTTGTTCTGCAACGTCAACATCAAGCCGTCGCGGCGCATCGATGCGGCTTCTTCCGGTTTGTGCAGTCTGTCCAGCGCGTCGGCAAGCCATGCGTAATCGTAGGCGTCCGGGCGTTGTTTCAGTGCCGCGCGGAAGGCGAGGGATGCTTCCTGCCATTCGCCGTGCTTCATCAGTGACTGGCCCAATGTGCTCCACAACAGCGGGCGATCGCCGACGTTTTTGATTTGCTGGCGTAGCACTTTTTCAAGCTGTTCCGGATTGTTGGTTTTCAGTCGTGGGATCGGCAGCAGTAGGCGATCGTCATACTGGCGTTTCAGGCCGTCGATGATAATTTGCTGGGCAGTATCATGATCGTCACACTCAATAAGATGTTCCGCCATTGCCACCTGCAACGCCACTTGATGACGCGTTTTCCGGCTTTGGTTTTTCCACCAGTTACGCAGACCTTCGCTGCCGTCATCGGCCCGTGCCTGATTCATCAGGCCAATCCATGCCTGTTGTTCGAGCATTGCGCGATGTTCTTCGTCACCAACGTGGGCTTTCGCCATTGACGGGATGATGTCCAGTAATGAGCTCCACGCGCCGGTACGGATATAAGCCTGTTCCGCCAGACGCAGCACTTCCGGATGGCGTGGTGTGACTTCGAGTAACTTATCCACGCCGTGGCGTGCCGCATGGTTTTCATTACGTGCCAGTTGCAGGCGAACGCGGGCGATTTCCACCGGAATGGTGTCGTTACCCGCCAGTTCCGCTGCGCGTTCCAGATGCTGATTGGCGCGCGCTTCATCCCCTCGTTGCTGTGCGGCTTCGGCAGCCAGCAGGTAGTTCACCACCGGCTGTTCAGCGTGATCGGCATTTTTTGACATCAGCTTTTCAACTTGCTGATAATCGCCTTCCGCCAGTTTTAGCAGCGCTTGTTCTGTCTGCTTACGTGCGCGGCGACGCTTACGTCCGATAAACCAACCCCGGGTGTGCGCGCCGGTGCGGAAGATCCGCCGCAGTAGCCACTCAATGGCAAACAGCACGACCATCGCCAGAATCAAAATGATCGCCAGGCCAGTCACGCTGGTTTCGATATTGTAGTTGTCGGTCTGGATCAGTACGTAACCCTGATGACCGGCAATCATCGGGCCGACCACGATCCCCGCAATCAGCAACACAAAGAGCAATAACACTTTTAGCATGGTTATTCTCCTTGCGGCGCGGCTGCCGGGGCATCAGCTTGCGGTGCAGGTGCAGGTGCAGGTGCAGGTGCAGGTGCAGGTGCAGGTTTAGCTTCCGTTGCCCCTGCTGCCGGTTGCGCCAGCAGGTTACGCACGCGAGTCTGCATCAGTTTTTCCAGCATCGCCTGGCTTTGCAGTGTTTCCGGGAGATCCATCGAGATATTTTGCTGGCTTAACTGGTCCACCTCGTCGAGAAACGCTTTGGTGGTGGCATCTTCAGTATCGTAATAAGCACGAACCCAGGTGGAGACGTTCTCCAGCGCCTGGCGGTACGTCTCTTCCTGATGACGCGGCACAGCTTGCGCGGCGACCAGCAGACGGGAACGAATATTTTCGCGCAGATAGATATCCTGATTCGGCGCTAACAGCGGTACGGCAGTATCATCACGACGGCGAATCGTAATGAAGTTGTCCATAAAATTCTGCCAGCTTTTTTGCAGATTGATGCGCCATTCGCTGATGGAGCTGGAAAGCTCTTCACCATCGGAATCCATTGGCGAACCGTCGCTATCATTGTCGGCCAGACGCAGGTTATCCACTTGATTAGAGAGCTGATTCAACTTGAGGATAATACCGTCATAATCCACCTGCGATACCGCAGAAAGGCTGGCGATATCATCGGTAATTGCCCGACGAACAGCAATAAGGCTGGGGTCATTCATATCTGCCAGGCTGGCATCAGCGCTTTTCAGTAACGCTGCTGCGGTGGTAACGTCCTGATCGCTCCAGAGTTTACGTCCGGCAAGTTTTACCAGAAAGTCCGCCTGTGCCAGAAGCCAGGTTTTGGCATCGCTACCAGAGATGGTAGCGACCTTTTGTTGGACTTCATCCAGCTGTTTTGCCAGCGTTTCTTGCTGTCGATTCGCCTGCTCTAACTGTACAGCCTGTTGCTTAATAATGCCTTCCAGCTCCGCTTTTTGGCTTTCCTGGGCTTTTTGCAGTGCCGTGAGTTGGCTCGCCAGGGCATCGCTGGTGGCAGTCTGACTGACGGCCTGTTGTTTACCCCAGCCATACAAACCGACGCCTGCTGCCAGAGCAATGGCGATAGCCACCGCACTGAGAATCAGAGCGGTACTGTTCTTACTCTTCTTTTCTGCAACGACAGGTTGTGGCGTGGTGTCCACGGCCTCCCTGGTATCTTCAACCACGGCGGAGGTTTTTTCTTGTTCCGTCATTATGGCTTCCTGTTATGAGAGTTATTGTAATGCCCGTAATAGCGCATCGTTGTCAGCGTTATCGGCGACCTTAATGTCATTCCAGCCCAGTTCCTGGGCGAGTTTCGCCAAACGCTCACTGACGACCAAAAGCCGACAGCGTAGTAACCAGTGCTCACGATACCATTGTGGGATCAATGACCAGAGTTGATGCAACATTTCACCGCTGGTAACAACGACGGTCGTCACCTCGCGGGATTGCCAACGCATCGCCTCTTCTGCACCGTCATAATGAATGGCGCACCGTTGATAACATTCACAAAAAGTGACTTCAGCACCGCGTGCCGTCAGAGTTTCTCCAATCAGCTCACGACCGCCGTTGCCACGTAATATCAGCGCACGTTTGCCCGCAATACTTTGTAATTCCGGTAATTGTAGCAAGACTTCACTGATTTCCCGATCCTGCGGATAACGAACCTGGTGCCCGCTCACGGTATGCAGCGCCAGCGCAGTGGTGCGGCCGATGGCGAAATAATCAGCAAGTAATGGCCATTTAAGAGCTTGTTGATGCAGTTGTGATTGGGCAAAAGCAACGGCGTGTTGCGAAAGGGCAAACAACAGATCGCCTTCACCAAGTGCTGATAGCTGGTCGGCAAGTTGTGGCAATTGCCGACCCGGGGAAAACTCTATCAGCGGAAAATGCCAGGCCACCTGCCCCAGTGTGCGCAGACGGCTCACTAACTCTTCTCCAGCTGGAGATGGGCGGGTGACCAGGATACTCATGCTGGCGCGTCTCCGTTGTAGACTTCAGCGAGAATCTCCCGAGCGCCGTTATTCAGTAGCTCTTCCGCCAGTGAAATCCCCATTTGCTCGGCATCCTGCGGCGCACCGCGGCGTTCACCACGAATAATCTGCGAACCGTCCGGCGCACCGACCAGCGCACGCAACCAGATTTTGCCGTCGACAAGTTCGGCATAGCTGCCAATCGGCACCTGACAACCCCCTTCCAGACGGGTATTCATCGCACGTTCAGCGGTGACGCGTAGCGCGGTTTCATGGTGATTAAGCGCGGCAAGAAGCTCGCGGGTACGCGTATCATTAAGGCGGCATTCAATACCTACTGCACCTTGTCCGACTGCCGGAAGAGAAATTTCAGGGGGCAGCGCAGCGCGAATGCGGGACTCCAGCCCTAAACGTTTTAATCCAGCCACGGCAAGAATAATGGCATCGTATTCGCCGTTATCCAGCTTGCTAAGGCGTGTTCCAACGTTCCCACGCAGAGAGCGGATAATCAGGTCCGGGCGGCGTTCCGCCAGTTGGCACTGGCGACGTAAGCTGGAAGTCCCGACGATACTGCCAGCCGGTAACGCATCCAGATTGTCATAATTATTGGACACAAAGGCATCACGCGGATCCTCGCGTTCGCAAATGGTGACCAGCCCCAGACTTTGCGGGAATTCAACCGGCACATCTTTCATCGAATGTACGGCGATATCGGCGCGGTTTTCCAGAAGCGCGACTTCCAGCTCTTTAACAAATAAGCCTTTTCCGCCTACTTTCGCCAGCGGCGTATCAAGAATTACATCGCCGCGCGTCACCATCGGTACTAGTTCAACGACTAATCCCGGATGGCTCGCCATCAACTTGTCTTTGACATAGTGTGCCTGCCAGAGTGCAAGTGGGCTTTGGCGTGTGGCAATTCTTAAAACATTGTCTAACATGCTTGTTACCGTCATTATCATCCGTGGTCCATCCTAACATCCTTGCTGGAGCGATGTCAGTGTTGTGGTGAAACGTTGACGTTAATGCAAAACGTAAATGGAATCCTGACAGGCGTTTCAAGCCGTCGTAATAAGGAATTTACAGAGAATAAACGGTGCTACACTTGTATGTAGCGCATCTTTCTTTACGGTCAATCAGCAAGGTGTTAAATTGATCACGTTTTAGACCATTTTTTCGTCGTGAAACTAAAAAAACCAGGCGCGGAAAGTGGTAACAGTTACCTTTGACATACGAAATATCCCGAATGCCGCGTGTTTCCGTTGATGTTGCCGGAATCACAGACATGACGGGTAGCAAATCAGGCGATACGTCTTGTACCTCTATATTGAGACTCTGAAACAGAGACTGGATGCCATAAATCAATTGCGCGTGGATCGCGCGCTTGCTGCCATGGGGCCTGCATTCCAACAGGTTTACAGTCTGCTGCCGACATTGTTGCACTATCACCATCCGCTAATGCCGGGTTACCTTGATGGTAACGTTCCCAAAGGCATTTGCCTTTACACGCCTGATGAAACCCAACGCCACTACCTGAACGAACTTGAACTGTATCGTGGAATGTCAGTACAGGACCCGCCGAAAGGCGAGCTTCCGATTACTGGTGTATACACGATGGGCAGTACTTCGTCCGTAGGGCAAAGTTGTTCCTCTGACCTGGATATCTGGGTCTGTCATCAATCCTGGCTCGATAGCGAAGAGCGCCAATTACTACAACGTAAATGTAGCCTGCTGGAAAGCTGGGCCGCCTCGCTGGGGGTGGAAGTTAGCTTCTTCCTGATTGATGAAAACCGTTTCCGCCACAACGAGAGTGGCAGTCTGGGGGGCGAAGATTGCGGCTCCACCCAGCATATACTGCTACTTGATGAATTTTACCGTACTGCCGTGCGTCTCGCTGGTAAGCGTATTCTGTGGAATATGGTGCCTTGCGACGAAGAAGAGCATTACGATGACTACGTAATGACGCTCTACGCGCAGGGCGTGCTGACGCCAAATGAATGGCTGGATCTCGGCGGCTTAAGCTCGCTTTCCGCTGAAGAGTACTTTGGTGCCAGCCTTTGGCAACTCTACAAAAGTATCGATTCCCCGTACAAAGCGGTGCTGAAGACACTGCTGCTGGAAGCCTATTCCTGGGAATATCCGAATCCACGCCTGCTGGCGAAAGATATCAAACAGCGTTTGCACGACGGCGAGATTGTGTCGTTTGGCCTCGATCCGTACTGCATGATGCTGGAGCGTGTTACTGAGTACCTGACGGCGATTGAAGATTTCACCCGTCTGGATTTAGTACGCCGCTGCTTCTATTTAAAAGTGTGCGAAAAACTCAGCCGTGAACGCGCCTGCGTAGGCTGGCGTCGTGAAGTGTTAAGCCAGTTGGTGAAAGAGTGGGAATGGGACGATGCTCGTCTGGCAATGCTCGATAACCGCGCCAACTGGAAGATTGATCAGGTACGTGAGGCGCACAACGAGCTGCTCGACGCAATGATGCAGAGCTACCGTAATCTGATCCGCTTTGCGCGCCGCAATAACCTTAGCGTCTCCGCCAGCCCGCAGGATATCGGCGTGCTGACGCGTAAACTGTACGCGGCGTTTGAAGCATTACCGGGTAAAGTGACGCTGGTAAACCCGCAGATTTCACCTGATCTCTCGGAACCGAATCTGACCTTTATTTATGTACCGCCGGGCCGTGCTAACCGTTCAGGTTGGTATCTGTATAACCGCGCGCCAAATATTGAGTCGATCATCAGCCATCAGCCGCTGGAATATAACCGTTACCTGAATAAACTGGTGGCGTGGGCATGGTTTAACGGCTTGCTGACCTCGCGCACCCGTTTGTACATTAAAGGCAACGGCGTTGTCGACTTGCCGAAGTTGCAGGAGATGGTCGCCGACGTGTCGCACCATTTCCCGCTGCGCTTACCTGCACCGACACCGAAGGCGCTCTACAGCCCGTGTGAGATCCGCCATCTGGCGATTATCGTTAACCTGGAATATGACCCGACGGCAGCCTTCCGCAATCAGGTGGTGCATTTTGATTTCCGTAAGCTGGATGTCTTCAGCTTTGGCGAGAATCAAAATTGCCTGGTAGGTAGTGTGGACCTGCTGTACCGCAACTCGTGGAACGAAGTGCGTACGCTGCACTTCAACGGCGAGCAGTCGATGATCGAAGCCCTGAAAACTATTCTCGGCAAAATGCATCAGGACGCCGCGCCGCCGGATAGCGTGGAAGTCTTCTGTTATAGCCAGCATCTGCGCGGTTTAATCCGTACTCGCGTGCAGCAACTGGTTTCTGAGTGTATTGAACTGCGTCTTTCCAGCACCCGCCAGGAAACCGGGCGCTTCAAGGCGCTGCGCGTTTCTGGTCAAACCTGGGGCTTGTTCTTCGAACGCCTGAATGTATCGGTACAGAAACTGGAGAACGCCATCGAGTTTTATGGCGCTATTTCGCATAACAAACTGCACGGCCTGTCAGTGCAGGTTGAAACCAATCACGTCAAATTACCGGCGGTGGTGGACGGCTTTGCCAGCGAAGGGATCATCCAGTTTTTCTTCGAAGAAACGCAAGACGAGAATGGCTTTAATATCTACATTCTCGACGAAAGCAACCGGGTTGAGGTGTATCACCACTGCGAAGGCAGCAAAGAGGAGCTGGTGCGTGACGTCAGTCGCTTCTACTCGTCATCGCATGACCGTTTTACCTACGGCTCAAGCTTCATCAACTTCAACCTGCCGCAGTTCTATCAGATTGTGAAGGTTGATGGTCGCGAACAGGTGATTCCGTTCCGCACCAAATCTATTGGCAACATGCCGCCTGCCAACCAGGATCACGATACGCCGCTATTACAGCAGTATTTTTCGTGATGTGCGTGCCGGAAAGCGAGGCTTATCCGGCATGCAATCTTAGCGGAAACTGACTGTTTCACCCGCCTGCTGCGTTGCCGCCTGTTCCAGCAAATCCCAGAAGGTTTCGCCGCTGCGATCGCAAATCCACTCATCGCCTTTCAGATCAAAATGGTAGCCGCCCTGTTTGGTTGCCAGCCACACCTGGTGCAGCGGTTCCTGGCGGTTGATAATGATTTTGCTGCCGTTCTCAAAGGTAATGGTCAGTACGCCGCCGTTGATTTCGCAGTCAATATCGCTGTCGCCATCCCAGTCGTCCAGATGCTCTTCAATGGTTAGCCACAGTTGGTCAGCCAGGCGATGAAATTCACTGTCGTTCATTGTTGTATCCTGTTTTCAAGTGATGGCGGCAGTATAGCGGCATGGGGTCAGGGCTTCAAAGGTTGCACCTCTGCTGCTGCGTTCCGGCATGATTCATCCGTCACCGGAATAATAATGTCTCTGTATAGCGAAAGATTTGTCTCTTCATTAGGGCGCAGGTACACCACGCCTTTCCCTGTTTCTGGTAAACATTATGATCAGGTTCACCGAGCGAGCATCCCCACGCTGACGGAACTAAAAAAGACAATAAACAAACCACATTGCGATAGTGCATAAAGCCATCCTGGCGCGAGGTGCCGATCACGAAACCACCAGCAAAACATAAATCCCTACGAGTAAGCGTTATACTCGCAGCATTTCCTCACTTTTCAGACTTCATAAAGAGTCGCTAAACGCTTGCTTTTACGCCTTCTCCTGCGATGATAGAAAGCAGAAAGCGATGAACTTTACAGGCAATCCATAATGAAAAACGTGTTTAAGGCACTCACTGTATTACTTACTCTCTTCAGCCTGACGGGCTGCGGTCTGAAAGGTCCGCTCTATTTCCCGCCTGCAGATAAAAACGCGCCGCCGCCGACCAAACCGGTAGAGACGCAAACGCAATCCACGGTGCCGGATAAAAACGACCGCGCCACTGGCGATGGTCCATCCCAGGTGAATTACTAAAAGTCAGTTTCTGTACCCGCGTGATTGGAGTAAATGATGCAGTTCTCGAAAATGCATGGCCTTGGCAACGATTTTATGGTCGTCGACGCGGTAACGCAGAATGTCTTTTTTTCACCGGAACTGATTCGTCGCCTGGCGGATCGGCACCTGGGAGTAGGGTTTGATCAGTTGCTGGTGGTTGAGCCGCCGTATGATCCTGAACTGGATTTTCACTATCGCATTTTTAATGCTGATGGCAGTGAAGTGGCGCAGTGCGGCAACGGCGCGCGCTGTTTTGCCCGTTTTGTGCGTCTGAAAGGGCTGACCAATAAGCGCGATATCCGCGTCAGCACCGCCAACGGGCGGATGGTTCTGACCGTCACCGATGATGATCTGGTCCGCGTAAATATGGGCGAGCCCAACTTCGAACCTTCCGCTGTGCCGTTTCGCGCTAACAAAGCGGAAAAAACCTATATTATGCGCGCCGCCGAGCAGACAATCTTATGCGGTGTGGTGTCGATGGGAAATCCGCACTGCGTGATTCAGGTCGATGATGTCGATACTGCGGCGGTAGAAACACTGGGGCCTGTTCTGGAAAGCCACGAACGTTTTCCGGAGCGCGCCAATATCGGTTTTATGCAAGTGGTTAAGCGCGAGCATATTCGTTTACGCGTTTATGAGCGTGGGGCAGGAGAAACCCAGGCCTGCGGCAGCGGCGCGTGTGCGGCGGTTGCGGTAGGGATTCAACAAGGTTTGCTGGCCGAAGAAGTACGTGTGGAACTCCCTGGTGGTCGTCTTGATATCGCCTGGAAAGGTCCGGGTCATCCGTTATATATGACGGGTCCGGCAGTACATGTTTACGACGGATTTATTCATCTATGAAGCAACCAGGGGAAGAACTACAGGAAACACTCACGGAGCTTGATGACCGGGCGGTTGTCGATTATCTGATTAAAAATCCTGAGTTTTTTATCCGCAATGCGCGCGCAGTAGAAGCGATACGTGTGCCACATCCGGTACGCGGTACCGTTTCGTTGGTCGAGTGGCATATGGCTCGCGCGCGTCACCATATTCATGTTCTGGAAGAGAACATGTCGCTGTTGATGGAACAGGCTATCGCCAACGAAGGCCTGTTTTATCGCTTACTCTACCTGCAGCGCAGTCTCACCGCCGCCAGCAGTCTCGACGATATGCTGATGCGTTTTCACCGCTGGGCGCGCGATCTCGGTCTGGCGGGCGCGAGTGTGCGTCTGTTTCCGGATCGTTGGCGCTTAGGTGCGCCGTCGAACCATACTCATCTGGCATTAAACCGTCAGGCTTTCGAACCACTGCGTATTCAGCGTCTGGGGCAGGAGCAGCACTATCTGGGGCCGCTTAACGGGCCGGAGCTGCTGGTGGTGCTACCGGAAGCGAAAGCGGTGGGATCGGTGGCGATGTCGATGCTGGGAAGCGATGCTGATTTAGGCGTAGTGCTGTTCACCAGCCGCGATGCTAATCACTATCAACAAGGGCAGGGAACGCAGTTACTTGATGAAATTACGCTGATGATGCCGGAGCTTCTGGAGCGTTGGATTGAACGCGTATGACCGATTTACATACCGATGTAGAACGCTATCTACGTTATCTGAGCGTGGAGCGTCAGCTTAGCCCGATAACCCTGCTTAACTACCAGCGCCAGCTTGAGGCGATCATCAATTTTGCCAGCGAAAACGGCCTGCAAAGCTGGCAGCAATGCGATGTGACGATGGTGCGCAATTTTGCTGTACGCAGTCGCCGTAAAGGGCTGGGCGCGGCAAGCCTCGCATTACGCCTCTCTGCGCTACGTAGCTTTTTTGACTGGCTGGTCAGCCAGAACGAACTCAAAGCCAACCCGGCAAAAGGTGTTTCGGCACCGAAAGCGCCGCGTCATCTGCCAAAAAATATCGACGTCGATGATATGAATCGGCTGCTGGATATTGATATCAACGATCCCCTCGCCGTGCGCGATCGGGCAATGCTGGAAGTGATGTACGGCGCGGGTCTGCGTCTTTCCGAGCTGGTGGGGCTGGATATCAAACACCTCGACCTGGAGTCCGGCGAAGTGTGGGTGATGGGGAAAGGCAGTAAAGAGCGCCGCCTGCCAATTGGTCGCAACGCTGTGGCGTGGATTGAGCACTGGCTTGATTTGCGCGATCTGTTTGGCAGCGAAGACGACGCGCTTTTCCTGTCGAAACTGGGCAAGCGTATCTCCGCGCGTAATGTGCAGAAACGCTTTGCCGAATGGGGCATAAAACAAGGGCTGAATAATCACGTTCACCCGCATAAATTACGTCACTCGTTCGCTACGCATATGCTGGAGTCGAGCGGCGATCTTCGTGGTGTGCAGGAGCTGCTGGGTCATGCCAACCTCTCCACCACGCAAATCTATACTCATCTTGATTTTCAACACCTTGCCTCGGTGTACGATGCGGCGCATCCACGCGCCAAACGGGGGAAATAATGCGTTTTTACCGGCCTTTGGGGCGCATCTCGGCGCTCACCTTTGACCTGGATGATACCCTTTACGATAACCGTCCGGTGATCCAACGTACTGAGCAAGAAGCACTTATCTTTGTGCAAAATTATCATCCGGCGCTGCGCAGCTTCCAGAATGAAGATCTGCAACGCCTGCGCCAGGCGGTACGGGAAGCGGAACCCGAGATTTATCACGACGTGACGCGCTGGCGTTTTCGTTCGATTGAACAAGCGATGCTCGACGCCGGGCTGAGTGCCGAAGAAGCCAGTGCAGGCGCACACGCAGCAATGATCAACTTTGCCAAATGGCGCAGCCGGATCGATGTTCCGCAGCAAACGCACGACACCTTAAAACAGCTGGCGAAGAAATGGCCGCTGGTGGCGATCACCAACGGTAACGCCCAGCCGGAGCTGTTTGGTTTGGGGGATTATTTTGAGTTTGTGCTGCGCGCTGGCCCGCACGGGCGCTCGAAACCGTTCAGCGATATGTACTTTCTGGCGGCGGAAAAACTCAACGTGCCGATCGGCGAGATCTTACATGTTGGGGACGATCTCACCACTGACGTGGGCGGGGCAATTCGCAGCGGAATGCAGGCCTGTTGGATCAGACCGGAAAATGGCTGTCTGATGCAAACCTGGGACAGCCGTTTACTCCCGCATCTGGAAATTTCCCGGTTGGCATCTCTGACCTCGCTGATATAATCAGCAAATCTGTATATATACCCAGCTTTTTGGCGGAGGGCGTTGCGCTTCTCCGCCCAACCTATTTTTACGCGGCGGTGCCAATGGACGTTTCTTACCTGCTCGATAGCCTTAATGACAAACAGCGCGAAGCGGTGGCCGCGCCACGCAGCAACCTTCTGGTGCTGGCGGGCGCGGGCAGTGGTAAGACGCGCGTACTGGTGCATCGTATCGCCTGGCTGATGAGCGTGGAAAACTGCTCGCCATACTCGATTATGGCGGTGACGTTTACCAACAAAGCGGCGGCGGAAATGCGTCATCGTATCGGGCAACTGATGGGCACCAGCCAGGGCGGCATGTGGGTCGGCACCTTCCACGGGCTGGCGCACCGCCTGCTGCGTGCGCACCACATGGACGCCAACCTGCCGCAGGATTTCCAGATCCTCGACAGTGAAGACCAGCTGCGCCTGCTTAAGCGTTTGATCAAGGCGATGAACCTCGACGAGAAGCAGTGGCCGCCGCGCCAGGCAATGTGGTACATCAACAGCCAGAAAGATGAAGGCCTGCGTCCGCATCATATTCAAAGCTACGGTAACCCGGTGGAGCAGACCTGGCAGAAGGTGTATCAGGCGTATCAGGAAGCGTGTGACCGCGCGGGCCTGGTGGACTTCGCCGAGCTGCTGCTGCGTGCTCACGAGTTGTGGCTTAACAAGCCGCATATTCTGCAACACTACCGCGAACGTTTTACCAACATCCTGGTGGACGAATTCCAGGATACCAACAACATTCAGTACGCGTGGATCCGCCTGCTGGCGGGCGACACTGGCAAGGTGATGATCGTCGGTGATGACGACCAGTCAATCTACGGCTGGCGCGGGGCGCAGGTCGAGAATATTCAGCGTTTCCTCAATGATTTCCCCGGTGCTGAAACTATCCGTCTGGAGCAGAACTACCGCTCTACCAGCAATATTCTGAGCGCCGCTAACGCCCTGATTGAAAACAACAACGGGCGTTTGGGTAAAAAATTGTGGACCGATGGCGCGGACGGTGAGCCGATTTCCCTCTATTGCGCTTTTAACGAACTCGACGAAGCGCGTTTTGTGGTTAACCGCATCAAGACCTGGCAGGACAACGGCGGGGCGCTTGCCGAGTGCGCCATTCTCTACCGCAGCAACGCCCAGTCGCGCGTGCTGGAAGAGGCGTTATTGCAGGCGAGTATGCCGTACCGTATTTACGGTGGGATGCGCTTCTTCGAACGCCAGGAAATCAAAGATGCGCTCTCGTATCTGCGCCTGATTGCCAACCGTAACGACGACGCGGCCTTTGAGCGCGTGGTGAATACGCCAACGCGGGGTATTGGTGACCGGACGCTGGACGTGGTACGTCAGACATCGCGCGATCGCCAGTTAACTCTCTGGCAGGCATGTCGTGAACTGTTGCAGGAAAAAGCCCTCGCCGGACGTGCTGCCAGCGCCTTACAGCGGTTTATGGAACTGATCGACGCCTTAGCGCAGGAAACTGCCGATATGCCGCTGCATGTACAGACTGACCGGGTAATTAAAGACTCCGGCCTGCGCACCATGTACGAGCAGGAGAAGGGCGAAAAAGGCCAGACGCGTATCGAAAACTTAGAGGAACTGGTGACGGCAACGCGCCAGTTCAGCTACAACGAAGAAGACGAAGATTTAATGCCGCTGCAGGCGTTCCTCTCCCATGCGGCGCTGGAAGCGGGCGAGGGGCAGGCGGATACCTGGCAGGACGCGGTGCAGTTGATGACGCTACACTCGGCGAAAGGTCTGGAGTTCCCGCAGGTGTTTATTGTCGGTATGGAAGAGGGCATGTTCCCAAGCCAAATGTCGCTGGATGAAGGTGGGCGTCTGGAAGAAGAACGCCGTCTGGCCTACGTTGGCGTAACCCGCGCGATGCAGAAACTGACGCTGACCTACGCGGAAACTCGCCGTCTGTATGGCAAAGAGGTTTACCATCGCCCGTCGCGCTTTATCGGCGAGCTGCCTGAAGAGTGTGTGGAAGAGGTGCGCCTGCGCGCCACGGTAAGCCGCCCGGTTAGCCATCAGCGGATGGGGACGCCGATGGTCGAGAACGACAGCGGCTACAAACTCGGCCAGCGCGTGCGCCACGCTAAGTTTGGTGAAGGCACTATCGTCAATATGGAAGGCAGCGGCGAGCATAGCCGTTTGCAGGTGGCATTCCAGGGCCAGGGAATCAAATGGCTGGTGGCGGCTTACGCCCGGCTGGAGACGGTGTAATTTACGATCACGTTGCCGGATGCGGTGCTGCGCACCTTATCCGGCCTACAGAAATGGCGCCCGGTAGGCCAGATAAGGCGTTTACGCCGCATCCGGCATCAGCACCTTACTTATCACACTTCTTCACATCAATATTCCAGTCAGCACCAGATGCAACCTGGTGTTTCTGCGCAAAATTATCCATATTCAGCGCCACGGAAACATTCAACAAGCTGTTCAGATACACCATCGGCTGACCTTCCGGCACATCGCCGAAGCTGGCGACATACGGCATTTTCCCTGTGTATTTTTGCTGGGAACCTTCGGAAATGGTCACACACAACGTGTCGTTGAGTTTGATTCCTGCCTGATTCAGCAACTCGTCGCTGATATTGCTCCAGACGTTACCGTACTGAATATCGAGAATCGGGATATTGCCCTTCACTTCACCTTTTGTCGCTTTCGCTTTTTGATAAGGCAGTTCGACAACTTTTGCCGGAAGCTCAGGCCCCACCTGCTCAAAGGAAATCGCTCCGGAAGCCAGACGCGCACCGGTGTAGGCATATACATCGCGACCATGGAAGGTATATGACTTTTCGGAACCTTTCAGGCGGTTGGTTTTTTCATCGATTTGCCGGACGCTCTCAATACCCAGCGATTCCGCCACCAAAGTGAGCGTACCGTTATCTGGTGAAACGAAGTACTGACCGTTTTTGGTTTTCAGCACCACCGATTTACGGTCAGTGCCTACGCCCGGATCGACCACACTGACAAACACCGAACCTTGCGGCCAGTAACTGGCAGTCTGATACAGGCGATAAGCACCTTCCCAGATGTTATACGGTGGAATTTCGTGTGTTAAATCAAAGATTTTAAGATTATGGTCAACGCCGAAAGCGACGCCTTTCATCGCCGAGACGGCCCCATCTCTCAGGCTAAAATCCGTTTGTAAAATCAAAGCGTTATCCGCATAAGCGGACGATGATCCCAGACACGTTAATAAAAATAACGTTGCGAGCGTTTTTTTCATTTTTGTTTCCCTTCATTTATCTGATGATTTTCCAGCTGTGTAGCCAGCCCCAGTTTGTTTGGCCTCCTCGAGTGTACAATGCTTAACTTTTCCGCTCGACGGAAATCATGGTAACAAAAGGATAGCGTTGCCACGGGATTGCCCCGCCTTTCACATACATATGTGAAATCGTGCCATCAAGATAAAGCAGCTGCTCGACGTCCAGTTTCGCTTTGGCATAACAGGCAAAATCATAAAAATTTGTCGCCTGCTGGCTCAACAAAAACACAGCGTTCCCTTGTTTATTAATCCCCACACCGTTACGGATTTTGCGTGAGGCGACGTTGGGATGAATACGCGGATTAATTACGCCATTTTCCATCAGCATTGGCCCTGACTGCACCGCAAACTGAATCTCTTTACTGGCTTTAAAGGCATCCAAACGAACGATGCCGACTTTATTTCCCGCAACATAAAAAACGCCGCCAGGACGGATAAAGAAATTACCTTCCCCCGAGGCGAGATTTAACGCCACTTTCTGCTGACCGTTTTCGATGTACAAACCGAGCGGCGCATAGCTTTCATCATAGATGCCGCCGTTCATCACCATCTGAACCTGATCCTGATTATTAACATCAGCCAGCAGCGCATGTAACGTTCCCCACGCTTCGCCATTGGCTTTTTGCCAGTACATTTTCACCCGTTCGGTTTGAGGATTAACGGTATACGCCTGCACAGTCAGCGTTGGGTCAGAGAGCGCGCAGTCATCAGCAGCAACAGCAAATAAGGGGAGCAAGGTGAGAGCGAGAAAAATCCGTTTGAGATTCAAGGTGATCATTCCTTTACCAATGAGTAGCCGATGCGCCATTATAGGTCCTGGATGTGGGATTTTTTTATCCTGTTAATGACCTTGACGAGTACCAAAAAGCGCGAAGTTCAACTATTGTTCTGTGGTGTTCTGTTGCGTGTTGACGGCAAAATTTTGCTGGCGTAACATGCGCGCACGATCACTCTAAGAGGACATTCGCCTTGGACACACCCAGTAGATACTGGCTCATTATCCTGTCATCCAGGATCAACTCCTAAGGCTATCCCCTTTTGCTGATAGCCTTAGCGGTTGTCAGCGACCTCAATTTTCCCGTCGCGCTGAGTCAGGCTGTTTAATGGTCTGAAACCCAATTTGTTTCTGTGTGCCCACCGAACTGTCCGATATTTTAAGCATTGGGAGTCCCGGTCATGCTGAGCGCATTTCAACTGGAAAATAACCGACTGACCCGGCTGGAAGTCGAAGAGTCACAACCCCTTGTAAATGCAGTATGGATTGATCTTGTCGAACCGGATGACGACGAGCGACTGCGCGTACAATCTGAACTTGGCCAGAGCCTGGCAACTCGCCCGGAACTGGAAGACATCGAAGCATCGGCGCGTTTCTTTGAAGACGATGACGGCCTGCATATTCACTCCTTCTTCTTCTTTGAAGATGCGGAAGATCACGCCGGTAACTCTACTGTAGCATTTACCATCCGCGATGGTCGTCTGTTTACACTGCGTGAACGCGAGCTGCCTGCATTCCGTCTGTATCGTATGCGCGCCCGCAGCCAGTCGATGGTAGACGGTAACGCTTACGAGCTGCTGCTGGATCTGTTCGAAACCAAAATCGAACAGTTAGCGGATGAAATTGAAAACATCTACAGCGATCTGGAGCAACTGAGCCGGGTGATTATGGAAGGGCGTCAGGGCGATGAGTACGACGAGGCACTCTCCACATTGGCAGAACTGGAAGATATCGGCTGGAAAGTTCGCCTGTGTCTGATGGATACCCAGCGCGCGCTCAACTTCCTGGTACGTAAAGCACGCTTACCGGGTGGGCAACTGGAGCAGGCGCGTGAAATCCTGCGAGATATCGAGTCCCTGCTGCCGCATAACGAATCCTTGTTCCAGAAGGTGAACTTCTTGATGCAGGCAGCGATGGGCTTTATCAACATCGAGCAGAACCGCATCATCAAAATCTTCTCGGTGGTATCCGTCGTGTTCCTGCCGCCAACGCTGGTCGCTTCCAGCTACGGGATGAACTTTGAGTTTATGCCAGAGTTGAAGTGGAGCTTCGGCTACCCGGCAGCGATTATCTTTATGATCCTCGCGGGCCTGGCACCGTATCTGTACTTTAAGCGCAAGAACTGGTTGTAAAAAGAAGGCGGTGGCTTAGCCTGGCTAAGCCATCTCTTATTCAAAGACTCCAGGTATTTAACCCTTTTACTTCTTTCTCATAGAACCATTTGTTCGTGTTAACAGCAACATAGGCTGCTACGGCAATTCCCAGAATGTTAACGCCAATTAGTGCACCAACAAATAGAGATAGAATACCAAGTAATAGAACTATAATTGCTTTTTTCCATAATCCCAGGACAAATAAATATATCCAGGAACAGAAGAAAGCAATGAAATTCATTTGAATAGTTAAGCGTTGTCTTACTTTTAATGCTTTAAATGCTGCTTTATATTCTGGTGTTGCCCCCCAGAATCCAGGAAAACCATGTTGATCATAAAAATTAAATCGATATTTCCATTTTTCACTTAATGAACCATCGTTCATATATTCCTTACTCATAAATACTCCGTACTATTGTTTTGATGAATCAGTAGGTGCAAGCATTAGCATACTGAAAGTGGAAAAGTAGCAAATTAAAAAAATCATCGAACCATTGCCTGAACAGGCAAAATCTTCGGCTATCATTGTGATGATAGAGATAATATATACTGCCAATGTACCAAAAACATAAGTTTTTATATATATGAAACCACTATCACGGAGTCGTTGGCAATTCATGTTGATGACGAGATAATGGAGTGCGATGGTAGAGACTATAACAAGAAAACCTGCTTCCCCATCGTTAAAAAAGATAATAAGAAAGGCAAAAATGAAATTTATTAAAATAAATGAAAATATATATCGGCGTCTGGAAATCTTACCGTCAGATGTTGGGATAAATATACGTAACATAAATTTTACATCCTTGTGTGAGTCTCCTGTCAGCATGGCAATATGCCCACTCTCATGCAAGAGCAGGCATATTTTTTCAGAATATATTTATTTTTTATTTGGACGTTCTACGCTGCGTATAAATCGCATCCATCACAAAAATTGCCAGCGCCACCCAAATAAAGGCGAAAGTCACCATCTTATCGGCACCCGGTTTTTCACCATAAAACGTCACAGCCAGCAGGAACATCAGCGTCGGGCCAATGTACTGGAAAAAGCCTAACGTTGAGAGACGCAGGCGCGTGGCTGCGGCGGTAAAACACAACAGCGGTACGGTAGTGACAATACCGGCGGCGATCAGCAGTAAATTCAGCGACATAGGATTTTGCCCCATATGGCTGGTTGAGCTGTCGGCAATAGCAAACAGGTAAATCGCCGCCACGGGCAGCAACCACATGGTTTCGATTAACATGCCGGTTTGCGCTTCAACGGCAATTTTCTTGCGTACCAGGCCGTAGAAGGCAAAACTAAACGCCAGCCCCAGCGCGATAATAGGTAGCGAACCAAAAGTCCACAGCTGGACCAACACGCCACATATCGCCAGAATCACCGCCAGCCATTGCATCCGGCGGAATCGCTCGCCGAGGAAAATCATCCCCAGCACAATGTTCACCAGCGGGTTAATAAAGTAACCAAGGCTCGCTTCCAGCATATGGTGATTGTTCACTGCCCAGATAAACAGTAGCCAGTTGCCGCCAATCAGCACGGCAGATACTGCCAGCATAAAAATTTTCTGTGGCGTCTGAATCAGCGTTTTTAAATAGGACCACTGGCGGCAGATGCTCATCAGCACCACCATAAAGAAAAACGACCAGATCACGCGATGCGTCAGGATCTCATCGGCGGGCACGTAGTAAATCAGCTTGAAGTACGCTGGGGCGATACCCCAAATAAAATAAGCGGCAAGAGCGAGTAATACGCCCTGCCGCGTTTGTTTTGCATCCATTGGAAAACTCATTTTTTGTTGTTGATAGCACTTGACCTGCTCAGTTTGCTGACAAAGTGTGCTTTGTTCATGCTGGATGCGGCGTTAACGCCATATTCAGCCTACAAAACTATGCAAATTCAATATATTGCATTTCTCTGGTAGGCCTGATAAGCGTAGCGCATCAGGCAATTTTGCGTTTGTCATAAGTCTCAGCAGTTTACCTGCTTTTATGTATTCAACCTACCATATAGGTGGCGGTAGCACTGGCAATATAAAGCTGTTCTTCATTATGCAGTTCAACGCGGGCGACGGCGACTTTATTACCCGCACGCAGCAGGCTACTGGTAGCTGTAAAACGCTCGCCTCTGCCAGGACGTAGATAATCGACGCGAAGATCAATTGTCCCCATCCGCGATAGCCGCTGGCGCAGTTCATCCTCACTGATGGTTTCGTGGCGGGTTAAGGTGCTACCTACACACACCAGACCCGCGGCGACGTCCAGCGCCGACGCAATGACCCCACCGTGCAAAATGCTTTGCGCCCAGTTACCAACCATCATCGGCTGATTTTTAAAGGCCAGCTGTGCAAATTCTTTTTCGTAACGCTCCAGCTCCATCCCCAATGCGCGGTTAAATGGCATGTGATAAACAAACATTTCACCCACTAATTTCAGGGCTTGTTCGGCGGTCAGTACGGCAGACATATCATCCTTACACTTCATCGGTTAATGAAATGTTGATTTTATGCTTCTTTGTTGTTGGTTTCTACTTTAGGAAGGGATAACTAACGGCAATTGAGTTAAGTATGTAAAATAGCCCGCAGAAAAAATATTCATCTAATCAATAATTCGTTACGGAGAACACGATCGATGCGGACTCTACTGGGCTGCTTGTTGCCGATGTGTATGCTGCCGATAGTGGCAAATGCGCAAGAGGCAACGGTGAAAGATGTGCATGACGCGCCAGCAGTACGTGGCAGCATTATCGCCAATATGTTGCAGGAGCATGACAATCCTTTCACCCTTTATCCTTACGACACCAACTACATCATCTATACCCAAACAAGCGATCTCAATAAAGAAGCGATTGCCAGTTACGACTGGGCAGAAAACGCGCGTAAGGATGAAGTAAAGTTCCAGTTGAGCCTGGCGTTTCCGCTGTGGCGGGGGATTTTGGGGCCAAACTCTGTACTGGGCGCTTCCTACACCCAGAAATCCTGGTGGCAGCTTTCTAATAGCGATGAGTCATCACCGTTTCGTGAAACCAACTATGAACCGCAATTGTTCCTCGGGTTCGCCACCGATTACAGCTTTGCAGGCTGGACGCTGCGCGATGTAGAGATGGGTTATAATCACGACTCTAACGGACGTTCAGACCCAACTTCCCGTAGTTGGAACCGTATCTACACCCGCCTGATGGCAGAAAATGGTAACTGGCTGGTGGAAGTGAAGCCGTGGTATGTCGTCGGTAATACGGACGATAACCCGGACATCACCAAATATATGGGTTACTACCAGCTTAAAATTGGTTATCACCTCGGTGATGCTGTGCTGAGCGCGAAAGGGCAGTACAACTGGAACACCGGTTATGGTGGTGCGGAGTTAGGCTTAAGCTACCCGATCACCAAACATGTGCGCCTTTATACTCAGGTTTACAGCGGCTATGGCGAATCGCTCATCGACTATAACTTCAACCAGACCCGTGTCGGTGTAGGAGTTATGCTAAACGACCTGTTCTGATGTGAGTTGATTGAAAGGCAAATCTGGAATCCAGCATCCAGGATTACCCTCTCAGAGACTAAAAGCATTGCAGTTTCTCGCGCAGGCGCTGAAAATAGCGCCTGTTTTTATTTCAGGCAATCGGGGTGAATGTGGCGCAGGCGGAAGTGTTGAATCTGGAGTCCGGGGCTAAACAGGTTTTACAAGAAACCTTTGGCTACCAACAGTTTCGCCCCGGCCAGGAAGAGATTATCGACACCGTACTTTCCGGTCGCGATTGCCTGGTCGTCATGCCCACTGGTGGCGGAAAATCCCTTTGCTATCAAATACCTGCCTTATTGCTAAACGGCCTTACCGTGGTTGTTTCACCGCTGATTTCGTTGATGAAAGATCAGGTGGATCAACTGCAAGCCAACGGCGTGGCGGCGGCGTGCCTTAACTCGACGCAAACCCGCGAGCAGCAACTTGAAGTGATGACAGGCTGTCGCACCGGGCAAATTCGTCTGCTCTATATTGCCCCAGAACGCCTGATGCTGGATAACTTTCTTGAGCATCTGGCGCACTGGAATCCGGTGTTATTAGCCGTTGATGAAGCGCACTGTATCTCCCAATGGGGCCACGATTTCCGCCCGGAATATGCCGCGCTCGGTCAGCTGCGTCAGCGTTTTCCGACGCTGCCGTTTATGGCGCTAACCGCCACCGCCGACGATACCACGCGCCAGGATATTGTGCGCCTGCTGGGGCTGAACGATCCGCTAATTCAAATCAGCAGTTTTGACCGTCCGAATATTCGCTACATGCTGATGGAGAAGTTCAAACCTCTCGATCAGTTGATGCGTTACGTGCAGGAACAGCGGGGAAAGTCGGGCATTATCTACTGCAACAGTCGGGCGAAAGTAGAAGACACAGCCGCGCGTCTGCAAAGTAAAGGAATTAGCGCGGCGGCGTATCATGCCGGGCTGGAAAATAATGTCCGCGCCGATGTGCAGGAAAAATTTCAGCGCGATGACCTGCAAATTGTGGTGGCGACGGTGGCGTTCGGCATGGGCATCAACAAGCCGAACGTCCGCTTCGTGGTGCATTTTGATATCCCGCGCAATATCGAATCCTATTATCAGGAAACCGGTCGCGCCGGGCGTGATGGCCTGCCCGCGGAAGCGATGCTGTTTTACGATCCGGCTGATATGGCGTGGCTGCGCCGTTGTCTGGAAGAGAAGCCGCAAGGGCAATTGCAGGATATCGAGCGCCATAAACTCAATGCGATGGGCGCATTTGCCGAAGCGCAAACTTGCCGCCGTCTGGTGTTGCTGAACTATTTTGGCGAAGGTCGTCAGGAACCATGTGGTAACTGCGATATCTGCCTCGATCCGCCGAAACAGTACGATGGTTCAACCGATGCGCAGATTGCCCTTTCCACTATCGGTCGCGTAAATCAGCGGTTTGGGATGGGTTATGTGGTGGAAGTGATTCGTGGTGCTAATAACCAGCGTATCCGCGACTATGGTCATGACAAACTGAAAGTCTATGGCATGGGCCGTGATAAAAGTCATGAGCACTGGGTGAGCGTGATCCGCCAGCTGATTCACCTCGGCCTGGTGACGCAAAATATTGCCCAGCACTCCGCGTTACAGCTGACAGAAGCCGCGCGCCCGGTGCTGCGCGGCGAATCCTCTTTGCAGCTTGCCGTGCCGCGTATTGTGGCGCTCAAACCGAAAGCGATGCAGAAATCGTTCGGCGGCAACTATGACCGTAAACTGTTCGCTAAATTACGCAAACTGCGTAAATCGATTGCCGATGAAAGCAATGTCCCGCCGTACGTGGTGTTTAACGACGCAACCTTGATTGAGATGGCGGAACAGATGCCAATCACTGCCAGCGAAATGTTGAGTGTTAACGGCGTTGGGATGCGCAAGTTGGAACGCTTTGGTAAACCGTTTATGACGCTTATCCGCGCGCATGTTGACGGCGACGACGAAGAGTAGTCAGCGGCATAAAAAAGTGCCAGGATGAACATTCCGTAAACGTTTCCCCCGCGAGTCAATTGTATGTTGATGTTATTCCTCACCGTTGCCATGGTGCACATCGTGGCGCTTATGAGCCCCGGTCCCGATTTCTTTTTTGTCTCTCAGACCGCTGTCAGTCGTTCCCGTAAAGAAGCGATGATGGGTGTGCTGGGCATTACCTGCGGCGTAATGGTTTGGGCTGGGATTGCGCTGCTTGGCCTGCATCTGATTATCGAAAAAATGGCCTGGCTGCATACGCTGATTATGGTAGGTGGTGGCCTGTATCTCTGCTGGATGGGTTATCAGATGCTGCGTAGCGCACTGAAAAAAGAGGTTGTTTCTGCACCTGCGCCACAGGTAGAACTGGCGAAAAGTGGGCGCAGTTTCCTGAAAGGTTTACTGACCAATCTCGCCAATCCGAAAGCGATTATCTACTTTGGCTCGGTGTTCTCGCTGTTTGTCGGCGATAACGTCGGCACCACCGAACGCTGGGGTATTTTCGCGCTGATTATTGTCGAAACGCTGGCATGGTTTACCGTCGTTGCCAGCCTGTTTGCCCTGCCGCAAATGCGCCGTGGTTATCAACGTCTGGCGAAGTGGATTGATGGTTTTGCCGGGGCGTTATTTGCTGGATTTGGCATTCATTTGATTATTTCGCGTTGATGCCAGACGCGTCATCAGAGTAAGTCGGATAAGGCGTTTACGCCGCATCCGACATTATTTTTCACGCATGCCTCGCCGATGCCAACAGCGCTCCCACCAGCATAAAAAGCGAGCCGAAAATCTTATTCAATGCCTTCATTTGTTTCGGCCCTTTTATCCATAAAGCGATTCGTTGGGCGAGCGTGGCGTAACCGATCATCACAATAATATCGACCACAATGGTGGTGACGCCGAGCACGATATACTGCATAACTTGCGGCTGCTGCGGCATGATGAATTGCGGAAATAGCGCTGCCAGAAACACAATACTTTTAGGATTGGTGAGATTCACAAACACGGCCCGTTGGTACAGATGACGCCGTGATTGGGTCGGGGTCAGCGATTTAAGGTCAATTGCACCAGCGGCGCGCCACTGCTGGATCCCCAGCCAAATCAGGTAAGCCGCGCCTGCCCACTTCAACACTTCAAACGCAATCACTGAGCGGGAAAATAGCGTCCCCAATCCCACGCCAACCAGCACAATATGAATCGCCAGCCCGGTTTGTAAACCAGCAATAGACGCCACTGCGCCACGATAACCGTGGTTAAGGGAAGTGGTCATGGTATTGATTGCGCCAGAGCCTGGCGACAAGCTTAAAATGATCGATGTCAGCAGGTAGGCAAACCACCATTCTAAAGTCATGATGAACTCCCGGTGTGTCTATTTTTGTGCCACAATACGCTACTGTTGCAGCGTTGTGTCAGGCACGCTTAAAAAAACGATTTTACGTGGTTTAAGAGGCAGATTACCCGATGTTTCAGCAGCAAAAAGACTGGGAAACAAGAGAAAAAGCGTTTGCTGCTTTTACCATGGGACCGCTGACTGATTTCTGGCGTCAGCGTGATGAAGCAGAGTTTGCTGGTGTGGATGACATTCCGGTGCGCTTTGTCCGTTTTCGCGCGCAGCACCATGACCGGGTGGTCGTCATCTGTCCGGGGCGCATTGAGAGCTACGTAAAATATGCGGAACTGGCCTACGACCTGTTTCACCTGGGGTTTGACGTATTAATCATCGACCATCGCGGGCAAGGGCGTTCTGGTCGTCTGTTAGCCGATCCACATCTCGGCCATGTTAATCGTTTTGATGATTATGTTGATGATCTGGCGGCGTTCTGGCAACAAGAGGTCCAGCCAGGTCCGTGGCGTAAACGCTATATACTGGCCCACTCGATGGGCGGCGCAATCTCCACTCTGTTCCTGCAACGCCATCCTGGCGTGTGCGATGCCATTGCACTGACCGCGCCAATGTTCGGCATTGTGATTCGCATGCCGTCATTTATGGCGCGGCAGATCCTAAACTGGGCCGAAGCGCACCCACGTTTTCGCGATGGCTATGCGATAGGCACCGGGCGCTGGCGCGCCTTGCCGTTTGCCATCAACGTGCTTACCCACAGCAGGCAGCGATATCGGCGCAATCTACGCTTCTATGCTGATGACCCAACAATTCGTGTCGGCGGGCCGACATACCATTGGGTACGTGAAAGTATTCTGGCCGGAGAACAGGTGTTAGCCGGAGCAGGTGATGACGCCACGCCAACGCTGCTTTTGCAGGCTGAAGAAGAGCGCGTGGTGGATAACCGCATGCACGACCGTTTTTGTGAACTTCGCGCCGCCGCGAGCCACCCTGTAGAAGGAGGTCGACCGTTGGTAATTAAAGGTGCGTACCACGAGATCCTTTTTGAAAAGGACGCAATGCGCTCAGTCGCGCTCCACGCCATCGTTGATTTTTTCAACAGGCATAACTCACCCAGCGGAAACCGCTCTACAGAGGTTTAAATTTCTTATGTACCAGGTTGTTGCGTCTGATTTAGATGGCACGTTACTTTCTCCCGACCATACGTTATCCCCTTACGCCAAAGAAACTCTGAAGCTGCTCACCGCGCGCGGCATCAACTTTGTGTTTGCGACTGGTCGCCACCACGTTGATGTGGGGCAAATTCGCGATAATCTGGAGATTAAGTCTTACATGATTACCTCCAATGGCGCGCGCGTTCACGATCTGGATGGCAACCTGATTTTTGCTCATAACCTGGATCGTGACATTGCCAGTGACCTGTTTGGCGTAGTCAACGACAATCCGGACATCATTACTAACGTTTATCGCGACGACGAATGGTTTATGAATCGCCACCGCCCGGAAGAGATGCGCTTTTTTAAAGAAGCGGTATTCAAATATGCGCTATATGAGCCGGGGTTGCTGGAACCAGAAGGTGTCAGCAAAGTGTTCTTCACCAGTGATTCCCATGAAAAACTTCTGCCACTGGAGCAAGCGATTAACGCTCGCTGGGGCGATCGCGTCAATGTCAGTTTCTCTACCTTAACCTGCCTGGAAGTCATGGCTGGCGGCGTTTCAAAAGGCCATGCGCTGGAAGCGGTGGCGAAGAAACTGGGCTACAGCCTGAAGGATTGTATTGCGTTTGGTGACGGGATGAACGATGCCGAAATGCTGTCGATGGCGGGTAAGGGCTGCATTATGGGCAGCGCACACCAACGGCTGAAAGACCTGCATCCAGAGCTGGAAGTGATTGGTACTAACGCCGAAGACGCAGTGCCGCATTATCTGCGTAAGCTCTATTTATCGTAATCGTTCTTTATTTGGTCAGTTGTCAACCTGATACTTCGCTACAATGGATACTCGTTAATCAAAGAGTTTTCCATTGTGGCGCTACTTATCATCACCACGATTCTGTGGGCCTTCTCCTTTAGCTTTTATGGCGAGTACCTTGCGGGGCACGTCGATAGCTATTTTGCGGTGCTGGTGCGCGTTGGCCTGGCGGCACTCGTTTTTCTGCCGTTTCTGCGTACCCGTGGCAATAGCCTGAAAACGGTCGGCCTGTATATGCTGGTGGGCGCGATGCAGCTCGGCGTGATGTATATGCTGAGTTTCCGCGCCTATCTCTACCTGACGGTTTCCGAGTTGCTGTTATTTACCGTGCTGACGCCGCTCTACATCACGCTGATTTATGACATCATGAGTAAGCGCCGTCTGCGCTGGGGATATGCCTTTAGCGCGTTACTGGCGGTGATTGGTGCCGGGATTATTCGCTACGATCAGGTGACTGACCATTTCTGGACCGGCCTGCTGCTGGTGCAACTCTCCAATATCACTTTTGCCATCGGTATGGTGGGCTATAAACGCCTGATGGAAACTCGTCCGATGCCGCAGCATAACGCCTTTGCGTGGTTCTATCTCGGCGCGTTCCTGGTGGCGGTGATTGCATGGTTCTTGCTGGGAAATGCGCAGAAAATGCCGCAAACCTCGCTGCAATGGGGCATTCTGGTGTTTCTTGGCGTGGTGGCTTCCGGGATTGGCTACTTTATGTGGAACTACGGCGCAACCCAAGTAGACGCCGGAACGCTGGGCATTATGAATAATATGCACGTTCCGGCAGGGCTGCTGGTAAACCTGGCTATCTGGCACCAACAGCCGCACTGGCCAACGTTTATTACAGGCGCGCTGGTGATCCTGGCCTCACTGTGGGTGCATCGTAAGTGGGTCGCTCCGCGCTCTTCACAAACGGCAGATGATCGCAGGCGTGATTGCGCGCTGAGCGAATAAACGCTTCCGTAATCGGCTGACGCTGCTCGCCATCGCGCACTGCGGCGTACAGTCGGCTCCACAAGCCTTCGCCCAGGGTTTTGGTTACCACCAGACCCTGGCGCTCAAAACTCTCTACTACCCAATGCGGCAGGGCGGCAATGCCCATCCGCGCGGCAACCATCTGAATCAGCAATAAGGTGTTATCGACGCTTTTCAGTGACGGGCTGACGCCTGCCGGCTGAAGAAAATGCCGCCAGACATCCAGTCGGCTACGCTGCACCGGATAAATTAATAGCGTCTCGCTGGCGAGATCTTCTGGCGTGATACGCGTTTTCGCCGCCAGTGGATGGTCAGGTGCTAACACCAGACGCACTTCATAATCGAACATCGGCGAATAATGCAGTCCACTGCGCGGCAGAATATCGGACGTCATCACCAGATCCAGCTCGCCCTGTTGCAACGCGGGCTGCGGGTCAAACGTCACGCCCGATTTAAAGTCCATCTCGACCTGCGGCCAGTTCTTATGAAAGTTTTCTAACGCGGGTGTCAGCCACTGAATACAGCTATGGCACTCAATGGCAATGCGCAGGCGTGTCTGCTGCGGTTCATTACAGGCTTGCAGTGCCTGGCTGATTTGCGGCAGTACCTGGTTTGCCAGTTGTAGCAGGATTTCTCCCTGCGGTGTAAAGCGTAGCGGCTGGCTCTTACGCACGAATAGCCGGAAGCCAAGACGTTGTTCCAGATCGCTAAACTGGTGAGACAGGGCGGATTGCGTCTGATGCAACGTCGCCGCAGCGGCTGCGAGCGAGCCGCAGTTCCGCAACGCTTGTAGCGTTTTCAGGTGTTTTACTTCGATCATGAAAGTCCTTCACTTCGGCATGAATAATTTGCGCTTGAGGAATATACAGTAACTGGCAAATATGGATGTGTAAACATCTGGACGTCTAAATACTAAAAATTCCATAAGGGGCATATAATGACAATTCTTAATCACACCCTCGGTTTCCCTCGCGTTGGCCTGCGTCGCGAGCTGAAAAAAGCGCAAGAGAGTTATTGGGCGGGGAACTCCACGCGTGAAGAACTGCTGGCAGTAGGGCGTGAACTGCGTGCTCGTCACTGGGATCAACAAAAGCAAGCGGGTATCGACCTGCTGCCGGTGGGCGATTTTGCCTGGTACGATCATGTTCTGACCACCAGCCTGCTGCTGGGTAATGTTCCAGCGCGTCACCAGAACAAAGATGGTTCGGTAGATATCGACACCCTGTTCCGTATTGGTCGTGGACGTGCGCCGACTGGCGAGCCTGCGGCAGCGGCGGAAATGACCAAATGGTTTAACACCAACTATCACTACATGGTGCCGGAGTTCGTTAAAGGCCAACAGTTCAAACTGACCTGGACGCAACTGCTGGAGGAAGTGGACGAGGCGCTGGCGCTGGGCCATAAGGTGAAACCTGTGCTGCTGGGGCCGATTACCTACCTGTGGCTGGGGAAAGTGAAAGGTGAGCAGTTTGACCGCCTGAGCCTGCTGAACGACATTCTGCCGGTTTATCAACAAGTGCTGGCAGAACTGGCAAAACGCGGCATTGAGTGGGTACAGATCGACGAACCCGCGCTGGTACTGGAACTACCGCAGGCGTGGCTGGACGCATACAAACCCGCTTACGACGCGCTCCAGGGCCAGGTGAAACTGCTGCTGACTACCTATTTTGAAGGCGTAACGCCAAACCTCGACACGATTACTGCGCTGCCTGTTCAGGGGCTGCATGTGGACCTTGTACATGGTAAAGATGACGTTGCTGAACTGCACAAGCGCCTGCCTTCAGACTGGCTACTGTCTGCGGGTCTGATCAATGGTCGTAACGTCTGGCGCGCCGATCTTACCGAGAAATATGCGCAAATTAAGGACATTGTCGGCAAACGTGATTTGTGGGTGGCTTCTTCCTGCTCACTGCTGCACAGCCCCATCGACCTGAGCGTGGAAACGCGTCTTGATGCAGAAGTGAAAAGCTGGTTTGCCTTCGCCCTACAAAAATGCCATGAACTGGCACTGCTGCGCGATGCGCTGAACAGTGGTGACACGGCAGCTCTGGCAGAGTGGAGCGCTCCGATTCAGGCGCGTCGTCACTCTACTCGTGTACATAATCCGGCAGTAGAAAAGCGTCTGGCGGCGATCACCGCCCAGGACAGTCAGCGTGCGAATGTCTATGAAGTGCGTGCTGAAGCCCAGCGTGCGCGTTTTAAACTGCCCGCGTGGCCGACCACCACGATTGGTTCCTTCCCGCAAACCACGGAAATTCGTACCCTGCGTCTGGATTTCAAAAAGGGCAATCTTGACGCCAATAACTACCGCACGGGTATTGCGGAACATATCAAGCAGGCCATTGTTGAGCAGGAACGTTTGGGACTGGATGTGCTGGTACATGGCGAGGCCGAGCGTAACGACATGGTGGAATACTTTGGCGAGCACCTCGACGGTTTTGTCTTTACGCAAAACGGTTGGGTACAGAGCTACGGTTCCCGCTGCGTGAAGCCACCGATTGTTATTGGTGACGTTAGCCGCCCGGCACCGATCACCGTAGAGTGGGCGAAGTATGCACAATCGCTGACCGACAAACCGGTGAAAGGGATGCTGACTGGCCCGGTGACGATTCTCTGCTGGTCGTTCCCGCGTGAAGATGTCAGCCGTGAAACCATCGCCAAACAAATTGCGCTGGCGCTGCGTGATGAAGTGGCGGACCTGGAAGCCGCTGGAATTGGCATCATCCAGATTGATGAACCGGCACTGCGCGAAGGTTTACCGTTGCGTCGCAGCGACTGGGATGCCTATCTCCAGTGGGGCGTGGAGGCTTTCCGCATCAATGCCGCTGTAGCGAAAGATGACACACAAATCCACACTCACATGTGTTACTGCGAGTTCAACGACATCATGGATTCGATTGCGGCGCTGGATGCAGACGTCATCACCATTGAAACCTCGCGTTCCGACATGGAGTTGCTGGAGTCGTTCGAAGAGTTTGATTATCCGAATGAAATTGGCCCTGGCGTCTATGACATTCACTCGCCAAACGTACCGAGTGTGGAATGGATTGAAGCCCTGCTGAAGAAAGCGGCAAAACGCATTCCGGCAGAGCGTCTGTGGGTCAACCCGGACTGTGGCCTGAAAACGCGCGGCTGGCCAGAAACCCGCGCGGCACTGGCGAACATGGTGCAGGCGGCGCAGAATTTGCGTCGGGGGTAAAATCCAAACCGGGTGGTAATACCACCCGGTCTTTTCTCATTACTGCGACTTCTTGCCACCATACTGCCTGAACCACTCCAGCATACGCTGCCAGCCGTCTTTTGCAGATTCTGCATGATAGCTCGGACGATAATCGGCGTTGAACGCATGCCCGTCATCCGGGTAAACGATAATCTCTGCTTTCGCGTTTGCTGCCCGCAGCGCCTGGCGCATCGTTTCCACGCTCTCCTGCGGAATGCTGTTATCCTGGCCGCCATATAAGCCGAGAACCGGAGCGTTAAGATCGGTTGCGATATCAACAGGTTGTTTCGGCGAATTCAGCGACTTATCGCCCGTCAGTTTGCCGTACCACGCAACTGCGGCTTTTAACTGTGGATTATGCGCGGCATACAGCCAGGCGATGCGTCCGCCCCAGCAAAATCCGGTGATCATTAAACGATGGACATCGCCGCCGTTGCGTGACGCCCAACTGGCGACATGATCGAGATCGGCCAATACCTGTGAGTCAGGTACTTTTGCCACCAGACCACTTAGCAGCGTTGGGATATCGGCGAAATCATTCGGATCGCCTTCGCGGAAATAGAGTTCTGGTGCGATAGCCAGATACCCCTCCAGCGCCAGACGGCGACAAATATCGCGGATATGTTCATGCACGCCAAAAATTTCTTGCACTACAATGACCACTGGCAGTGGGCCATCGCTCTGCTTTGGGCGAGCATGGTAAGCAGGCATGTTATCCCCTTGCGAAGGGATAGAGGCGAACCCTGCCACAATCGCATCTTCCGGAGTCTGAACGATGGTTGAGGCGAGGGGCGATGCAGCAGGTGCAAATCCAGATTGTTGTGTTGTTGCCATGGTATTCTCCGTACCCTTATAAAAATTTTGCGCAATGTTAACTATAGTCAGCATGCAACAAATCACATTGCCTGAATCGGCTCATCTTTTATGCAACAACACATGGTAAAGAGTTATTTATGTGATTTAAATCACTTTTATCGGGTAAATGCATGCAACACATTTGCGTCATGGTGATGGGTGTCACGAAAAAATGTTAAATCCTTCGGTAAAGTGTCTTTTTGCTTCTTCTGACTAAACCGATTCACAGAGGAGTTGTATATGTCCAAGTCTGATGTTTTTCATCTCGGCCTCACTAAAAACGATTTACAAGGGGCTACGCTTGCCATCGTCCCTGGCGACCCGGATCGTGTGGAAAAGATCGCCGCGCTGATGGATAAGCCGGTTAAGCTGGCATCTCACCGCGAATTCACCACCTGGCGCGCAGAGCTGGATGGTAAACCTGTTATTGTCTGCTCTACCGGTATCGGCGGTCCGTCTACTTCTATTGCAGTTGAAGAGCTGGCACAGCTGGGCATTCGCACCTTCCTGCGTATCGGTACGACGGGTGCTATTCAGCCGCATATTAATGTTGGTGATGTATTGGTTACCACGGCGTCTGTTCGTCTGGATGGCGCGAGCCTGCACTTCGCTCCGCTGGAGTTCCCGGCTGTCGCTGATTTCGAATGTACTACTGCACTGGTAGAAGCCGCGAAATCCATTGGCGCGACCACCCACATTGGTGTGACTGCTTCTTCTGACACCTTCTACCCGGGCCAGGAGCGTTACGATACTTACTCTGGTCGCGTAGTCCGTCACTTTAAAGGTTCTATGGAAGAGTGGCAGGCGATGGGCGTGATGAACTATGAAATGGAATCTGCAACGTTGCTAACCATGTGCGCAAGCCAGGGCCTGCGTGCGGGTATGGTGGCGGGCGTTATCGTTAACCGCACCCAGCAAGAGATCCCGAATGCTGAGACGATGAAACAAACTGAAAGCCATGCGGTGAAAATCGTGGTGGAAGCGGCGCGTCGTCTGCTGAAATAAAAAAATGCTCCCTGGCTTAGGGGAGCATTCCGATTGTTGTTAACGTGTGCTTTGTTCATGCCGGATGCGGCGTGAACGCCTTATCCGGCCTACAAAAGCATGCAAATTCAATATATTGCATTTCTGTGGTAGGCCTGATAAGCGCAGCGCATCAGGCAATTTAGCGTTTGTCATCAGTCTCATACTCCCCAACGTCGGGGAGCGATATCAATTACTGACGCCGTAAGCGCATAATTTTGCGGATTATTGGCGTCAGCAGCGTAAAGGCAGCCAGTATCAGCAATGCCAGAGTGATCGGTCGGGTATACAGAAAGTCGAGTGACCCACCAGAAAGCGACAGCGCACGGCGAAAATTACTTTCCGCCATTGGCCCCATAATCAATGCCAGCACTACGGGTGATGCCGGATATCCTCCTTTCTGCATGAAATAGCCCACCACGCCTGCAATCAGCATAATGCCAACATCAAAAAGGCTATTGTTCAACGCATAAGTCCCGACCACACAAAGTGCGAGGATCATCGGTGTGAGAATATTGCCGGGAATTTTCACCACATTACCGATGACTTTCAAAGAGAGCAGTCCAAGAACTAGTAGCATGAAGTAACAGAAGATCATGCCGACAAACAGCGTATAAACCATATCACCGTGGTCGGTAAACATCAGCGGGCCTGGTTGCATTCCCTGTAACGTTAACGCGCCCAGCATGATGGCGGTTACCGCATCGCCAGGGATCCCCAGTGTCAGCATAGGTAACAATGCGCCACCGGTGCAGCCATTCGCGCCTGCCTCACAGGAGGCCACAGCTTTAATTTCACCCTTACCAAAGTTTTCTGGTGTCTTACTGAAACGACGAGTTTCGTTATAGGCAACAAAAGCTGCAATATCCGCTCCTGCACCGGGGATCATGCCGATAAAAACCCCTAATCCTGATGAGCGCAAAATAGTTAATGCGATACGGCGTAGTGTTTGCCAGGGCAGTAACAGACTGCCGATAGCTACCTTCGCACCCTGACGAATTTGCTGATTTTGCTCCATAGAGCGGAATGCTTCTGAAGCAGCAAATAAACCAATCATCACCGGGATAAATGGCACATTCATCAGCTCCACAAATCCACCTGTAAACCGTGGAAAACCGCCCATTGGATCAAGGCCTATCGTTGCGATCAGCAATCCGCCAACCCCGGCAATCAGCCCTTTAATCAAAGATTCACCGGAAATACTGGCAATAATACTTAACCCAAAAGTTGCCAGTGCGAAGGACTCTGAGGCACTAAATTTCAACGCCCAACTGGCAAGTACCGGAGAGAGAAACATCAGCACAATAATGCTGATTGTTCCGCCACTAAAGGAAGAAAACGTGGCGGTGCTCAATGCCAGCCCGGCTTTTCCCTGTTTCGTTAGCTCATAACCGTCAATGGCGGTTGCAGCGGCGGCAGGCGTTCCGGGAATTTTGAGCAAAATTGCGGTGATAGAACCGCCATAGACGCCACCAAAAAAGACACCGCAAATCATCAACAAGCCAGAGACAGGCTCCATGCCGTAGGTGAAAGGCAGTAAAATCGCCACCCCCATGGTCGCTGTCAGACCAGGCAGAGCGCCAATCACAATACCCAGCATCACCCCAAAAGTAGCAAACAGCAGCGCCTGAGGATTACTGAGTAATGTCGAAAAACCCTGAGTTAAAAGTTCACTTTCAAACATTGCTGGCCCCTGTTATTCGAAAAATGTGCCGACAGGCAATGGCACCTGTAACGCTTCGACGAACAGCAACCAGAGGATTGCCGTTAACAGCAGCGCAATACCCGGTGTGAGTACCCATCGCCTGTAGCCCATCAACGTCATAATGACGATGAGGAAAACAGGAGTAGTAATGAGATAACCGCAGTAGCTCATTGCCACAATATAAAACGCGGTTGCCGCAATTCCCGTTGCCGTTTTCCTGAATGCCGGTTTTTCCTGTGCGTTGGCGCAAGATTCTGCTTTTGCCAGCAAAAGATCGCGTATCACCAGCAAGACAGCGAGCACAATCAGGGCGCAGGCATAGAAGGTAGGGAAGGCACTTGCACCGGGATCCGTTTCAATGGCAGTTGCTGGAAAATCAGCGGCATTAATCATCACCGCGCCAGCAACCACACAAAGTAACAGCGCCACCACCACAGTGGATGAAAGGCGCTTGCGGTGCGGTACGGCGAGCTGAGCAACAGACTGTTTTGTGTTCATCGACCGTACCTCAGGTTTATTTTTTCAGGCCCAGGCGAGTCAGCAACTCGTCAAAGTACTTTTCCTGCTCGCTGATTTGGGTCTGGAAGCTGGCGCCATCAAGCCATGCATAGTTGAGATTCAACTTTTGCAGTGCATCCTGGAATGCAGGCTCTTCAGCCGTCTCTTTTGCTGCCTTCGCCAGAACATCCACCACATCCTGCGGCGTTTTTTGCGACACAATCAGACCGCGCCAGGTGCCAATGGAGAGATCAACGCCTTTCTCTTTTAACGTCGGGACGTCAGGCATGGTTTTCATTCGCTCATCCGCCATCACCACCAGTGTCTTCAGCTTGCCGCCTTTCACATGGTTGATAACTTCACCAGGGCTTACGGAAACCGCTTCAATGTGCCCGCCTAACAGGCCTGTAATGGCAGGGGCTGCGCCGTCATAGGGGACATGAGAAAACTTCGCGCCCGTTTTGTCTTCCAGTGCAGCCGCCGCCAGATGCCAGATAGCCCCGGTGCCTGAGTTACCAATGCGTACTTTTCCGGGATTCGCTTTGGCGTAAGTCATAAATTCGTCATAGCTATTCCACGGCGCATCAGCACGGACGGTGATAGCCGCCGGATCCGCATTCAGACGGGCGATGGGTTTGAAGTCGCTGGTTTTAAAACGCACCATTCCGAGGCTGGGAAGGGTGGTCAGTTCAACCGTGCCTAAACCGATTTTGTAACCGTTAGGGCGGGCAGCGGCGATTTCACTCAGGCCGATTGCGCCGCCACCGCCAGGTTTATTGATAACCCCGATGCTGACGGGTAAATGGTTTTTGGCGGCATCAGCAAAGGCTCGGGCAACCAGGTCCGTACCGCCTCCTGCCGCGTAGGGTACGACTAACTCGATCTGTTTGGTTGGGTAGGAAGCCGCCTGTACAGGCGCAGTGCTGAGGGCAGCACCTGCAAGAAGTACCATCGCAGCCATTTTTTTCGGTAAGGTAAGATGTTTTATCATTGCTTTTATATCCTTATTTATCAGTTAGTTGCTATTTAAATTGTTCCATGCGTTCATAAACAGCACTGCATTTTCATAGACCTGCTCTGGCGTCATGCCGGGGCGATATAGCGCAGAACCGAGGCCAAAGCCGTTTGCGCCGTGGCTCAGATAACGCGCCATTGTTTCCGGTGTGATACCGCCAACCGGTAACATCGGAACGGATTGCGGAATAACCGCACGCCAGGCTTTGGTGACTTCTGGTGTAATTTGTTCGGCCGGAAACAGCTTGATGGCATTGGCGCCATGTTCAATGGCAGCAAAGGCTTCGGTGGGCGTAGCGACGCCAGGCGCGCAATACATACCCAGCGCACGGGCGCGACGGATCACCGCAGTATCGCAATGCGGCATCACGATAATCTGGCCTCCAGCCTCTTTAACCGCGACCACCTGCTCTACTGAAAGCACAGTTCCGGCTCCGACCAGGCAGTCCTTAGGCAGGGCGTCGCGCAGTAGACTGATACTTTGCAACGGCTCCGGCGAGTTCATGGGAATCTCAATCAGGCGGAATCCGGCGGCGTACAGCTTTTCACCGATGGCGACAATCTCATCCGGTTTCACGCCGCGTAAAATGGCGACTAACCCGGTTTTTTGCAAAAGAGTATTAAATGGCATGAGTACATTCCCTGGCGTTGGTGGAGAGTAACCCGGCAGCGTGGGCGATTCGCCATAATCCCTGTTCAGTGGCATTAGGAATGGCGTGAAGCTGTCTGTCGGGAAAAACGTAGCTGAACGCCCGTGAATAGCGGCTGTTCAGGGTGGCGCTACCGATTAAGGCGATCGGCGTTGTGGCAGGTAAATCACGCAGCAAGCTGGATGCCAGACCACATAATTCATGGCCTATCAGTAATCCGGAAAGATAATCGCCCTGTGAGGACGGCGTAAGATTATCGGTCAGTAAGCGCGAACGGGTCGAAAACAGCGTCGATAATAATCCGATCTGATGATGCTCCAGTGCCGCTGTCAGTCCTTGGGCGAAGGCATCCCAGTGAGGTTCATCTCCCGAACGCATGGTGGCGCCAAGAATAGAATGGCGGGATAAAACATCAAATAACTCGCCCGTCATAAAGGTTCGGAAATCGGTAATGGTGTTGTTTTCAACCACCGCCCATTTCGCATGAGTGCCAGGTAAGCCAATCAGCACCGGCACACCCTTACGGATTGCGTCTTGCAGGGCAGGTTCCATTGCGATGGCACCGAAGATTTGTGTCTCTTCGCCACGCATCACTTCGGGCATTTCACCTTCTTTAATCACGCCGGGAATGATGTGCAGCATTGTCTGCTGCTGGTGGATAACCGGCGTCAGTTGCTTCGCCAGTCCATCGAGAGTGACCGGGCAAGGTAAATAAGCTGCTGGTTGCCACCCTTGCGCACTGCCGAGCATGCCGCAAGCCAGAACCGGGCATGAGGTTTGTGCCAGCCAGTCGCCACAGACACGCAAAAATGTATCGTGGAAAGCGTCCTCACGTGTTGCTGCCTGGGAGGGTAATTTCATGATCCCCCAGGGGAATTCACGTTTTTCTTGTGGATCTGGTGAGTCACCAAAACGCCATGCCCGAAGCGATGACGTTCCCCAGTCCAGGGCAATAAATGAGGTATTTCCCGACATTAGCCGTTTCCTTTAATCATGGTTTAATTATCTTTGCGGACATGCTTACCCCAGCCCAGTTCAGCGGAGATCTCTTCTGCACAGGATTTGACGTAAGGTGCCAGTTCTTCCAGGCGCGCCAGCGACATATACGTGGTGGTACTGGCGACAGAAATGGCCGCCACAATTTCATTCCGGGCGTTGTAAATCGGCGCTGCAATGCAACGGATAGTGGGCTCGTTCTCTTCCAGATCAAAAGCAAAACCACTGGCGGCATAACGGCGCATGTTTTGTATAAATGCGCCCAGTTTTGTTTCATCACCACAAGTCAAAAATAGTGTGCGCCACTCTTCTTCTGTTCGGTTGAGGATCAACGCCTTACCGATTCCCGTAATCGCCAGAGGCATGCGATGCCCAGGACGTGAGCGCATCTCCAGCCCGCGCTGACCGTTGATTTTCTCCAGATACAGCACTTCGTTGCTTTCAACGATACCCAGATGCACGGTGTCCAGGGTGTAACGGGCCAGACGCTGCAAAACGGGCTGTGCAACTTCATACAATGAAGTGCTTTCCAGCGCTCTGGCACCGAGTTCGATCAGTTTGGCGCCCAGTTGGTAGCCCTGAGTTGGGACATGGCGCAGATAGCGTTGCTCCACCAAAACAGAGACTAAACGATGGGTTGTACTCCGCGTCGTGCCGGTGAACTCGCCGATACTTTTCAGGTCATGGCAACCGTTATAAACAGCATTAATAACAGCCAGTCCGCGTAATAACGTTTGTGCGCCAGCGGTGGTTGAAGAGGTTTCTGCCATAGGTGTCTCCTGAGGATATTGCCGAGTGTTTCACAGAATAAAGTGGGGAAAAGGTGATGCATCCCACAATATAAACTTAGTCTCATATTGTGGGATAAAATAAGCAAAATAAACGATCGTTTTGCGTAGCGCCTCGCAGGAAATACCTTTCAAACTGGACGTTTGTACAGCACAATTCTATTTTGTGCGGGTAAGTTGTTGCGTCAGGAGGCTTTGTGGATTTCTCAATCATTGTTTATGCCATTATTGCGCTGGTCAGTGTGGCCATCGGTTGGCTGTTTGCCAGTTATCAACATGCGCAGCAAAAAGCCGAGCAATTAGCTGAACGTGAAGAGATGGTCGCGGAGTTAAGTGCGGCAAAACAACAAATTACCCAAAGTGAGCACTGGCGTGCAGAGTGTGAATTGCTCAATAACGAAGTGCGTAGTCTGCAAAGTATTAACACCTCGCTGGAGGCAGATCTGCGTGAAGTAACCACGCGGATGGAAGCTGCACAGCAACATGCTGACGATAAAATTCGCCAGATGATTAACAGCGAGCAGCGTTTGAGCGAGCAGTTTGAAAACCTCGCCAACCGTATTTTTGAGCACAGTAATCGCCGTGTAGATGAACAAAATCGCCAGAGTCTGAACAACCTGCTATCGCCGCTGCGTGAACAACTGGATGGTTTTCGCCGACAGGTACAGGACAGCTTTGGTAAAGAAGCACAAGAACGCCATACCCTGACCCACGAAATTCGTAATCTACAGCAACTCAACGCGCAAATGGCCCAGGAAGCGATCAACCTGACGCGCGCGCTGAAAGGCGATAACAAAACCCAGGGGAACTGGGGTGAAGTGGTATTGACGCGGGTGCTGGAGGCTTCCGGACTGCGTGAAGGATATGAATACGAAACCCAGGTAAGCATTGAAAATGACGCTCGCTCGCGGATGCAGCCGGATGTCATCGTGCGGCTACCGCAGGGGAAAGATGTGGTGATCGATGCAAAAATGACGCTGGTCGCCTATGAACGCTACTTCAACGCGGAAGACGACTACACACGTGAAAGCGCATTGCAGGAGCATATTGCTTCGGTACGTAATCACATCCGCTTGCTTGGGCGCAAAGACTATCAACAGCTGCCGGGGCTACGAACGCTGGATTACGTGCTGATGTTTATTCCCGTTGAGCCAGCGTTTTTACTGGCGCTTGATCGCCAGCCGGAGCTGATCACCGAAGCGTTAAAGAACAACATCATGCTGGTTAGCCCCACCACGCTGCTGGTGGCGTTGCGTACTATCGCCAACCTGTGGCGTTATGAGCATCAAAGCCGTAACGCCCAGCAAATCGCCGATCGTGCCAGCAAGCTGTACGACAAGATGCGTCTGTTTATTGATGATATGTCCGCGATTGGTCAAAGTCTGGACAAAGCGCAGGATAACTATCGCCAGGCGATGAAAAAACTCTCTTCAGGTCGCGGAAATGTGCTGGCGCAGGCAGAAGCGTTTCGCGGTTTAGGGGTAGAAATTAAACGCGAGATTAATCCGGACTTGGCTGAACAGGCGGTGAGCCAGGATGAAGAGTATCGACTGCGGTCGGTTCCGGGGCAGCCGAATGATGAAGCTTATCAACGCGATGATGAATATAATCAGCAGTCGCGCTAGCCCATTAGGGGTAGTTAAGCCGGGTAGAAATCTAGGGCATCGACGCCCAATCTGTTACACTTCTGGAACAATTTTTTGATGAGCAGGCATTGAGATGGTGGATAAGTCACAAGAAACGACGCACTTTGGTTTTCAGACCGTCGCGAAAGAACAAAAAGCGGATATGGTCGCCCACGTTTTCCATTCCGTGGCATCGAAATATGATGTCATGAATGATTTGATGTCATTTGGTATTCATCGTTTGTGGAAGCGATTCACGATCGATTGCAGCGGCGTACGCCGTGGGCAGACCGTGCTGGATCTGGCTGGCGGCACCGGCGACCTGACGGCAAAATTCTCCCGCCTGGTCGGTGAGACTGGCAAAGTGGTCCTCGCCGATATCAATGAATCCATGCTCAAAATGGGCCGCGAGAAGTTGCGTAATATCGGTGTGATTGGCAACGTTGAGTATGTTCAGGCGAACGCAGAGGCGCTGCCGTTCCCGGATAACACCTTTGATTGCATCACCATTTCGTTTGGTCTGCGTAACGTTACCGACAAAGATAAAGCACTGCGTTCGATGTATCGCGTGCTGAAACCGGGCGGCCGCCTGCTGGTGCTTGAGTTCTCGAAGCCGATTATCGAACCGTTAAGCAAAGCCTATGACGCTTACTCCTTCCATGTGCTGCCACGTATTGGTTCGCTGGTGGCGAACGATGCCGACAGCTACCGCTATCTGGCCGAATCCATCCGTATGCATCCCGATCAGGATACGCTGAAAGCCATGATGCAGGATGCCGGATTCGAAAGTGTCGATTATTACAACCTGACGGCTGGCGTTGTGGCGCTGCATCGTGGTTATAAGTTCTGACAGGAGTACGACTATGCCTTTTAAACCTTTAGTGACGGCAGGAATTGAAAGTCTGCTCAACACTTTCCTGTATCGCTCACCCGCGCTGAAAATAGCCCGCTCGCGTCTGCTGGGTAAAGTATTGCGCGTGGAGGTAAAAGGCTTTTCGACGTCGCTAATTCTGGTGTTTAGTGAACGCCAGGTCGATGTGCTGGGCGAATGGTCTGGCGATGCTGATTGCACCGTTATCGCCTACGCCAGCGTGTTGCCGAAACTTCGTGACCGCCAGCAGCTTGCCGCACTAATTCGTAGCGGTGAGCTGGAAGTGCAGGGCGATATTCAGGTGGTACAGAATTTCGTTGCGCTGGCAGATCTGGCAGAGTTCGACCCTGCGGAACTGCTGGCCCCTTATACCGGTGATATCGCCGCTGAAGGAATCAGCAAAGCCCTGCGCGGCGGTGCGAAATTCCTGCATCATGGTATTAAACGCCAGCAACGTTACGTGGCGGAAGCTATCACCGAAGAGTGGCGTATGGCGCCAGGTCCGCTTGAAGTGGCCTGGTTTGCGGAAGAGACGGCTGCCGTCGAGCGTGCTGTTGATGCCCTGACCAAACGGCTGGAAAAACTGGAGGCTAAATGACGCCAGGTGAAGTACGGCGCCTATATTTCATCATTCGCACCTTTCTAAGCTACGGACTTGATGAACTGATCCCCAACATGCGTATCACCCTGCCGCTGCGGCTATGGCGATACACGCTCTTCTGGATGCCGAACCGACATAAAGAAAAACCGTTAGGTGAGCGACTGCGACTGGCGCTGCAAGAGCTGGGGCCAGTATGGATCAAGTTCGGGCAGATGTTGTCTACCCGTCGCGACCTTTTCCCACCGCATATTGCCGATCAGCTGGCGTTATTGCAGGACAAAGTCGCACCGTTTGATGGCAGACTGGCAAAGCAGCAGATTGAAGCTGCAATGGGCGGCTTGCCGGTGGAGGCGTGGTTTGACGATTTTGAAATCGAGCCGCTCGCGTCGGCCTCTATCGCCCAGGTTCATACCGCGCGATTGAAATCGAATGGCAAAGATGTGGTAATTAAAGTCATCCGTCCGGACATTTTGCCGGTGATTAAAGCGGACCTGAAACTTATCTACCGTCTGGCTCGTTGGGTGCCGCGTTTGCTGCCGGATGGCCGCCGTCTGCGCCCAACTGAAGTGGTGCGTGAGTACGAAAAGACCTTGATTGATGAACTGAATTTGCTGCGGGAATCTGCCAACGCCATTCAGTTACGACGCAATTTTGAAGACAGCCCGATGCTCTACATCCCGGAAGTTTACCCTGACTATTGCAGCGAAGGGATGATGGTGATGGAGCGCATTTACGGCATTCCCGTTTCTGATGTTGCGGCGCTGGAGAAAAACGGCACTAACATGAAATTGTTGGCGGAACGCGGTGTGCAGGTGTTCTTCACCCAGGTTTTCCGTGACAGCTTTTTCCATGCCGATATGCATCCAGGCAACATCTTCGTAAGCTATGAACACCCGGAAAACCCGAAATATATCGGCATTGATTGCGGGATAGTCGGCTCGCTAAACAAGGAAGATAAACGTTATCTGGCGGAAAACTTTATCGCCTTCTTTAACCGCGACTATCGCAAAGTGGCAGAGCTGCATGTCGATTCAGGCTGGGTACCGCCAGATACCAACGTTGAAGAGTTCGAATTTGCCATTCGTACCGTTTGCGAACCTATCTTTGAGAAACCGCTGGCCGAAATTTCGTTTGGACATGTGCTGTTAAATCTGTTTAATACGGCGCGTCGCTTCAATATGGAAGTGCAGCCGCAACTGGTGTTACTTCAGAAAACCTTGCTCTATATCGAAGGGGTAGGACGGCAGCTTTATCCGCAGCTCGATTTATGGAAAACTGCAAAACCTTTCCTTGAATCGTGGATTAAAGATCAGGTCGGTATTCCCGCGCTGGTGAGAGCATTTAAGGAAAAAGCGCCGTTCTGGATCGAAAAAATGCCAGAACTGCCTGAATTGGTTTATGACAGTTTGCGCCAGGGCAAGTATTTACAGCATAGTGTTGATAAGATTGCGCGCGAGTTACAGTCGAATCATGTGCGTCAGGGACAATCTCGTTATTTATTGGGGATTGGTGCGACGTTAGTATTAAGCGGCACATTCTTGTTGGTCAGCCGACCGGAATGGGGGCTGATGCCCGGCTGGTTAATGGCGACCGGTCTGATCGCCTGGTTTGTCGGTTGGTGCAAAACACGCTGATTTTTTCATCGCTCAAGGCGGGCCGTGTAACGTATAATGCGGCCTTGTTTAATCATCATCTACCACAGAGGAACATGTATGGGTGGTATCAGTATTTGGCAGTTATTGATTATTGCCGTCATCGTTGTACTGCTTTTTGGCACCAAAAAGCTCGGCTCCATCGGTTCCGATCTTGGTGCGTCGATCAAAGGCTTTAAAAAAGCAATGAGCGATGATGAACCAAAGCAGGATAAAACCAGTCAGGATGCTGATTTTACTGCGAAAACTATCGCCGATAAGCAGGCGGATGCGAATCAGGAACAGGCTAAAACAGAAGACGCAAAGCGCCACGATAAAGAGCAGGTGTAATCCGTGTTTGATATCGGTTTTAGCGAACTGCTATTGGTGTTCATCATCGGCCTCGTCGTTCTGGGGCCGCAACGACTGCCTGTGGCGGTAAAAACGGTAGCGGGCTGGATTCGTGCGTTGCGTTCACTGGCAACAACGGTGCAAAACGAACTGACCCAGGAGTTAAAACTCCAGGAGTTTCAGGACAGCCTGAAAAAGGTTGAAAAGGCGAGTCTCACCAACCTGACGCCTGAACTGAAAGCGTCAATGGATGAACTGCGCCAGGCCGCGGAGTCGATGAAGCGTTCCTACGTTGCGAATGACCCTGAAAAGGCGAGCGATGAAGCGCACACCATTCATAACCCGGTGGTGAAAGACAATGAGGCTGCGCATGAAGGCGTCACGCCTGCCGCTGCACAAACGCAGGCCAGTTCGCCGGAACAGAAGCCAGAAACCACGCCAGAGCCGGTGGTAAAACCTGCTGCGGACGCTGAACCGAAAACCGCTGCACATTCCCCTTCGTCGAGTGATAAACCGTAAACATGTCTGTAGAAGATACTCAACCGCTTATCACGCATCTGATTGAGCTGCGTAAGCGTCTGCTGAACTGCATTATCGCGGTGATCGTGATATTCCTGTGTCTGGTCTATTTCGCCAATGACATCTATCACCTGGTATCCGCGCCATTGATCAAGCAGTTGCCGCAAGGTTCAACGATGATCGCCACCGATGTGGCCTCGCCGTTCTTTACGCCAATCAAGCTGACCTTTATGGTGTCGCTGATTCTGTCAGCGCCGGTGATTCTCTATCAGGTGTGGGCATTTATCGCTCCTGCACTCTATAAGCACGAACGTCGCCTGGTGGTGCCGCTGCTGGTTTCCAGCTCTCTGCTGTTTTATATCGGCATGGCGTTCGCTTATTTCGTGGTCTTCCCGCTAGCGTTTGGTTTCCTTGCCAATACCGCGCCTGAAGGGGTGCAGGTATCCACCGACATTGCCAGCTATTTGAGCTTCGTGATGGCGCTGTTTATGGCGTTTGGTATCTCCTTTGAAGTGCCTGTGGCGATTGTGCTGCTGTGCTGGATGGGGATTACCTCGCCAGAAGACTTACGCAAAAAACGTCCGTATGTGCTGGTTGGCGCATTCGTCGTCGGGATGCTTCTGACGCCGCCGGATGTCTTCTCGCAAACGCTGTTGGCGATCCCGATGTACTGTCTGTTTGAAATCGGTGTCTTCTTCTCACGCTTTTACGTTGGTAAAGGGCGAAATCGGGAAGAGGAAAACGACGCTGAAGCAGAAAGCGAAAAAACTGAAGAATAAATTCAACCGCCCGTCAGGGCGGTTGTCATATGGAGTGCAGGATGTTTGATATCGGCGTTAATTTGACCAGTTCGCAATTTGCGAAAGACCGTGATGATGTTGTAGCGCGCGCTTTTGACGCGGGAGTTAATGGGTTACTCATCACCGGCACTAACCTGCGTGAAAGCCAGCAGGCGCAAAAGCTGGCGCGTCAGTATTCGTCCTGTTGGTCAACGGCGGGCGTACATCCTCACGACAGCAGCCAGTGGCAAGCTGCGACTGAAGAAGCGATTATTGAGCTGGCCGCGCAGCCAGAAGTGGTGGCGATTGGTGAATGTGGTCTCGACTTTAACCGCAACTTTTCGACGCCGGAAGAGCAGGAACGCGCTTTTGTTGCCCAGTTACGTATTGCCGCAAAGTTAAACATGCCGGTATTTATGCACTGCCGTGATGCCCACGAGCGGTTTATGACGTTGCTGGAGCCGTGGCTGGATAAACTGCCTGGCGCGGTGTTGCACTGTTTTACCGGCACACGCGAAGAGATGCAGGCGTGCGTGGCGCGTGGAATTTATATCGGCATTACCGGTTGGGTTTGCGATGAACGACGCGGGCTGGAGCTGCGAGAACTGTTGCCATTTATTCCGGCGGAGCAATTGCTGCTTGAAACAGACGCACCGTATTTGCTTCCGCGCGATCTCACGCCGAAGCCATCGTCACGGCGTAATGAGCCAGCCTATCTGCCCCATATTTTGCAACGTATTGCACACTGGCGTGGGGAAGATGCCGCATGGCTGGCTGCCACCACGGATGCCAATGTCAAAACACTGTTTGGGATTGCGTTCTAGAGTTTGCGGAACTCGGTGTTCTTCACACTGTGCTTAATCTCTTTATTGATAAGATTAAGCAATAGCATAGAGCGAGCCTCGCCGTCGGGTTCGGTGAAAATAGCCTGAAAACCTTCGAAAGCGCCTTCGGTGATAATCACCTTATCACCAGGATAGGGCGTCGCCGGATCAACAATGTCTTCCGGTTTATACACCGACAGTTGATGAATAACCGCAGATGGGACTATCGCCGGCGATGCGCCAAAGCGCACAAAGTGACTGACGCCGCGGGTAGCACTGATGGTTGTGGTATGAATCACTTCCGGGTCAAATTCCACAAACAGGTAGTTGGGGAACAATGGTTCACTGACTGCGGTACGTTTGCCTCGCACGATTTTTTCCAGGGTGATCATCGGCGCCAGGCAATTCACCGCCTGTCTTTCGAGGTGTTCTTGGGCACGTTGAAGTTGCCCGCGCTTGCAGTACAGTAAATACCAGGATTGCATAATGACTCTTATCCGTTTAATCGGGGCGCAAGGATAGCAAAAGCTTTACGCTAAGTTAATTATATTCCCCGGTTTGCGTTATGCCGTCAGAGTTCACGCTAATTTAACAAATTTACAGCATCGCGAAGATGAACGCCGTATAATGGGCGAAGATTAAGAGGCTACAATGGACGCCATGAAATATAACGATTTACGCGACTTCCTGACGCTGCTTGAACAGCAGGGTGAGCTAAAACGTATCACGCTCCCGGTGGATCCGCATCTGGAAATCACTGAAATTGCTGACCGCACTCTGCGTGCCGGTGGACCTGCGTTGTTGTTTGAAAACCCCAAAGGTTATTCGATGCCGGTGCTGTGCAACCTGTTTGGTACGCCAAAGCGCGTGGCGATGGGCATGGGCCAGGAAGATGTTTCGGCGCTGCGTGAAGTCGGTAAATTATTGGCGTTTCTGAAAGAGCCGGAGCCGCCAAAAGGTTTCCGCGACCTGTTTGATAAACTGCCGCAGTTTAAGCAGGTGTTAAACATGCCGACAAAGCGATTGCGTGGTGCGCCTTGCCAACAAAAAATCGTCTCTGGTGATGACGTCGATCTTAACCGCATTCCCATTATGACCTGCTGGCCGGAAGACGCCGCGCCGCTAATTACCTGGGGGCTGACCGTGACGCGCGGCCCGCATAAAGAGCGGCAGAATCTGGGCATTTATCGCCAGCAGCTGATTGGTAAAAACAAACTGATTATGCGCTGGCTGTCGCATCGCGGCGGCGCGCTGGATTATCAGGAGTGGTGTGTGGCGCATCCGGGCGAACGTTTCCCGGTTTCTGTGGCGCTGGGGGCCGATCCCGCCACGATTCTCGGTGCAGTGACGCCAGTCCCGGATACATTGTCGGAATACGCCTTTGCCGGATTGCTGCGCGGCACCAAGACCGAAGTGGTGAAGTGTATCTCCAATGACCTTGAAGTGCCCGCCAGTGCGGAGATTGTGCTTGAAGGGTATATCGAACAAGGCGAAACGGCGCCGGAAGGGCCGTATGGCGACCACACCGGTTACTATAACGAAGTCGATAGTTTCCCGGTATTTACCGTGACGCATATTACCCAGCGTGAAGATGCGATTTACCATTCCACCTATACCGGGCGTCCGCCAGATGAACCTGCGGTACTGGGCGTGGCGTTGAACGAAGTGTTCGTGCCGATTCTGCAAAAACAGTTCCCGGAAATTGTCGATTTTTACCTGCCGCCGGAAGGCTGTTCTTATCGCCTGGCGGTAGTGACAATCAAAAAACAGTACGCCGGACATGCGAAGCGCGTCATGATGGGGGTCTGGTCATTCTTACGCCAGTTTATGTACACTAAGTTCGTGATCGTCTGCGATGATGATGTCAACGCACGCGACTGGAACGATGTGATTTGGGCGATTACCACCCGTATGGACCCGGCGCGGGATACTGTTCTGGTAGAAAATACGCCCATTGATTATCTGGATTTTGCCTCGCCCGTCTCCGGGCTGGGTTCAAAAATGGGGCTGGATGCCACGAATAAATGGCCAGGGGAAACCCAGCGTGAATGGGGGCGTCCCATCAAAAAAGATCCAGATGTTGTCGCGCATATTGACGCTATCTGGGATGAACTGGCTATTTTTAACAACGGTAAAAGCGCCTGATGCGCGTTTGTTTTGCCCTATTTATCGATCCGACAGAGAAAGCGCATGACAACCTTAAGCTGTAAAGTGACCTCGGTAGAAGCTATCACGGATACCGTATATCGTGTCCGCATCGTGCCAGACGCGGCCTTTTCTTTTCGTGCTGGTCAGTATTTGATGGTGGTGATGGACGAGCGCGACAAACGCCCGTTTTCAATGGCTTCGACGCCGAATGAACAAGGTTTCATTGAGTTGCACATTGGCGCTTCTGAAATCAACCTTTACGCGAAAGCCGTTATGGATCGCATCCTTAAAGATCATCAAATCGTGGTGGATATTCCCCACGGTGAAGCGTGGCTGCGCGATGATGAAGAACGTCCGATGATTCTGATTGCGGGCGGCACGGGATTCTCTTATGCGCGCTCGATTTTGCTGACAGCGCTGGCACGTAATCCCAATCGCGATATCACCATTTACTGGGGCGGGCGTGAAGAGCAACACCTTTATGATCTGTCCGAGCTTGAGGCGCTTTCTCTGAAGCATCCTGGTTTGCGTGTGGTGCCGGTGGTTGAACAACCAGAAGCGGGCTGGCGTGGACGTACTGGCACCGTGTTAACGGCGGTATTGCAGGATCACGGTACGCTGGCGGAGCATGATATCTATATCGCTGGCCGCTTTGAGATGGCGAAAATCGCCCGTGACCTGTTCTGCAATGAGCGTAATGCGCGGGAAGATCGCCTGTTTGGCGATGCGTTTGCGTTTATCTAAGCCATAAAAAACCCGCCCCTGACAGGCGGGAAGAACGGCAACTAAAACTTTATACAGTGGCATTTGGATCTATGTTGCATCCGGCAAACAATGCCTGATGCGACGCTGACGTGTCTTATCGTGCCTACAAATAGTCCTGAACCGTAGGCCGGATAAGGCGTTTACGCCGCATCCGGCAAACAATGCCTGATGCGACGCTGACGCGTCTTATCGTGCCTACAAATAGTCCTGAACCGTAGGCCGGATAAGGCGTTTACGCCGCATCCGGCAAACAATGCCCGATGCGACGCTGGCGTGTCTTATCGTGCCTACAATAGTCCTGGACCGTAGGCCGGATAAGGCGTTTACACCGCATCCGGCAAGTGTTTAAACCCGCTCAAACACCGTTGCAATACCCTGACCCAGACCGATACACATCGTCGCCAGACCAAACTGGACGTCTTTGCGCTCCATCAGATTCAGCAGCGTGGTACTGATACGCGCACCGGAACAACCCAGCGGATGACCCAGCGCGATCGCGCCACCGTTGAGGTTGATCTTCTCGTCAATCTGCTCCATTAACCCGAGATCTTTAATGCACGGCAGGATCTGCGCGGCAAAGGCTTCGTTCATTTCAAACACGCCGATATCGCTGGCAGAAAGTCCCGCTTTTTTCAGCGCCAGCTTCGAGGCCGGAACCGGGCCGTAACCCATAATCGACGGATCACAACCAACGACCGCCATCGAACGTACGCGGGCGCGCGGCTTAAGACCTAATTCATGGGCGCGGCTTTCACTCATCACCAGCATGGCCGCGGCACCATCGGAAAGTGCAGAAGATGTGCCCGCCGTTACCGTACCGTTTACTGGATCAAACGCCGGACGCAGCGTGGCGAGGGCTTCCACGGTGGTTTCCGGGCGAATCACTTCGTCGTAATTAAACTGCTTCAGGACGCCGTCGGCATCGTGACCACCGGTTGGGATGATTTCATTTTTAAATGCGCCCGACTGCGTGGCGGCCCAGGCGCGGGCGTGTGACCGCGCGGCAAAGGCATCCTGCATTTCACGGCTGATACCGTGCATACGCGCCAGCATTTCTGCCGTTAAGCCCATCATGCCCGCTGCTTTGGCGACATTGCGGCTCAGGCCGGGGTGAAAATCGACGCCGTGACTCATCGGCACATGGCCCATATGCTCCACGCCGCCAACCAGACATGCCTGTGCATCGCCAGTCATGATCATTCGTGCTGCGTCATGCAGTGCCTGCATGGATGAACCACACAAGCGATTGACGGTAACCGCCGGGACAGAGTGCGGCACTTCTGCCAGCAGCGCCGCGTTACGGGCGATGTTAAAACCTTGCTCCAGTGTCTGCTGCACACAGCCCCAGTAAATATCGTCGAGGGCTGCCGCTTCCAGCGCCGGGTTACGCGCCAGCAGGCTACGCATTAAATGAGCGGAGAGATCTTCCGCACGCACATTACGAAAAGCACCGCCCTTCGAACGGCCCATCGGGGTGCGAATTGCATCGACAATGACAACCTGTTCCATTGTGACTCCTTAAGCCGTTTTCAGGTCGCCAACCGGACGGGCTGGCTCAACCGGGGGATAGTACGGTTCGTTATGACGCGCTTTATTACGCAGACCTTCCGGCACTTCATACAGCGGGCCGAGGTGCTGATATTGCTGTGCCATATCGAGGTATTTTGCGCTACCGAGGGTGTCCAGCCAGCGGAACGCGCCGCCGTGGAACGGAGGGAAGCCCAGGCCGTAGACCAGCGCCATATCCGCTTCAGCCGGAGTGGCGATAATGCCCTCTTCCAGACAGCGCACCACTTCGTTGACCATCGGGATCATCATGCGGGCGATAATCTCTTCCTCGCTGAAATCGCGCTTCGGCTGGCTGACTTCTGCCAACAGATCGTCAACGACAGCGTCTTCTTCTTTCTTCGGCTTACCTTTGCTGTCTTCTTTATAACGCCAGAAACCGAGGCCGTTCTTCTGACCAAAGCGGTTGGCATCAAACAGCGCGTCGATGGCATCGCGATAATCTTTCTGCATCCGCTGCGGGAAGCCTGCTGCCATGACAGCCTGGGCATGATGCGCGGTATCAATCCCCACGACATCCAGCAGGTATGCCGGACCCATCGGCCAGCCAAACTGTTTTTCCATCACTTTGTCGATCTTGCGGAAATCCGCGCCGTCGCGCAGCAACTGGCTGAAACCGGCGAAATACGGGAACAGCACGCGGTTAACAAAGAAGCCGGGGCAGTCGTTAACCACAATCGGCGTTTTGCCCATCTTGCTCGCCCAGGCGACGACTTTCGCGATGGTTTCGTCGGAGCTTTTCTCGCCGCGAATAATTTCCACCAACGGCATTCGGTGGACCGGGTTAAAGAAGTGCATCCCGCAGAAGTTTTCCGGGCGTTCCAGCGCGTTGGCCAGTTCGCTGATAGGAATGGTTGAAGTGTTAGACGCCAGCACGGTATCCGGGCGTACTTTCTGCTCGGTTTCTGCCAGTACGGCTTTTTTCACTTTCGGGTTTTCGACAACCGCTTCTACCACAATATCCACGCGGTCAAACCCGGCGTAGTCGAGCGTTGGGTGGATCGTGGAGATCACGCCAGCCAGTTTCAGACCATCGATCTTGCCGCGCTCAAGCTGCTTGTTCAGCAGTTTCGCGGCTTCAGTCATGCCGAGGGCTAACGACTTGTCGTTAATATCTTTCATGACAACCGGCACGCCTTTCCACGCAGACTGGTAAGCGATGCCGCCGCCCATAATGCCTGCGCCCAGCACAGCGGCCTGTTTCGGGGTTTCAACGTCTTTGGTGAGTTTCTTCGCTTTGCCTTTTACATATTGATCGTTAAGGAAAATGCCGACCAGTGCGCGGGCTTCGTTGGTATGCGCCAGCGGGACAAAACTTTTGTTTTCCAGATTTAATGCTTCTTCACGACCAAAACGGGCCGCAGCTTCAATGGTTTTTACTGCGGTGATGGGGGCCGGATAATGTTTCCCTGCTGTTTGTGCGACCATCCCTTTAGCGATGGTGAAGCTCATGGTGGCTTCAATCTTGCTCAGTTTTAGCGGTTCCAGCTTCGGCTGACGTTTCGCTTTCCAGTCGAGGTCGCCGTTAATGGCCTGGCGTAAAATCGCCATCGCCCCTTCAATCAGTTTTTCTGCTTTGACTACGCCATCCACCAGACCGATTTTCAGCGCCTGATCCGCGCCGACATCTTTACCGGCGGCAATGATTTCCAGCGCACTGTCAGCGCCCAGCATACGTGGCATACGTACAGAACCGCCAAAGCCCGGCATGATGCCCAGTTTGGTTTCCGGCAGACCGATGCGCAGATCCGGCGTCGCCAGACGATAATCGGTCGCCAGCACGCATTCGCAGCCACCGCCCAGCGCATAGCCGTTGACGGCAGCAATGGTCGGCACCGGCAGATCTTCCAGGCGATTAAACACGCTATTGGCAAAATGCAGCCACTGGCTTAACTGTTCTTCAGGAACGAGGAACAGGGACAAAAATTCAGTGATATCAGCACCGACGATAAAGGCTGCTTTGTTCGAACGCAGCAGCAGCCCTTTTAGATCTGATTGCTGTTCCAGCACGCCGATGGCCTCGCCGAGGCTGGCGACGGTCGCAGTGTCGAGTTTATTAACTGAACCTGGGGCATCAAATACCAGTTCGGCAATGCCATCTTCCAGCCAGTCAAGGTACAGGGTGTCGCCTTTGTAAAGCATGTCAGTCTCCTGAATCCGCAAGGTGATCTGGTCGTACCAGATGCATCGAAGTGTGTATTTTGTGTTAAAAATATGCAAACAAAAGATTAAAGAAATGCCGATCTGATCACGCTCGGCAGAAATCACGCTCTGGATGAACGATGTGCTAAGATGCGGAGACTTAAGGTCAAAAAAACAGAAGGGTAAAAAATGGAATCACTGGCCTCGCTCTATAAAAATCATATAGCTACCTTACAAGAACGGACTCGCGATGCGCTGGCGCGCTTCAAGCTGGATGCGTTACTTATTCACTCCGGCGAGCTGTTCAATGTTTTTCTCGACGATCATCCCTACCCGTTTAAAGTGAACCCACAATTCAAAGCGTGGGTGCCGGTAACTCAGGTGCCAAACTGCTGGTTGCTTGTGGATGGCGTGAACAAGCCGAAACTGTGGTTCTATCTGCCGGTTGATTACTGGCACAACGTCGAACCGCTGCCGACCTCCTTCTGGACTGAAGATGTGGAAGTGATCGCGCTGCCGAAAGCCGATGGCATTGGTAGCCTGCTGCCTGCTGCGCGCGGCAATATCGGTTATATCGGTCCGGTGCCGGAACGTGCGCTGCAACTGGGTATTGAGGCCAGCAACATCAACCCGAAAGGGGTTATCGACTACCTGCATTACTACCGCTCCTTCAAAACCGAGTACGAACTGGCCTGTATGCGTGAAGCGCAGAAAATGGCGGTTAACGGTCATCGCGCGGCAGAAGAAGCGTTCCGTTCTGGCATGAGCGAGTTCGATATCAACATTGCCTATCTGACCGCGACCGGTCATCGTGATACCGACGTACCTTATAGCAACATTGTGGCGCTTAACGAACACGCTTCGGTGCTGCATTACACCAAACTGGATCATCAGGCACCGGAAGAGATGCGCAGCTTCCTGCTGGATGCCGGGGCCGAATATAACGGCTATGCGGCTGACCTGACCCGTACCTGGTCGGCAAAAAGTGACAACGACTACGCACAGCTGGTGAAAGACGTAAATGATGAACAACTGGCGCTGATCGCCACCATGAAAGCGGGCGTCAGCTATGTGGATTACCACATCCAGTTCCATCAGCGCATCGCCAAACTGCTGCGTAAACATCAAATCATCACCGATATGAGTGAAGAAGCGATGGTCGAAAACGATCTCACCGGACCGTTTATGCCGCACGGTATCGGCCATCCGCTGGGCCTGCAGGTGCATGACGTAGCCGGTTTTATGCAGGATGATAGCGGTACGCACCTCGCGGCACCGGCAAAATATCCGTACCTGCGCTGCACCCGTATTCTCCAGCCGGGCATGGTGTTAACCATTGAGCCGGGTATCTACTTCATCGAATCGCTGCTGGCACCGTGGCGTGAAGGGCAATTCAGCAAACACTTCAACTGGCAGAAAATTGAAGCACTGAAACCGTTCGGCGGCATTCGTATCGAAGACAACGTGGTGATCCACGAAAACAGCGTGGAAAACATGACCCGGGATCTGAAACTGGCGTGATGGAAAGCTGGTTAATTCCTGCGGCACCGGTCACGGTCGTTGAAGAGATCAAAAAGAGCCGCTTCATAACGATGTTGGCGCATACCGATGGCGTTGAGGCGGCGAAAGCGTTTGTTGAATCGGTGCGGGCAGAACACCCCGATGCCCGCCACCATTGCGTGGCGTGGGTGGCGGGTGCGCCGGACGATTCTCAACAGCTGGGTTTCTCTGACGACGGGGAGCCGGCGGGAACGGCAGGTAAACCGATGCTCGCCCAGCTAATGGGCAGCGGCGTCGGGGAAATTACCGCTGTGGTGGTGCGCTACTACGGCGGCATATTGCTTGGCACTGGTGGGTTAGTGAAAGCGTATGGCGGCGGCGTGAATCAGGCGCTGCGCCAGCTAACGACCCAACGCAAGACGCCATTAACCGAATATACTTTGCAATGTGAATATAGTCAGTTAACCGGCATTGAAGCGTTGCTGGGGCAGTGTGACGGCAAAATTATCAACAGTGATTATCAGGCATTCGTTTTGCTGCGGGTGGCGCTTCCGGCGGCGAAAGTGGCTGAATTTTCCGCAAAGCTGGCGGATTTTAGCCGTGGTTCATTGCAATTGTTAGCGATTGAAGAATAATCCCCACTTCGTTTTGCAGAACTAAGGAAGCGGCAGAGATGCATTTTCGCGCCATTACCCGAATCGTTGGACTACTGGTCATCTTATTTTCAGGGACGATGATTATTCCTGGACTGGTAGCACTTATCTACCGGGATGGAGCGGGCCGCGCTTTTACCCAGACCTTTTTTGTCGCCCTCGCCATTGGCTCTATGCTGTGGTGGCCGAACCGTAAAGAGAAGGGCGAACTGAAATCCCGTGAGGGGTTTCTGATAGTGGTGCTGTTCTGGACCGTGCTGGGTAGCGTCGGTGCGCTCCCTTTTATCTTTTCGGAAAGCCCGAACCTCACGATTACCGATGCGTTTTTTGAATCTTTCTCCGGCCTGACCACCACGGGGGCCACTACGCTGGTGGGGCTGGATTCACTCCCTCATGCCATCCTCTTTTATCGCCAGATGCTGCAATGGTTTGGCGGGATGGGGATCATCGTGTTGGCGGTTGCGATACTGCCTATCCTCGGCGTGGGTGGGATGCAGCTCTATCGCGCGGAAATGCCCGGCCCACTGAAAGATAACAAAATGCGTCCGCGAATTGCGGAAACGGCGAAAACCCTGTGGTTGATTTATGTCTTGCTGACCGTCGCCTGTGCACTGGCGCTGTGGTTTGCTGGAATGGATGCCTTTGATGCCATCGGTCATAGCTTTGCGACAATCGCTATTGGCGGCTTCTCGACTCATGATGCCAGCGTTGGCTATTTCGATAGCCCGACCATTAACACCATCATTGCTATCTTCCTGCTGATCTCCGGCTGTAACTACGGTCTGCACTTTTCGCTGTTAAGTGGGCGTAGTCTGAAGGTTTATTGGCGCGATCCGGAATTTCGCATGTTTATCGGCGTACAGTTTACGCTGGTGGTTATTTGTACCCTCGTGCTGTGGTTTCATAATGTCTACAGTTCAGCGCTGATGACAATTAACCAGGCGTTTTTCCAGGTGGTGTCGATGGCGACAACCGCCGGGTTTACGACTGACAGCATTGCCCGCTGGCCGCTCTTTTTGCCGGTGTTGCTTTTATGTTCAGCTTTTATCGGCGGTTGCGCCGGGTCAACGGGCGGTGGCCTGAAAGTGATCCGCATCCTGCTGCTGTTTAAGCAGGGGAACCGTGAGCTGAAACGACTGGTGCATCCGAACGCCGTCTACAGCATTAAGCTGGGGAACCGTGCACTGCCGGAACGTATCCTCGAAGCCGTTTGGGGATTTTTCTCCGCCTATGCATTAGTGTTTATTGTCAGTATGCTGGCGATAATCGCCACGGGCGTGGATGACTTTTCTGCCTTTGCCTCGGTTGTTGCGACATTGAATAACCTGGGGCCTGGGCTTGGCGTGGTTGCTGATAACTTTACCAGCATGAACCCGGTGGCTAAATGGATCCTGATTGCCAACATGCTGTTTGGTCGTCTTGAGGTCTTTACATTGCTGGTGCTCTTTACCCCGACTTTCTGGCGTGAATGATGGAGTAATACGTGAAAACATTAATTCTTTTCTCAACAAGGGACGGACAAACGCGCGAGATTGCCTCCTACCTGGCTTCGGAACTGAAAGAACTGGGGATCCAGGCGGATGTCGCTAATGTGCACCGCATTGAAGAACCACAATGGGAAAACTACGATCGCGTGGTGATTGGCGCTTCTATTCGCTACGGTCATTACCATTCTGCGTTCCAGGCATTTGTCAAAAAGCACGCCACCCGGCTGAACTCAATGCCGAGCGCCTTTTACTCCGTCAACCTGGTGGCACGCAAGCCGGAGAAGCGGACTGTGCAGACCAACAGCTACGCACGAAAGTTTCTGATGAGTTCACAATGGCGCCCCGATCGCTGTGCCGTTATTGCCGGGGCGCTGCGTTATCCACGCTATCGTTGGTACGACCGCTTTATGATCAAGCTGATTATGAAGATGTCAGGCGGAGAAACTGATACGCGCAAAGAGGTTGTTTATACCGATTGGGAGCAGGTCGCGAATTTTGCCCGAGAAATAGCTCAATTAACCAACAGATCGGCGTCGAAATAAGCATAAAGAATAAAAAACGCGCATTCGGAAAATTATTTTAAATTTCCTCTTGTCAGCTCAGAATAACTCCCTATAATGCGCCACCACTGACACGGAACAACGGCAAACACGCCGCCGGGTCAGCGGGATTCTCCTGAGAATTCCGGCAGAGAAAAGCAAAAAAATGCTTGACTCTGTAGCGGGAAAGCGTATTATGCACACCCCGCGCCGCTGAGAAAAAGCGAAGCGACACTGCTCTTTAACAATTTATCAGACAATCTGTGTGGGCACTCGAAGATACGGATTCTTAACGTCGAAAGACGAAAAATGAATACCAA
>NZ_RHJO01000012.1:0-1977 GCF_004211985.1 Escherichia sp. E10V10 | reverse complement strand
TCAGCGTCTGCGCCGTCGCCACGCCTGATGTGGGGTAAGAGAGTTCTCCCGCTTCGACAAACTTCAGGTCAAAGCGGACAATACGCCCTTCACTCTTCGATGTGCTGACCCGAACTTCCCCGTCAACACAGACTTTCACCTCACCGTATGTCGGGTGGACAAGCGTGCCGGGACCGGGTTTATTCAGCGCGTCAATCAGGCGATCGCGCTGGTCAAAGCAGTCATCTCCCACCACATAAGCCGTGATGGACGGGCGGAAAGTGATTTTCCCCAGGTCTTCGGTATAGGGTTTGTCGCAGTTCGGGTATTCGTGTGTTTCCACACGGCGACCGGTTCCCGCACTTTCTTCTTCAACCTTAAACGATACGCCGCGAAATGACGCATCCTGAAGCCTGTCTTTCCACGTCATATAAACTCCGGATATAAAAAAGCCCACCGAAGTGGGCATGAAAGACATAAATTGATGTAAGGTTTACCCTGCTATTTTTTGAGCCAGATGGGCCTGCAATTTATAAATGTTTGCTCCTTTACTGAACTGTTTTTTTATCGGTTCTGCAATACCAGAAATCCATATCTTCATTTCAGCATCAAGATCAAGATGCCCAGCGGTTTCAATAGAAAAGTTTGTCACAGATTTATATGGAATCGAACGATACTCAACTTTTTTCCCTGTGACACCCTGCTTATCAATAAAAATTAACCTTCTGTTAGTCAGAATAATTTGGTCACGAATGAGTTTATAGGCAAGTTCGACATTTTCTCCCTCACCTAAAACAGCCCCTAATTCCTGTTGTGCATCTGATGCATTAATTTCACCGGCATTACCTATAATGGCATGTAACAGACCCATAGATTTCCCTTCAGTTGATAACAGACTCGAAGACAAATTATATCTGGTTCCGTCATCTACCAATATGCGTATAGCCAACATCGTGATTTATATCAAAACCGCTGGATCGCGTTTCCATAACCCGCATACCCGGAGGCGAATTCACAAAAGAGACCTTGATCTCACCATCAACTTTTGGCGCAGAAGCTTTGTTAATCATGAAGGGATTCGGGCCTGTGGCATCGGAGGCGTTGTTTGACTGAGCCGGATCTACCGCCGGATAAGGTGTGTATCCCCGCGCCGGTATTCCCGTCCCATAAGCATCATAAGCACCCGCGCCCCACTGCGCAGAGTTAATGGCATCGACCGTGTCACCGGAACTGTCGGTAAACCACTCAATAATTGGCTTCAGCTTGTCCCACATATCCTGAAACCACTTAACAACCGGCCCCCAGTTATTGATCACCATCCCCAGCGGCGACCAGGCAAAAACTTTCTTAAGGAGTTCCCAGCCAGCCTCAAAATAAGGACCAATGGTTTCCCAGAGCTTCTTAAAATAAGGTCCGACAACATCCCAGTTAGTGATAATTAATCCCGCAGCCAGGGCTATCGCCGTCGCAATCATGCCAATCGGCGTCATCGACATAATCCTGCTTACAATACTGATGGCACCGCCCACGCCCATCAATCCCAGTTTCAGAATCGCAAGACCGGCAGCGAGCCCGACGACGCCACGAATAACCCGGGGATTTTCATCCGCAAACTTCGTGAATTTTTCCCCCAACTCCCCCAGCCATTGCGTGATATTTTTGGCGTCACCAGAAAATGCGCCGCCAATAGCCGCAAGGCCGTTAGTTGCGGTCCCCGTCATTGCCTCCCACAGGTTGGACAGCGTACCAAGCTGAGCCTGAACACGTTTATTCAGGCTGGCCTGTTTATTCATCTTCTGCTGGATCTGATCGTAGCCATCCTTTCCTTTATCGATCAGGGCATTGACCACCTGAAGGGTTTCGGCATCATCACCAAATATTGCCTTAAGTACACCGGTTCGCTTAACGTCGGTCAGTTTTCGCAGCTTTGCCAGTTGCCTGAACATGTTATCAAGATCGCCAAAACTCCCTTTGCCATCAGTAAAATCGAGCTGTACC
>NZ_RHJO01000011.1:0-2165 GCF_004211985.1 Escherichia sp. E10V10 | reverse complement strand
GGTACAGCTCGATTTTACTGACGGCAAAGGGAGTTTTGGCGGTCTTGATAACATGTTCAGGCAACTGGCAAAGCTGCGAAAACTGACCGACGTTAAGCGAACAGGTGTACTTAAGGCAATATTTGGTGATGATGCCGAAACCCTTCAGGTGGTCAATGCACTAATCGATAAAGGAAAGGATGGCTACGATCAGATCCAGCAGAAGATGAATAAACAGGCCAGCCTGAATAAACGTGTTCAGGCCCAGCTTGGTACGCTGTCCAACCTGTGGGAGGCAATGACGGGGACCGCAACTAACGGCCTTGCGGCTATTGGCGGCGCATTTTCTGGTGACGCCAAAAATATCACGCAATGGCTGGGGGAGTTGGGGGAAAAATTCACGAAGTTTGCGGATGAAAATCCCCGGGTTATTCGCGGCGTCGTCGGGCTTGCTGCCGGTCTTGCGATTCTGAAACTGGGATTGATGGGCGTTGGCGGTGCCATCAGTATTGTCAGCAGGATTATGTCGATGACGCCGATTGGCATGATTGCGACGGCGATAGCCCTGGCTGCGGGATTAATTATCACTAACTGGGATGTTGTCGGACCTTATTTCAAGAAGCTCTGGGAAACCATTAGTCCTTATTTTGAGGCTGGCTGGGAACTTCTGAAGAAGGTTTTTGCCTGGTCGCCGCTGGGGATGGTGATCAATAACTGGGGACCGGTTGTTAAGTGGTTTCAGGATATGTGGGATAAGCTGAAGCCAATTATTGAGTGGTTTACCGACAGTTCCGGTGACACGGTCGATGCCATTAACTCGGCGCAGTGGGGCGCGGGTGCTTATGATGCTTATGGGACGGGAATACCGCCACGGGGATACACTCCTTATCCGGAGGTGGATCCGGCTCAGGCAAACAACGCCTCCGGTGCCACAGGCCCGAATCCTTTCATGATTAATAAAGCTACCGCGCCAAAAGTTGATGGTGAGATCAAGGTATCATTTATAAATATGCCATCAGGTATGCGGGTTACGGAAACACGCTCCAGTGGCATTGATATAAATCACGATGTTGGCTATACCCGATTTTGGTAGCCAGGATTCCCCTCACAGGTATTGCTGGTTGTAAGTCATAAATAGAGTGATAGAATTAATGCACATTTAGAAAAATGTTAATAGGCGAAAAATGAAAGGCTATATCACAGCAAGTGTAATTCTTGGAGCAGCGGCTGTTTTTTCATCTCTCATAATCTCTGGCAACATCTCCTTTAAAGATGAACATATTATTCAGTTATCTGGAGGAGCCATAAAACTTGGTGATGTTTATAAAGAAAATAAATTGATAAGTGCAAAGATTATTTTTCCAGATAATCAGGGTGAACAGATTCTTGTTGTCGACGGCAATCCTGAAAACTTTAAGGAGGATTTTCAGGAGAAATTAAATAAAGTAATAAAAACTTTAAATGCGTCAAAGAAAAAAGATGAAGAGAAAGTTAGCCTGGATAATTTAAGTGTTGTTGAAGAGTCTAAACTAGAGCTCGTTTCTGCGGTGCGTTACTCTGCTCAGTATGTTCCTATGTTTACTCTGACGCTGGACAAAAAAGAAATTACCATGCCTAAAAATACGGTAATATTTCCATTTGCCAGCGATGAAACAGCTAAGTATTTAAATGAACAACAGCAAAAGTATAAAGATTCATTGTTTCTGACTCGCTAATTAATAAAATTCATTACAAGGCCACCTTCTAATAGGTGGCTTTTTAATTTTCGGAGTATATATGACGTGGAAAGACAGGCTTCAGGACGCGTCATTTCGCGGCGTGCCGTTTAAGGTCGAAGAAGAAAGTGCGGGAACAGGTCGCCGTGTGGAAACGCACGAATACCCGAACCGCGACAAACCCTATACCGAAGATCTGGGAAAAGTCACTTTCCGCCCGTCCATCACGGCTTATGTGGTGGGAGATGACTGCTTTGACCAGCGCGATCGCCTGATTGACGCACTGAATAAACCCGGTCCCGGCACGCTTGTCCATCCGACATACGGTGAGCTGAAAGTCTGTGTTGACGGGGAAGTTCGGGTCAGCACATCGAAAAGTGAAGGGCGTATTGTCCGCTTTGACCTGAAGTTTGTCGAAGCAGGAGAACTCTCTTACCCCACATCAGGTGCGGCGACGGCGCAGACGCTGAT